>DASYFN010000086.1:0-56638 GCA_036498385.1 Klebsiella sp.
ATGCTGCGTCTGCTCGGGGAATCGCATGGATAAAGAGCAGCTTATTGAGATTGCCAATACGGAAATGCCGTTTGGTAAATACAAAGGGCGGCGTTTAATCGATGTGCCGGAAGAGTATTTGCTGTGGTTTGCCCGTAAGGATCAATTTCCTGTCGGGCATCTTGGCGAGCTGATGGCATTAACCCTGTTGATTAAAACAGAGGGGCTGACCAGTCTGGTCCAGCCCCTTAAGCGCCCGCGTTAGGCTTCGGAGGCGCGGTTTTTTTCCTGCGCCTGTAACGCTTCGGCCTGGCGCTTATAGCGCCGCGCCAGCACCGCACATACCATAAGCTGAATCTGATGGAAGATCATCAGCGGCAGCACCATTATTCCCAGTATTGCGGTCGGGAAGAGAATATTGGCCATCGGAATTCCGTTCGCCAGGCTCTTTTTCGACCCGCAGAAGACAATCGTAATTTCATCCGCTTTATTGAACCCGCACCTGCGCGCCACAAGCACGTTGATAACTATCACTATCGCCAGCAGCACGATGCTGACAATCACGATAAACAGCAGCGATCCGGCACCGACTTTGTGCCAGATGCCGTTAACAACCGCCTCGCTGAAGGCCGAATAAACAACCAGCAGAATGGAGGTCTGATCAGTTTTCGAGATCCACTTTTTATGTTTCGCCACCCAGTTGCCAATCCACGGGCGAGAGAGGTGTCCCAGCACAAATGGCAGCAGCAGTTGCAGCATGATCTTGCCGACCTGTTCCAGACTCCCGCCCGCGCCGTGCAGATTCATCAACAGGCCGACCAGCAATGGCGAAATGAAGATCCCCAGCAGGCTGGAGGCCGAAGCCGAGCATACCGCCGCCGCCACGTTGCCGCCCGCCATGGAAGTAAACGCAATGGCCGACTGGACGGTGGCAGGAAGAATACAGAGATAAATAAACCCGGTGTACAGCGCCGGATCGACGTTGACTGGTGCCCACCAGGCTAACAGCACGCCAAGAACGGGAAAAAGGATAAAAGTGCTGCACATGACCCAGAGATGTAAACGCCAGTGGCTTCCCCCGGCAACGATCGCCTCACGCGAGAGTTTGGCGCCGTGCATAAAGAACAGTAGTGCGATGGCGGCGGTCGTTAAATGTTCAAAGAAGGGGACAAATCCGCCGCGAGCAGGAAAAAAGGAAGCCAGCAGGACGACGGTGACTAACGTCAGGGTGAATGGATCAAGAATGCGGAAAAATTTCATAAACGCTCCTGAAAATCGATGTCGCTATTGTGCTTTCTTTAATTTGAGAAATAAAATTGATTTATTGCATCTATTCATGAAAAAGAGAGATAAATTACTCACTATGGCAGTTGAAGATTCATGCGACCATTGCTCGCACTAAATAGCTTTAGCCGGGCAGGGGAGAGTATTGGCCTAAGCCAGTCAGCGGTAAGTCATAGCGTGAAAGAACTGGAATATCAGACAGGTGTACGCTTGCTTGCCTGAACGACGCGCGAAGTGGTGTTCACCTGGTTGTCAGATTGGAATGCCATATTCAGCACATAGCAAAAAAGCGCCTTTAGGGCGCTTTTTTACATTGGTGGGTCGTGCAGGATTCGAACCTGCGACCAATTGATTAAAAGTCAACTGCTCTACCAACTGAGCTAACGACCCGAAGTGGTGGGTGATGACGGGATCGAACCGCCGACCCCCTCCTTGTAAGGGAGGTGCTCTCCCAGCTGAGCTAATCACCCGATACTACGCTGGATACTGCTTTTAGTGGTTGGTCGTGCAGGATGACTCGGCTTCGCCTCGCCCCACGGCCCGTTGCTGACGCAACGCTATCCTTCACGCTTAACATCTGAGTTCGATGTTAAATTGGTGGGTCGTGCAGGATTCGAACCTGCGACCAATTGATTAAAAGTCAACTGCTCTACCAACTGAGCTAACGACCCACTATTTTTGTCGCTTTGGGCTTGTTCGATATCCCTGGCAACGGCGGCATATATTACTGATTTCAGAATTCAGCGCAACAACAATTTAGATAAAGATCGCTTAACTGCTTAGGATTCATGCGACAAGACCAGAAATGATGCGATTTCTGGTCATGCCATAATCATCCGAGTGCGTTAAGGCGTTTTTGCGCTTGTTTGGCACCATCGGTGCCAGGAAACTTACTGACAACCTGCTGGTAAACCGCCTTCGCTTTTGCAGTATCGCCTTTGTCCTGCATGATAACGCCGACTTTAAACATCGCATCGGGCGCCTTCGGAGATTTAGGGTAGTTTTTCACCACGGAAGCGAAGTAGTACGCCGCATCGTCCTTTTTACCCTTGTTGTAATTCAGCTGACCGAGCCAGTAATTGGCATTCGGCTGATACGTTGAATCGGGGTACTTTTTGATGAAGTTCTGGAATGCCGTCATCGCGTCGTCCTGGCGGGAAGGTTCCTTCACCAGTGCGATGGCCGCGTTGTAATCGGTATTTGCATCGCCGGTCTGCACCGGAGCACCTGACGAGGCCGCTGGCGCGTTAGCCGCAGCACCTTGATCGCCCGCAGACGTCTGGGTTTGCGTCCCCGTCGCGCTGCCACCGCTGCTCAGACTGTCGATCTGCAGCAGGATCTGCTTCTGGCGCTCAACAACCTGATTCAGTTGATACTGGCTTTCCTGAATTTGACCGCGCAGGGAATCAATATCGGACTGATTATCGGAAAGTTGTTGCTGGAGTTGGGTTAAAAGCTGGCTGTGCGCATTTGAAATACGCTCGAGTTGAGTGACGCGGTCTTCGACCGAGCCTGAGCCGACACTACTGATTGGCGCCTGAGCAAAAGCGGCCCAGGGGGCCGCTATGCCAACCAGTAACGACAGACTCAATAGATGATGTCTGAAGTTACTGCTCATGCAATTCTCTTAGTAAACCAGTACGGCGCGACGGTTTTTGGCATAAGCCGCTTCGTCGTGGCCCAGTACTGCAGGTTTTTCTTTACCGTAAGAAACGATGGAGATCTGGTCAGCAGAAACACCTTTGCCCTGCAGATACATCTTAACGGCGTTAGCACGACGCTCACCCAGAGCGATGTTATATTCCGGAGTACCACGCTCATCCGCATGACCTTCTACGGTCACTTTGTAGGACGGGTTGCTACGCAGGAAGTTAGCGTGCGCGTCAAGCATTGCAGCGAAGTCAGAACGGATATCGTATTTATCCAGATCGAAGTAAACGATATTGTTCTGCTGCAGCTGTTGCATCTGCAGACGAGCCTGCTCTTCGGAAGACATGTTGCCACCGTTAGCGTTACCGTCCATACCAGTGCCGGCACCCAGCATGCCTTCACCGCTCTGGTCGTTGCTGGCGTTCTTGTTAGAAGAACACGCTGCGATTGCCATAACCGGCAGAGCGATCAACAGCCCTTTCAGCACTTTGTTCAGTTGCATTTCTTTTGTTCCTTTAATAATCAATTAGTTATTATCATAGATACGGCGACCATGCAGGTGATTTTACCTGTCCATCAGTTGCCGGAAGACGCGCTTTGAAACGCCCATCTGTAGAAACCAGATTCAGCACGGATCCCATCCCCTGAGAAGAACTGTAGATTACCATCGTGCCGTTAGGTGCCAGACTTGGCGTTTCATCTAAAAACGTTGATGACAGAACCTGCACACCACCCGCCTCCAGATCTTGTTTGGCAATGTGCTGCTGACCACCGGCCGAGCTTACCATTACCATAGTTTTACCATCAGCGCTCACGTCAGCGTCCTGGTTTTGTGAACCTTCCCAGGTAATGCGCTGCGGCGTGCCGCCATTAATATTGACTTTATACACCTGCGGACGACCGGCCTGGTCGGAGGTAAAGGCCAGGTTCTGGCTATCCGGGAACCAGCTCGGTTCGGTGTTGTTGCTGCGACCGTTGGTCACCTGACGAATCTGGCCAGAGCCCAGGTCCATGACGTACAGGTTAAGGCTACCGGTTTTCGACAGGGCGAAGGCCAGTTTGCTGCCATCCGGAGAGAACGCCGGCGCGCCGTTGTGCTGCGGGAACGAAGCAATCTGGCGGACGGAGCCGTTAGCCAGAGTTTGCACGACCAGAGCAGAACGACCGCTTTCAAAGGTCACGTAGGCCAGTTTCGCGCCGTCCGGAGACCAGGCCGGAGACATCAGCGGCTGGGTGGAACGGTGAACGAGGAACTGATTGTAGCCATCGTAGTCGGACACGCGCAGCTCGTACGGGAACTGGCCGCCATTAGTCTGCACGATGTAGGCGATACGGGTACGGAAGGCGCCCTTAATACCCGTCAACTTCTCAAATACAGCGTCGCTGGCAGCATGCGCGGCATAGCGCAGATACTGTTTCGTGACTTTAAATGAGTTCTGCGCAAGCACGGTACCCGGCGCACCGCCAGTATCAACCAGTTGGTAGGCCACGTTGTAGGAACCGTCAGGGTTTTGCGTCACCTGACCAACAACGACAGCGTCAACGCCCAGCGCAGACCAGGCCGCAGGCTGCACCTCCTGAGCGCTACCCGGCTGCTGAGGCAGGCGCGAGCGATCGAGCGGATTAAACTTGCCGCTGTTGCGCAGATCAGCCGCCACGATACCGCCCACATCTTCCGGCGCAGCACCCTGCCCTGCCCACTGGAACGGCACAACGCCGATTGGACGTGCCGAGTCAACGCCTTGGGTAATCTCGATACGTACTTCTGCGTGCAGCACTGCCGCCCACAGCATTAAAAAACCAAATGCTACTCGTAATGCCTGCTTCATCATATCTCCCTTATCCAGGCGGAAAGCCCACGATACTTTAGCAGAATGTTAACAAACTCAAATACACAAAACTACCAAAACCCTGGGACTACCGAAGTTTGTTTTTCCCGCCTGAACGGGGAAAAATATCACTACGGTTTGAAGTCCAGTGGCGCATTTTTGAATGTTTCATAAACAGCCTGCGATGGCGGTTTAGGGAACTTCGTCATCCGACTCGTTGCCGCCAGCATTTGCTGACAGAACGCCGGATCACCACCTTCTGATTTCACACTTAACAGCGTTCCATCCTGAGCCAGATTCACACGTAAGGTGCAGGTTTTACCCTTGTAAGTATCCCAGTCATAGAGATGGCCTCTAATCGCAGCCTGAACCTGTGAAATATAGCTGTTAATCTCAGCCGGGGATGCCCCACCCTGACCTTGCTTACTTCCTTTAGCAGGTGATGAGCCTCCAGCGCTACCACTAGTGTTACCTTTCGGCGCATTCTTACCGGAGCTCAGGTCGCCGAGAAGATCGTCAACGCCATTCGCCTCTTTTGCCGCAGCGGCTTTCTTCGCGGCTGCTGCCTTAGCGGCAGCGGCTTTCGCGGCTTTGTCTGCGGCTGCCTTCTCCGCTGCGGCAGCTTTGGCTTCTGCGGCTTTTTCTGCTGCGGCGGCTTTCTCAGCTGCGGCTTTCTCGGCAGCGGCTTTCTGTGCGGCGGCTTTTTCTGCCGCTTTTTCGGCGGCAGCTTTTTCAGCAGCAGCCTGTTTCGCCGCTTCCTGTTGAGCTTTTTTCTCTGCCTGCTGCTGCGCTTTCTTCTCGGCTTCCTGCTGAGCTTTCTTCACCGCCTCGGCTTCGGCTTTCTTCTGCGCGTCCGCAGCCGCTTTCGCTTCTGCCTGTTTCTTCGCATCAGCTGCAGCTTTTGCCGCAGCCGCTTCGGCGGCTTTCGCCTGAGCATCGGCCTTCGCTTTCGCGTCAGCGGCGGCTTTGGCAGCCGCTTCCTGCGCCTCTTTCGCCTGAGCGTCCGCTTTAGCTTTTGCCGCAGCGGCAGCTTTCGCTGCAGCTTCTTCAGCCTGTTTCTGCTGTTCTTTCGCTTCTTTAGCCGCTTCCTGCGCCTGCAGACGCTCCTGCTCCAGCTGTTTCAGCCGTTCCTGCTCGGCGGCCTGTTTTTCGCGAAGCTCTTCCGCCTGCTGCTGAGCCTGCTTTTCACGCTGCTCGGCGGCGCGGCGGGCGCTGGCCTGCTGCTGCTGTTGGCGGTCATAATTCTTCACAACCGCCCCCGGATCGACCATAACCGCATCTATAGAAGAGCCCCCACCGCCACCGGCAGAAGTATCCAGATGCTCGTCAAACGAACTCCAGATCAGCAGCGCTATCAATACAATGTGCAGCGCGACTGAAACTATGATCGCTCGTTTAAGCTTGTCGTTTTGTTCGGTTGCCTTTGACACTATCGGTTCCCAAAAACTGTTCGCCTGTTCCCGCTATATTACGTCGGCCGCGAGACGCTTTTGTCCCAAAACCGACATGTTGGCGGGCGTGCATATTGCGAGCGATTAGATCGGCCTGGTCATCAAGCCAACCGATTTAACCCCTGCGCTATGCAACAGGTTAAGCGCTTTAATAATCTCATCGTAAGGTACCTCTTTAGCACCACCGATCAGGAACACCGTTTTCTCATTCGCCTCAAGTCGACGCCTGGCTTCGGCAATAACCTGTTCCGGCGGTAGCTGCGATAGCGTTTCCGGGCCAACTTTCACGCTGTACTGCCCTACTCCGGAAACCTCAACGATCACCGGCGGCTCATCGTTGCTTTTTACCGTCTGCGATTCCGTTGCGTCCGGCAAGTCGACCTCTACGCTCTGCGTAATGATCGGCGCTGTTGCCATAAAGATCAGCAACAGCACCAACAGGACATCCAGCAGCGGAACGATGTTGATCTCGGACTTCAGTTCGCGACGTCCGCGTCCACGTGCTCTGGCCATGGCTTACCCCTTATTGCTTTCGCTACTGGTAAACGCCTGACGGTGCAGAATGGCGGTGAACTCTTCCATAAAGTTGTCGTAGTTCAGCTCAAGTTTGTTCACGCGTTGATTCAGACGGTTATAGGCCATAACCGCTGGAATAGCGGCAAAGAGCCCAATTGCCGTCGCGATCAGCGCTTCTGCAATACCCGGTGCCACCATTTGCAGTGTCGCCTGTTTTACCGCGCCCAGCGCGATAAAGGCATGCATGATCCCCCATACAGTACCAAACAGACCGATATACGGGCTGATAGAACCTACCGTACCGAGGAACGGGATATGGGTTTCCAGGGTTTCCAGCTCGCGATTCATTGAAATACGCATGGCGCGCGATGCCCCTTCGACAATAGCTTCCGGCGCATGGCTGTTCGCACGATGCAGGCGAGCAAACTCTTTGAAACCGCTGTAAAAAATTTGTTCCGAACCAGTCAGATGATCGCGACGGCTCTGGCTTTCCTGATACAAACGAGAAAGCTCAATACCGGACCAAAATTTATCTTCAAACGCTTCGGCTTCACGTGACGCCGAGTTAAGGATACGCGTTCTCTGAATAATGATTGCCCAGGAGGCGATAGAAAAACAAACTAAAATCAACATGATAAGTTTAACCAGAAGGCTCGCCTTCAGGAACAAATCAAGGATATTCATCTCAGTCACTGCTTAAACTCCGCGACAATAGACCTGGGAAGCGCACGAGGCTTCATTAAGAGTGGATCAACGCACACGATAAGAACCTCAGCTTCATTCAAAACCACGTTCTCGGCGTTGACGATTCGCTGCGTGAAAACCAGGGTCGCCCCCCGCATGGAGGCGATCTCCGTCTGGATTTCGAGCATGTCGTCGAGTCTGGCGGGCGCAAAATACTCCAGAGTCATTTTGCGAACCACAAAGGCAACTCGTTCAGCCAACAAAACCTGTTGGCTGAAGTGATGATGGCGCAGCATCTCTGTGCGTGCTCTTTCATAGAAAGCGACGTAGCTGGCATGGTAAACCACACCACCGGCGTCAGTGTCTTCGTAATAGACCCGAACCGGCCATCGAAACAGCGTTGTATTCACTTTACATCCTGGTAATGCAACAAAAAGGTTAATGCTTTCAAACTTCGCTACTATACGCGCGGGAATCGTGGTTTGGAATGGGGGAAAGTAAACGAGTAGTAAATTTTTATGGGCTCATGCAAGCCCATATGGTTAACAGAAATTTCTTATTCAAAAGAAGAAAAAAAACAGGCCCAAAACGAGCACAATATCCGCGATGAGCGGAGAAAAAAATCCCTGCCAGTGAATGGCGCGTGGACGGAAACCCACGCCGTGGATAACACCGGTACAAACCGCCCACATCAACAGGAAACCGTGCCAGATTTCCAGCTCGCTGGTTTTTGCCGCAAAACGCGACGGATCCCAGAAGATGCAGCCCGCTAACGCCAACGCCATTAATAAGGAAAGCGCCCTTAGTGGGCGCTTGTCCATTATCGCATACATATACTTTATCATTCACTTTGCCTCTTTGTTGGCTGCGTCTGTTAGTCGGCCCATCCCTGGACCTCTTCCCTACAGGGCCGCTGCAAGCAGCGTTCAAATCTGTTCCTGACAGATTTGTTACCTCAGTCGCTTACTTACTCTTGTAAGCTCCCGGAGATTCACAGACTTGCCGCCTCGATGCAACCCGAATGATTTCGTATATCGCATCGCGATATTACTCATCAGAGTTCTTCTTCACCTGCTTTGGTGGCTTCCACGTGCTCAAGCGCCAGCGCAGTAATCACCCCAAAGGCACAGGCAAGAAGCGTTCCCAAAATCCATGCGAAATACCACATATATAGCTCCTTACCTTAGTACAGCGAGTGGGTGTTCTTTTCGATGTCTTCGCGAGTGATGCGACCGAACATTTTCCAGTAACACCAGGTGGTGTAGGCCAAAACAATCGGTACGAAGACAATCGCCACGTAAGTCATCACGTTCAGCGTCAGTTGGCTGGAGGTCGCATCCCACATAGTCAGACTCGCGTTCATCGCCGTGCTTGATGGCATAACGAACGGGAACATGGCGATACCGGCAGTCAGTATGATGCACGCCAGTGTCAGCGTGGAGAACAGAAACGCCCACGCGCCTTTATCCGCTTTTGTCGAGATGACGGTCAGCAGCGGCAGCGCCACGCCCAGAGCAGGAATCGCCCACAGCGCTGGCATGTTATTAAAGTTCACCATCCACGCACCGGCTTCGCGAGCGACTTCTTTGGTCAGCGGGTTAGACGGGCCAGAGTGATCCATGATGGATTTCACCACATAACCGTCAATGCCATAGTAGACCCAAACGCCTGCGAGCGCGAAGCAGACCAGAGTGACCAACGCAGCCATCGTGGAAACGGAGCGGGTACGCAGATGCAGTTCACCGACAGTACGCATTTGCAGGTAGGTTGCCCCCTGCGTCAGGATCATCGCCACGCTAACAATACCGGCCAGCAGGCCAAACGGATTCAGCAGTTGGAAGAAGTTACCGGTGTAGTACAGACGCAGATATTCATCGACGTGGAACGGGACACCCTGCAGCAGGTTGCCAAATGCCACACCAATCACCAGCGGCGGCACAAAGCTCCCGACGAAGATGCCCCAATCCCACATATTGCGCCAGCGGGTGTCCTCAATCTTCGAGCGGTAGTCGAAACCGACCGGGCGGAAGAATAAAGACGCCAGCACCAGGATCATTGCCACATAGAAGCCGGAAAACGCTGCGGCGTAGACCATCGGCCAGGCGGCAAACAGCGCGCCGCCTGCGGTGATCAGCCACACCTGGTTTCCATCCCAGTGCGGGGCAATGGCGTTAATCATAATTCGACGCTCGGTGTCGTTACGGCCGAGGAAACGGGAGAGCATCCCCACCCCCATGTCGAAGCCATCGGCGACGGCAAACCCAATGAGCAGAATGCCAATCAGTAGCCACCAGATAAAACGTAATACTTCATAATCGATCATTTGACGACTCCTGTCTTAGCGTGCCGACTGAATAGCCGCAGAGGACTGTTCAAAGTGATAGCGACCGGTTTTTAAGCTGCTTGGTCCTTTACGGGCAAACTTGAACATGAGGAACAGTTCAGCCACCAGGAACAGCGTGTACAGGCCACAGATCAACAGCATGGAGAAGATCAGGTCACCCGCGGTCAGCGACGAGTTCGCTACAGCAGTTGGTAGCACCTCACCAATAGCCCACGGCTGACGGCCATACTCGGCAACAAACCAGCCCGCTTCAGCGGCAATCCACGGCAATGGTAGGCCAAGAAACGCCGCACGTAACAGCCACTTTTTCTCACCAATGCGGTTACGAATTACACTCCACAAGGAGGCGCCGATAATAAACAGCATCAGCACGCCGCATGCCACCATGATACGGAAGGCGAAGTAGAGCGGCGCAACAGCAGGAATGGAGTCCCTGGTCGCCAGAGCAATCTGCGCTTCCGTCGCATCAGAGATGTTGTCGGTATAGCGTTTCAGCAACAGACCGTAACCAAGATCTTTCTTAACGTCGTTAAACCGATCGCGAACGGTCTGATCGGTTGAACCTGCGCGCAGTTGTTCTAACAGCGCGTACGCTTTTATCCCGTTACGGATACGCTCTTCGTGCTGAACCATCAGGTCTTTCAGGCCAGTAACCTGTTTATCCACAGAGCGAGTCGCAATGATGCCCAACGCGTAAGGGATTTGAATCGCGAAGCGGTTCTCCTGCGCCTCCTGATCGGGAATACCAAACAAGGTGAATGCTGCCGGAGCAGGCTGAGTTTCCCATTCAGCTTCGATAGCCGCCAGTTTGGTTTTCTGCACGTCGCCCATTTCGTAGCCGGATTCATCACCGAGAACGATAACGGAGAGAATAGCCGCCATGCCGAAGCTGGCAGCAATCGCGAAGGAGCGCTTGGCAAAAGCGAAATCGCGTCCTTTGAGCATATACCAGGCGCTGATGGCAAGAATAAACATCGCGCCGGTCACGTAGCCAGACGCCACGGTATGAACAAACTTAACCTGAGAAACCGGGTTCAGAACCAGCTCAGAGAAGCTGACCATCTCCATGCGCATGGTTTCAAAGTTGAACTCCGACGCAATCGGGTTCTGCATCCAACCGTTAGCGACAAGGATCCACAGAGCCGACAGGTTGGAGCCCAGCGCCACCAGCCAGGTTACTGCCATATGCTGAACTTTGCCCAGACGATCCCAACCGAAGAAGAACAGACCTACAAAGGTAGATTCGAGGAAGAAGGCCATCAAACCTTCAATGGCCAATGGCGCACCGAAGATATCGCCTACGTAGTGAGAGTAGTAAGACCAGTTAGTCCCGAACTGGAACTCCATGGTCAGACCGGTTGCCACACCCAGAGCGAAGTTGATACCAAACAACTTGCCCCAGAACTTGGTCATATCTTTATAAATCTGTTTGCCGGAAAGGACGTAGACCGTTTCCATAATGGCCAGCAAGAACGCCATACCAAGCGTCAGTGGCACAAAGAGGAAGTGGTACATCGCGGTCAAGGCAAACTGTAAGCGCGACAGTTCGACTATATCTAACATCATGACTCCTTGCTCATCGCATGAAGACTCCGAGAGTGAACCCCGTTAGAAAGGGTCACACGCATGCCCCAATACCAATTTATTTGCTTCTTCTCGTCACACCCGTTTCCTTATTCAAGAAAACGACAGCTCTGAAAAGTTACAAACATGTTAACAAAACACCCAAATTGATCCCTTGCTTATATTACGCTGCAAAACCCTTACAATAAATAGGTTTTTATTGTGATAAATTTGCAATTTTCGACAGCGATCAATTTATAACGAAAATACTGGATTTTAGTCAGTTTGATCCGCGACAATTTAACTCCATTTCGCTTTATTTTCCAAGCCCTGAACATTGATTTAAATCAAAAGCCATTTTAAATGTTAATTATGTTTACCATATACAATACAGGTAAACATCATGTTAAAAATATGTTTTCAAGAATATCATCAGTTACTAAAGATGATATACCCTAAATTATTCGAGTTGCAGAATGGCGGCGGGACAAGGGTATCTCTCATTAATCCCCATGAGCTTACGCAAGTCAAGTGACTGGGGTGACTGACAAATCTGCCGGGAGTAGATTTGAACATCGCTTGCGAGGCCCATAGACGGGCCGAGTAATTCGCAGCCAACACACCGGCAACTTGAAGTATGACGGGTATGTCCATTTATTTAATCCCGAAGTGAAATTTAATAAGATGAACACTGGCAGGTTAATATAGGTATCAGCTGATAATGTCGCATAGCTCACAGATTTTTTTATCAAGTTAGTGCTCTATATTTTTTCACCTATTGCATTTATCATTTTATTTACCTGAAATTAACATGATTGCATAATTAGCTCATTATCAAGTAAATTGAGCGTGCATCGATTCTCTTATTTTCTCTTAAAAAGCCCCTTCTCTTTTTATTAAACCTCATCTGCAGACGTTCTCCAGGCTTCCATATGTTCATCAACAAAAATGATATATATCCGTCATCCTGCAAGTTGCAGATGGGGATCGTTACGCTAATTTAGTGGTAGGGCTGGCTGGAGATATGGGCAGTCACAGCCAAGTCGCCAGTATAGATAATGACCTCGCCGGAAAGTGGAATTTTGGCGGAAATTGTATAATGCCTGATGGCGATACTGGCTCATCGCCACCAAGTCTACACTACTCCGTAGGTCGGATAAGCGTTAGCGTCTTCGGCACATTGGCAGATAAAAAAAGGCCATCATCAGATGGCCAACCATGTCGAAATTGAACCAGCCCTTAACCATGCAGAAAGTCAGGGCTGTTTTTTTTACTTATTCCTTAATGACCGTTTTCAGCGCTTCGCCAATATCAGCCAGGCTGCGAACGGTTTTCACGCCAGCGGCTTCAAGAGCAGCGAATTTCTCATCCGCTGTCCCTTTACCACCGGCAATGATGGCGCCCGCGTGACCCATACGTTTGCCTTTCGGCGCGGTCACACCGGCAATGTAGCCGACAACCGGTTTGGTCACGTGATCTTTGATGTAAGCAGCGGCCTCTTCTTCTGCGCTACCACCGATCTCACCGATCATGACGATCGCTTCGGTCTGTGGATCTGCCTCGAACAGCTTCAGGATATCGATGAAGTTAGATCCCGGGATTGGGTCGCCGCCAATGCCCACGCAAGTGGACTGGCCGAAGCCGTAGTCGGTGGTCTGCTTAACCGCTTCATAGGTCAGGGTACCGGAACGGGAAACGATGCCCACTTTGCCCGGCTGGTGAATGTGCCCCGGCATGATGCCGATTTTGCATTCGCCAGGGGTGATGACACCTGGACAGTTCGGCCCGATCATGCGCACGCCAGCTTCATCCAGCTTCACTTTCACGGTCAGCATATCCAGAGTCGGGATACCTTCGGTGATGGTGATAATCAGTTTAATGCCTGCATCAATAGCTTCCAGGATGGAATCTTTGCAGAACGGCGCCGGAACGTAGATAACGGATGCGGTTGCACCGGTCGCTTCTACTGCTTCACGCACGGTGTTAAATACCGGCAGGCCCAGATGAGTGGTGCCGCCTTTGCCCGGCGTAACACCACCGACCATTTGCGTACCGTAAGCGATGGCTTGTTCAGAGTGGAATGTACCCTGGCTACCGGTGAAACCCTGGCAGATAACCCTGGTGTCTTTATTAATTAAAACGGACATTATTTCCCCTCCACTGCGGCAACAACCTGCTGAGCTGCATCCGTCAGACTTTTCGCTGCAATAATATTCAGGCCGCTATCAGCCAGTTTCTTCGCGCCCAGTTCGGCATTGTTACCTTCCAGACGTACGACTACCGGTACGTTAACGCCGACTTCAGCCACCGCGCCGATGATGCCGTCAGCGATCAGGTCGCAGCGTACGATGCCGCCGAAAATGTTAACCAGGACTGCTTTCACATTGTCATCAGAGAGGATGATTTTAAACGCTTCGGTTACGCGCTCTTTGGTTGCGCCGCCGCCAACGTCAAGGAAGTTAGCTGGTTCGCCGCCGTGCAGCTTAACGATGTCCATAGTACCCATCGCCAGGCCCGCACCGTTAACCATGCAACCGATGTTGCCGTCCAGTGCGACGTAGTTCAGTTCCCACTGCGCCGCCTGAGCTTCGCGCGGATCTTCCTGAGACTGGTCGCGCATTTCGCGCAGATCCGGCTGGCGGAACAGCGCGTTGCCGTCAGCGCCCAGCTTGCCGTCGAGGCAGATCAGGTCGCCTTGCTTAGTGATAACCAGCGGGTTGATTTCGATCAGCGCCAGGTCACGCTCAAGGAAAATGGTCGCCAGCCCCATAAAAATTTTGGTGAACTGCTGAACCTGTTTACCTTCCAGACCCAGTTTGAACGCCAGTTCACGCCCCTGGTAAGGCATCGGGCCCGCCAGCGGATCGAGAGCAATTTTGTGGATCAGGTGCGGAGTCTCTTCCGCCACTTTTTCGATTTCCACGCCGCCTTCGGTAGAAGCCATGAACACCACACGACGGGAACTGCGATCAACAACCGCACCCAGGTACAGCTCTTTATCGATATCGGTCGCCGCTTCAACCAGAATCTGGTTAACCGGCTGGCCGTTTGCATCTGTCTGGTAGGTCACCAGCCGTTTGCCCAGCCAGTGTTCAGCAAAGGCGCGAATCTCTTCTTTGCTCTTAACTACTTTCACACCGCCCGCTTTGCCGCGGCCACCAGCGTGAACCTGACATTTCACTACCCACGGACCCGCGCCGATTTTTGAAGCGGCTTCTTCTGCTTCACGCGGAGTAGTACAGGCATAACCCACCGGCGCCGGTAAGCCATAGCGGGCAAAGAGTTGTTTTGCCTGATATTCATGTAAGTTCATGTGTTCAGTCCATCCTTCAGGTAATCGTTATCATGCAGCCAACAGGAGGCTGTTAGCTGATGACGTTTTTTTATTGGCCCGGTTTGCTGCGCGCCCCGGGCCATGGTGACGACGACTAAACGTCCAGCAACAGACGAGTCGGGTCTTCCAGCAACTCTTTAATCGCTACCAGGTAACCGACAGATTCACGTCCGTCGATCAGACGGTGGTCGTAGGAGAGCGCCAGGTACATCATCGGCAGAATTTCTACCTTACCATTCACCGCCATCGGGCGGTCTTTAATGGCATGCATACCCAGAATCGCGCTCTGGGGCGGGTTGATGATCGGTGTGGACATCAGAGAACCGAATACACCACCGTTGGTAATAGTGAAGTTACCGCCGGTCAGATCGTCTACGGTCAGCTTGCCGTCGCGGCCTTTTACTGCCAGCTCTTTAATTTTCTTCTCGATATCCGCCATGCCCAGCAGATCTACGTCGCGCAGAACCGGGGTGACCAGACCGCGCGGCGTGGAAACCGCCATGCTGACATCGAAATAGTTATGGTACACCACGTCATCGCCGTCGATAGAGGCGTTCACTTCCGGGTAGCGCTTCAGCGCTTCAACCACCGCCTTCACGTAGAAAGACATAAAGCCCAGACGGATACCATGGCGTTTTTCAAACGCGTCGCCGTACTGCTTACGCAGATCCATAATCGGCTTCATGTTGACTTCGTTGAAAGTCGTCAGCATGGCGGTGGAGTTTTTCGCCTCCAGTAGACGTTCGGCAACACGTTTGCGCAGACGGGTCATCGGCACGCGTTTTTCCGAGCGGTTACCCAGCTGTGGCGCTGGCGCAGCGGCTGCCGTCGGTGCTTCAACTTTTGCCGGTACGTTCGCCAGATGCTTTTCAACATCTTCGCGAGTCAGACGGCCACCCACGCCGGTACCTTTAATGGCTGCCGCATCGAGGCTGTGTTCCGCCAGCAGACGGCGGATTGCGGGGCTCAGCGCATCATTATTTTGCTCTTCCAGAGAAGCCTGCTGGCGTTGAGCCGGAGTAGACTCTTTGGCATCCGCTTTAGCGCCGGACTCTTTGCCGGCGCTGTTGCCTTCGCGCAGGCGGCCGAGGATCTGACGGGAAAGCACGGTGGCGCCTTCATCTTCAATCACGACGTCCAGAATGCCATCCGCTGAAGCCGGTACTTCCAGTACCACTTTGTCAGTTTCGATTTCTACCAGCACTTCGTCACGAACAACCGCATCGCCCGGTTTTTTATGCCAGGTTGCCACCGTTGCGTCAGCTACGGACTCAGGCAGGTCGGGAACCAGAATATCTACGCTACTCATTATGTATCCTTTAATTAATCGACGTTCAGCGCGTCATTGACCAGATCTTGTTGCTGTTTCTGGTGAACGGACAGGTATCCTACCGCCGGAGAGGCGGAGGCCGGGCGGCCTGCATAACGCAGAGAGGCCCCAAACGGAATCACTTCACGGAAGTGATGCTGGCTACAGTACCACGCGCCCTGGTTGAGCGGTTCTTCCTGGCACCAGACAAAATCATGCACGTGCGCATAAGGTTTCAGCGCTTCCTGTACCGCCTGGTGCGGGAACGGATAGAGCTGCTCTATGCGAACGATAGCGACATCTTTTTGCTCGTTCTTGCGGCGCTGTTCCAGCAGGTCGTAATAAACCTTACCAGAGCACAGCACAACACGCTTCACGGCTTTCGGGTCGAGATTGTCGATTTCACCAATAGCTGGCTGGAAGGTGCCGTTAGCCAGTTCGTCCATGCTCGATACCGCCAGCGGGTGACGCAGCAGCGATTTCGGCGACATCACGATCAGCGGGCGACGCATACCGCGCAGCGCCTGGCGACGCAGCATGTGGTAAACCTGCGCCGGAGTAGACGGCACGCAAACCTGCATATTCTGTTCGGCGCAAAGCTGCAGATAACGCTCCAGACGCGCGGAGGAGTGCTCCGGCCCCTGGCCTTCGTAGCCGTGCGGCAGCAGCATCACCAGGCCGCACATACGGCCCCATTTCTGCTCGCCGGAGCTGATGAACTGGTCAATAACCACCTGTGCGCCATTAGCGAAATCACCGAACTGCGCTTCCCAGATAGTCAGGGTGCGCGGCTCAGCGGTGGCATAGCCGTATTCAAACGCCAGTACTGCTTCTTCCGACAGCACGGAATCCCAGACTTTAAAATGGCCCTGGCCGTTATGGACATGCTGCAGCGGCGTATAGGTTGAACCATTTATCTGGTTGTGAATCACCGCGTGACGGTGGAAGAAGGTCCCGCGCCCGGAATCTTCGCCGGACAGACGCACTGAAATGCCTTCATCTACCAGCGTAGCGTAGGCGAGGTTTTCCGCCCCACCCCAGTCGAACATCTTCTCACCGGCGGCCATTAACTGACGATCGCCGTAGATTTTCGCCACGCGCGACTGCATCTCAACGGCTTCCGGCACCGTGCTGATGCGTTTCGCCAGCTCTTGCAGACGCTTAGGTTCAACCTTGTCCGGGTAGCTTTCATCCCACTCGTGGTTGAGGTACGGAGACCAGGCAAAGGAGTGCATGTTCATCGGACGCCATTCCTGCACCACACATTCGCCGGCATCCAGCGCGTCGCGGTAAAGGTTAACCTGCTCGGTAGCGTCTTCCAGCGTCGCGACATTATCGGCTTCCAGCTTGTCAGCGTAGATTTTGCGCGGGGTCGGATGCTTTTTAATTTTCTGATACATCAGCGGCTGGGTTGCGCTCGGCTCGTCGGCTTCGTTGTGGCCGTGACGGCGGTAGCACACCAGATCGATGAAAACATCGCGTTTGAAAGTGTTACGGAAGTCCAGCGCCAGGCGGGTCACGAAAGCCACAGCTTCCGGGTCATCGGCGTTAACGTGAAAAATCGGCGACTGGACCATCTTGCCGATGTCGGTGCAGTACGGGGTGGAACGCGCATCCAGTGGGTTGGAGGTGGTGAAGCCAACCTGGTTGTTGATAACGATACGAACGGTACCGCCCACTTCATAACCACGCGCTTTTGACATGTTCAGGGTTTCCTGAACCACGCCCTGCCCGGTTACCGCTGCGTCGCCGTGAATAGTGATTGGCAGAACTTTGTTACTGCTCGGTTCATCCAGACGATCGAGGCGAGCGCGTACAGAGCCGATAACCACCGGGCTGACGATTTCCAGATGCGACGGGTTAAACGCCAGCGCCAGGTGCACCAGGCCGCCTTCCGTTTCCATATCGGAAGAGAAACCCATATGGTACTTCACGTCACCGGTGCCGAGATGTTCTTTATGTTTACCCGCGAATTCGTCGAACAGATCCTGCGGTTTTTTACCCAGCACGTTGACCAGTACGTTCAGACGACCACGGTGCGCCATACCCAGCACTACTTCGCGGGTGCCGCTCTTACCTGCGTGGCGGATAATCTCTTTGAGCATCGGGATCAGCGCATCGCCACCCTCCAGCGAGAAGCGTTTTGCACCAGGGAATTTCGCGCCAAGGTAGCGCTCCAGGCCCTCTGCCGCGGTCAGCTCGCTCAGGAAGCGTTTTTTCTCTTCGGCGCTAAAGCTCGCTTTGCCTGCTACCGACTCGATACGCTGCTGGATCCAGCGTTTTTCTTCGGTAGAGGTAATGTGCATATATTCCGCGCCGATGGATCCACAGTAGGTTTGCTTCAGGGCAGCTATCAGATCGCCCAGCTTCATCGTGTCTTTACCGATGGCAAAAGAACCTACGTTATAGCTTTCCTGGAAATCGGCCTCGGTCAGATCGTGGTATGCCGGATCGAGATCCGCCACTCTCTCTTGCTGCCACAGTCCCAGCGGATCAAGATTCGCATGCTGGTGACCACGGAAGCGGTATGCGTTGATGAGCTGCAGGACTTTAACCTGCTTCACATTCGTGTCAGGGTCGGAAATCGAAGAAGTGTAACGTGAGGCATCCTTCGCCAGGCGGCGGAAATAATCACGCGTTTTGGAATGAAATTGATCCGGTTTGACTCCGGTACCAGGTAACTGCTGGAACATAGAACGCCAGTTGGCGTCAACAGAGTCAGGATCGGTTAAGAAGTCTTCATAGAGCTGTTCTATCCAGCTCTGGTTCGAACCAGAGAGGTAAGAAGAGTCCAGCCAGGCTTTCATTGCGCCGTTCTGCATCGTGATCCCTTAAGCATTTATATGCTTATTTCGCCGTAGAAACTACCACGCACAGAAGTTGTACGTGCCGGGGTTCACCTGCGAGCTCTTTTCATTTGGCCCGCGAAGGAACCTTTAGAAACTGTCTAAATAATCTTCGTCGTTCCGGCTGCGACTGCGTTGCGGCTTTCACTCACTCCAGTCACATAGTTCACTATGCTCCTGGGGATTCGTTCAACCACGCCTTGTCTCGCGCTGAACGTCTCGATTATTTACTTATCTGGCAGTTTTTAAAGATTTCCTGCAATCTGTTCCCTCTCCCCTATGGGAGAGGGTTAGGGTGAGGGGAACAGCGCCCCCCTCTTACTACTTATGCACTGCGCTGTAGCAGCATCGACTTAATGTGGCCGATGGCGCGCGTCGGGTTCAGCCCCTTAGGACATACACTGACGCAGTTCATAATGCTGTGACAGCGGAATACGCTGAAAGCATCGCTCAGTCCTTCCAGGCGCTCGTTGGTTTCGGTATCGCGGCTGTCGATCAGGAAGCGATACGCGGCCAGCAAACCGGCCGGGCCGATAAACTTGTCCGGGTTCCACCAGAACGACGGGCAAGACGTTGAACAGCATGCGCAGAGAATACACTCGTACAAACCATCGAGTTTCTCACGCTGCTCTGGCGACTGCAGATGCTCGCGAGCCGGAGGATTTTGTCCATTATTCAACAAGTAAGGCTTAATCTTCTCATATTGTGCATAGAATTGCCCCATGTCTACCACCAAATCACGAATAACCGGTAATCCTGGTAGCGGACGGATGACAATTTTCTTACCCGGCCGATTTAGCGCGGAGATCGGCGTGATGCACGCCAGACCATTTTTCCCGTTCATGTTCAGACCGTCGGAGCCACATACGCCTTCACGGCAGGAACGGCGGAACGACAGCGATGGATCTTTCTCTTTCAACTGGATTAATGCATCCAGCAGCATCATGTCACGACCTTCCTCCGCTTCCAGGGTGTAATCCTGCATGCGCGGAGCATCGTCTACGTCCGGGTTATAACGATAAACTGAAAACTCGAGTTTCATATTCCTGTCTCCGCATTAATAAGTACGAATCTTCGGCGGGAATGCCGGGCGCAGCTTCGGTTCCATGTTGACGCTACGACGCGTCATGGATTCCGACTCTGGCAGATACAGGGAATGACACAACCAGTTTTCATCATCACGATCCGGGAAGTCGAAGCGGCTATGCGCGCCACGGCTTTCGGTACGGAAGTTCGCAGACATCGCGGTGGCGTAAGCCGTTTCCATCAGATTATCCAGCTCCAGACACTCAACGCGCTGGGTGTTGAACTCGCTGGAAGTATCATCCAGGCGGGCGTTTTTCAGACGCTCACGGATCGCTTTCAACTGCTCAAGGCCCTTCGCCATCGCATCCCCTTCGCGGAATACCGAGAAGTTATGCTGCATGCATTCCTGCAGCGCTTTACGAATTTCGACCGGATCTTCACCGTTACGGTTGCCATTCCAGCGGTTCAGACGTTCCAGAGAAGCGTCGATCTCTTCATCCGTCGCATCGCGCAGTACACCCTGTTCGGCGATGGACTCTTGCAGATGCAGACCCACAGCGCGGCCAAAGACCACCAGGTCAAGCAAAGAGTTACCGCCCAGGCGGTTAGCACCATGTACCGATACACAGGCGATTTCGCCTACCGCGAACAGCCCCGGGATCACCACGTCTTCGCCCTGCTCGTTTACGGTCAGCGCCTGGCCGCTTACTTTAGTCGGAATACCACCCATCATATAGTGGCAGGTTGGGATAACCGGAATCGGTTCTTTCACCGGGTCAACATGAGCAAAGGTACGAGAGAGTTCCAGGATACCCGGCAGACGGGATTCGAGAACCTCTTTACCCAGATGGTCGAGTTTCAGCTTGGCATGCGGACCCCACGGACCATCGCAGCCGCGACCTTCACGGATTTCGATCATGATGGAACGCGCTACCACATCACGCCCCGCCAGGTCTTTCGCATTCGGCGCATAGCGCTCCATAAAGCGCTCGCCATGTTTATTCAGCAGATAACCACCTTCACC
Organism: Klebsiella sp.; assembly: GCA_036498385.1. Taxonomy (GTDB): domain Bacteria; phylum Pseudomonadota; class Gammaproteobacteria; order Enterobacterales; family Enterobacteriaceae; genus Klebsiella. The sequence continues at coordinate 20,840 of DASYFN010000086.1, forward strand.
ACGGCAGCCTTCGGTAACCAGCACGCCCGCACCAGCGATACCGGTCGGATGGAACTGCCACATCTCCATATCCTGCACCGGAACGCCAGCGCGGATCGCCATACCAACGCCATCGCCAGTGTTGATATGGGCATTGGTGGTGGACTGGTAAATACGGCCTGCGCCGCCGGTTGCCAGCACGGTGGCGCGGGCTTTGAAGTAAACCACTTCACCCGTTTCAATACACAGGGCGGTACAACCAACCACTGCGCCATCGGCGTTTTTCACCAGATCCAGCGCGTACCACTCGGAGAAAATGGTGGTGTGGTTTTTTAAATTCTGTTGATACAGGGTATGCAACAGGGCGTGACCGGTACGGTCAGCCGCCGCAGCGGTACGTGCCGCCTGCTCGCCGCCGAAATTTTTCGACTGACCGCCGAACGGACGCTGATAAATAGTGCCATTTTCGAGACGCGAGAACGGCAGTCCCATATGGTCCAGCTCCAGAATCGCTTCCGGGCCGGTTTTACACATATACTCAATGGCGTCCTGATCGCCAATGTAGTCCGACCCCTTAACGGTATCGTACATATGCCATTCCCAGTTATCTTCATGGGTATTACCGAGCGCAACGGTGATGCCGCCCTGCGCGGAAACGGTATGGGAACGAGTCGGAAAGACTTTGGAAAGCAGCGCACAGGTCTGGCCGCTCTGGGAAATCTGCAGCGCCGCGCGCATACCTGCGCCACCAGCACCAATGACAACTGCATCAAATTCTCTGACAGGCAATTTCATTACACACCCCACACCACAACAAATCCATAAAGAACGTAAGCCACCAGCACAACAACGATCAGCAGTTGCAGAATTAAGCGCACAGCCAGTGGTTTAACGTAGTCCGTTAACACCTGCCACATCCCGATCCAGGCGTGGATCAAAATGGAAACGAGAGCCAGCAGGGTGAAGACTTTAGTGAACGCGGAGGAGAAAAAGCCCGTCCAGACTTCCCATGAAATTTCACTGCTGGTGGCAAAGAAGCCGACCATATAGATGATGTAGAGGGTCAGAACGATAGCGGTAGCACGGACCAGAATAAAGTCATGTACGCCATTGCGTCCTAGTGCTGAGGCGTTGCTTACCATACGAGGACTCCTGCGAGAAGTGAAAGCACGACAGTAATAACAAAAGAAACTTTGGCAGAGCGTGTCCCTGATTCAAGGGTTTCTTCGAGGTAGCCAAAATCCATCAGCAAGTGGCGAATACCGACCACCGTGTGATACGCCAGCGCGGTCAAAATACCCCACATGATGAACTTCACAAAGAAGCTATCCATAATGGATACCGCAGTGAGGAAACCTTCGGGAGAGGAAAGGCTGGTGCCCAGCAGCCAAAGCAGAATCCCGATCGCCACGAAGGTGATCACTCCGGATACGCGATGGAGAATGGACGCTATCGCCGTGATTGGGAAGCGGATCGTTTGCAGATCCAGATTGACAGGTCTTTGTTTTTTCACATTTCTTACCATGAATAACGCCCACATGCTGTTCTTATTGTTTCCTTCCTCCGGTCTGCTTGCGGGTCAGACAGCGTCCTAATCTATAACCAAAAGTCATGTTAAAACGCTTTTTCAGGCGTTAAAGCGTGACAAAATAACGCTGGGTGGCTCGGGATGGCAGGGTGTTCCGGAGACCTGGCGGCAGTATAGGCCGTTCACAAAATCATTACAATTAACCTACATATAGTTTGTCGGGTTTTCTCCCGAACAGTGATCAATATCACGATAACAACATATTTTTAATTTTTAATCATCTGATTTGACAAATATTAAACATTATTGTTACAACCATTACCAGACCAATGCAATAATACGCAAAAGTTATGAGGTCACTCTTTTACCTGACAATAAGTTATGCAACAGTGAGAGAGTATTGACCGATGTAATCAGGACAGTTATTAGTGGTATATAGTTTTATAATATTCGGGCTGCTAAAACGCTGATTTGCTGTTATTTCATCCCAGGCTAAAGACATACCATCAAGCGCCCTTGCTCTGTACCCTGCCTTTTTTGCGACGCAGAGCGATGTGCAACATAATAAACTGGTAACGTCACTGCTACGGGCCGAAGGCAAATCCACCACCCGGCAGCCTTAAGCAATAAAGGCGCTAAGGAGACCATAAATGTCTGATACTAAAGCAAAAATCACCCTGGGTGGTGATGCTGCTATTGAACTGGATGTGCTAAAAGGCACTCTCGGTCAGGATGTTATTGATATTCGTAGTCTTGGTTCAAAAGGTGTATTTACTTTTGACCCTGGTTTCACCTCAACCGCATCCTGCGAATCTAAAATCACCTTTATCGACGGTGATGAAGGTATCCTGCTGCACCGCGGTTTCCCGATCGATCAGTTAGCAACCGACTCCAACTATCTGGAAGTATGCTATATCCTGTTGAACGGTGAGAAACCGACCCAGACCCAATACGACGAATTCAAAACTATCGTTACCCGTCACACCATGATTCACGAGCAGATTACTCGTCTGTTCCACGCGTTCCGCCGCGATTCTCACCCGATGGCCGTCATGTGCGGTATCACCGGCGCGCTGGCCGCGTTCTATCATGATTCGCTGGATGTGAATAACCCACGCCACCGCGATATCGCCGCATTCCGCCTGCTTTCCAAGATGCCGACTATGGCGGCAATGTGTTACAAATATTCCATCGGCCAGCCTTTCGTTTATCCGCGCAACGACCTCTCCTACGCGGGTAACTTCCTGAATATGATGTTCTCCACGCCGTGTGAAAAATATGAAGTGAACCCGATTCTGGAACGCGCAATGGACCGTATTCTGATCCTGCACGCCGACCATGAACAGAACGCTTCAACCTCCACCGTGCGTACCGCTGGCTCTTCAGGCGCGAACCCGTTCGCCTGCATCGCTGCGGGTATTGCTTCCCTGTGGGGACCGGCACACGGCGGCGCCAACGAAGCGGCGCTGAAGATGCTGGAAGAGATCAGCTCCGTTGAACACATTCCGGAATTCGTCCGTCGCGCGAAAGACAAAAACGACTCTTTCCGCCTGATGGGTTTTGGTCACCGCGTGTACAAAAACTACGACCCGCGCGCCACCGTTATGCGCGAAACCTGCCACGAAGTGCTGAAAGAGCTGGGCACCAAAGACGATCTGCTGGAAGTGGCCATGGAGCTTGAGCACATCGCGCTCAACGACCCGTACTTCATTGAGAAGAAACTCTATCCGAACGTCGATTTCTACTCCGGTATCATTCTGAAAGCGATGGGTATTCCGTCCTCGATGTTTACCGTCATCTTCGCAATGGCGCGTACTGTAGGCTGGATTGCGCACTGGAACGAGATGCACAACGACGGTATGAAAATCGCTCGTCCGCGTCAGCTGTACACCGGCTACGAAAAACGCGATTTCAAAAGCGATATCAACCGCTAAGCCTGAGACAGGTTTCAGCACCACGCCAGAACCGGGGGACGCACCCAAGTCCCCCTGCCCTTTCACACGCAGCGGGTGTGACAAATATCCTCATATTGACAGTGAGCGGAACAGTCCACCGACGAAAACAGAAAGCACCACATGGAGGTTGTGCGCATCAGGATGGTCCGGCAATCATAGCCCGTAGCGTCGATGTAAACGGTGCTCGTAACATTTTCACGACAGGACATGTGTACTTGCCTGTGGAGGAACGGCGCAGTCAGGCCGTCCGATGAAGCTGGGAGCCACCAGGGCGATTCAGGCGCAGGAAGGAGCCTGGCTCTTTAGGGCGGCAGAATGTCAATCTTCTATCTCAGCGCTAACCTGTATATTGCGCCCGGCAAATGCCGCGCGCAATCGGCGTGCAAAATCGAGCGCGTGCTCGCCGTCGCCGTGCAGGCAGACGGTTTCCGCCACCACATGTGCCCATTCGCCGGTGATACTGCGCACCCGGCTGTGCTGCACCATTTCCAGCGTTTGCGCCAGAGACTGCTCTTCGCTCTCTATCAGCGCACCAGGCTGCGTGCGCGGCACCAGACTGCCGTCCGCCAGATAGCCGCGATCGGCGAAAACCTCCTGGCGCGTGGTCAACTGATAACGCTGCCCGGCGCGAATCAGCTCACCGCCCGCCAGCCCCACCAACACCAGACCGGAGTCAACATCGCGTACCGCTTTAGCAACAGCATCAGCAAGCTGCGGATCTTTTGCCGCCTGGTTATAAAGCATGCCGTGCGGCTTGACATGCTGCAACTCGCCACCCTGCGCGCGTACTATCGCCGCCAGCGCGCCGATCTGATACAGCGTTTGCGCATAAACCGTCTCCGGCGGCAGTTGCATCGCCGTACGGCCAAAATTTTCCCGGTCAGGAAAGCTGGGGTGCGCGCCCACCGCGACGCCATATTTCAGCGCTTCACGGACACACTGCAGCATCATCAGCGCATCGCTCGCATGGAAACCACAGGCGATATTGGCTGAAGAAACCAGTTGCAACAGCGCACTATCGTTGGCACAGCCTTCGCCCAGATCGGCGTTTAAATCAATCTTCATCGTTAAGTCTCCATGCCAGTTGTTCAAAATAACGTTGTCTGTCGGCGCGCGCTTTAAGCGCTTCCTCCAGGGAACAGGGAACAAAGTGGATCGGCTGGCCCAGCGGGATCTGCGCCAGTTTGTACATGTCGGCCTCGATAATGCTGGCAATACGCGGATAGCCGCCGGTGGTCTGCGCGTCGTTCATCAATACTATTGGCTGGCCGTTATGCGGAACCTGCACCACCCCAGGTAGCAGGCCGTGAGAAAGCATCTCGCGATCGGTCGTCCGCTTTAGCGGTTGCCCCTGCAGACGGTAGCCCATGCGATTGCTCTGCGGGCTAAGCTGCCACGGCGAGCGCCAGAAAGCGTCCTGCGACACGCTATCGAACTCATGATATTCCGGCCCGGGCAGAGCGCGGATACGATTGCCAATGGGCAGTTGCTTCACGCCGCGCGCCCCACGGAACTGCTTATCCGCTTTCCCCAGCTCTAGTTGGTCTCCGTCCTGCAAGCGTCGCCCTTCCAGACCGCCCATACCCACTTTCAGGTCGGTACTGCGCGAGCCAAGCACCTTTGGCACCGCAATCCCGCCAGCTACCGCCAGGTAGCTGCGCACACCGTGCTGCGGGTTCTTGAGCACCAGATGCTGTCCTGCCTTGACTGGCATGCGCCAGCCCACCCATACCGGCTCACCATCAAGCTTCGCCTCGCAGGCGGCGCCAGTCAGAGCAAACCAGCCGCTACGTTCAAACCGAATATCCACCTGGCCCAACGTTATCTCCAGCGCCGCAGCGTTGGCATCGTTACCGACCAGCAGATTGGCGGCAACCAGCGACGGCTTATCCATGGCGCCGCAGCGGCTGATGCCCAACTGACGCAGCCCTTCACGCCCGCCATCCTGCACCGAGGTGAACATACCGGCACGGATGATTTTTAGCATACGCCCTCCTTTTGCGGTACGAAACGCACTCTGTCGCCGGAGCGCAGCAGCACCGGCTCCTTGCGCTGCGGATCAAACAGCGCCAGCGGCGTCCGCCCCAGCAACTGCCACCCCCCCGGCGTCGCCAGCGGATAGATCCCGGTTTGCGCCCCGCCGATACCGACAGACCCAGCAGGCACCAGCAGGCGCGGTTCAGCGCGTCGTGGCATCGCCAGTTGCTCCGGCAGGCCACCAAAATAGGGGAACCCCGGTTGAAAACCGAGGAACCACACCACGTATTCCACCGACGAATGCAGTTCAACCACCTGCTTTTCGCTCAGGCCGCTGTGACGAGCAACCTCCCCCAGATCCGGACCGCCTTCGCCGCCGTAAACCACCGGGACCGAAACCTCCCGTGATTCTGGTTCGAGCGTATCGCACTCCTCCCACCAGACTTGCAGGCGCTCAATCGCATCCCACGCCGTCTGCTGCGGATTGCGCAATATCACAGTAATGTTGTTCATGCCCGGGATGGCTTCCACCACCTCGGTATGGCCAACCAGCCGCTGGGCTAACCGCCAGATCCGCTTCTGGCTTTCCAGCGTTACCGGAGGCTCAAGCTCCAGTACGACTGCCGTTTCACCTAACAAATAACAATGCGCTCGCTGCACTTTTGCCTCCGTTCATCAGGCCGGATTCGGGATATCAATAAACGTGACATCGAGTTCGGTATTTTCCATCAGCCATTCGCTTAAGGCGCGAATTCCACCGCGTTCGGTGGCATGATGACCGGCGGCGTAGAAATGCAGCCCCTGCTCGCGCGCCGAGTGGATGGTTTGCTCAGAAACTTCACCGGTAATAAACGCATCGACGCCAAAGCGGGCCGCGCTGTCGATAAAACTCTGCCCGCCGCCGGTGCACCACGCCACGCGAGTCACTTTGTCCGGCCCGGTATCGCCGCACCACAGTGGTTTACGTCCCAGCCGAGCTTCAATCCACGAAGCCAGTTCCAGGCCCGATACCGTCATAGACAGTTCACCCCACGGCACCAGCGGCTCAATTTCTCCCATCACGTTGATGCCGAGCAGGGAAGCCAACTGGATATTATTGCCTAGCTCTGGATGAGCATCGAGCGGCAGGTGCCAGCCATAGAGGTTGATGTCGTTAGCCAGCAGCGTTTTGAGGCGGTTACGCTTCATACCGCGAATAACCGGCGATTCACCTTTCCAGAAGTAGCCGTGATGGACAATCACCGCATCGGCCTCCAGGCGGACGGCTTCATCAAGCAGCGCCTGGCTGGCAGTCACGCCGGTTATGATTTTTTGTACTGTCTCGCGCCCTTCCACCTGGAGGCCATTTGGGGCATAATCACTGATGGCCGCGCTATTAAGCTTTTCATTAATTAATTGTTCCAGTTCACTATTTTTCATTGCCGCTCCACCAGGTTATCGTTTTATGCAGGGGAATAACATAACGGTATCCGCCCGGTCAGTCGATAGTTCTACCGCTCCGCTGGCAATTTTGACTTTTAGCGCCCTCCGCAATTTGCCTACTCCCTCCTGAGCGCATTGATGCAGAAAGATCGCCTTTCTTTTTTATCTCAGCCATCAATTGAAGTATGACGCTTATGCCCTGTTCAGCGCCTACTGTTCTTTAGTCTACAACGGCGACTTTCTGGCGGCTTCCCAGGCCGCCAGCGTCTCCAGCCGCGCCTGCTTGTGATCGACAATCGGGCGCGGATAATCCAGCGTCACACCATGTTTCTCCGCCCACAGCCACGGTTGATGCACCGCTTTTTCAGGCACATCGGCCAGCTCCGGTAACCATTGACGAATAAACTGCCCCGCTTTGTCGAAGCGCTCTCCCTGCGTCGTTGGGTTAAAAATACGAAAATAGGGCGCAGCATCGGTGCCGGTTGAAGCCGCCCACTGCCAGCCGCCGTTATTCGCCGCCAGATCGCCATCAATAAGCTGTTCAATAAAGTAGCGCTCGCCCAGCCGCCAGTCGATGCGCAGATCTTTGACCAGGAAGCTGGCGACAATCATCCGCAGCCGGTTATGCATCCAGCCGGTCGTATTTAGCTGGCGCATCGCGGCGTCGACAATCGGGAAACCGGTTTGCCCGCGCTGCCAGGCCTGAAGCGCGGATTTATTATCCAGCCATACAACGTTATCGGTCCAGGCGATAAAAGGACGTCCTTTACACAAGTTTGGGTGGTAAACAATTAAATGACGATAGAATTCGCGCCAGATGAGCTCATTGAGCCATACAGCCCCCGCGTCGCCATCTAACGCCCGCGGTTGCTCCACCAGCAAACGGTGCAGGCACTGGCGCGGCGAGAGTGCGCCCACCGCCAGGCATGGCGACAATCGGCTGGTCCCCTCGATAGCCGGAAGATCGCGCTGCTGTTCATAATCGGCGACCTTTTGCTGACAGAAGCTGCGAAGCTGCGCGATAGCGCTTTTTTCATCCGCAGCAAACAGCTCGCTATCAAATGGTGTCTGCGGATAGTCTATTTTCACTTCAGCCCCGGCAGCGATGGGCCCACCCGCGCGGACTTTCGGCGCGGCGACGCACTCCGGACGCGCTTCCTGTAAACGACGAATAAAGGCATTTTTAAACGGCGTAAATACCTTATACATTTCGCGATTGCCGGTCAGCACGCTACCGGGCGGCAGCAGAACGCTGTCATCAAAGCCCTGACATGTCACCTCTGCTAAGGTTTTCTCCACCGCGGCATCGCGCTGGCGTTCATTTATTTCATACTGGTAGTTGTAAAACAGATGAGTAACCTGCTGCTGCTGGCAAATGCTGGCGAGCAGCGCCACGCTGGCGGTGAAATCTGCTGCATGTTCAATCTGCAGTGAGATCCCCTTTTCTGCCAGCGCCGCTTGCAGGCTGTGAAGATGGCTGACGATAAATGCCGCCTGGCGCGCCGCCATGCCGTGCTGGCGCCATTGTCCGGGTGTGGCGATAAATAACCCCAGCACCCTGGCATGGGGATCGCGGCAGGCGGCAGCGAGCGCCAGATTATCGTGAATGCGCAAATCCGCGCGAAACCAGACCAGATGGGTGGCCATAGCATTCCTTTCATCATTAAAATTGATAAATAAGACTTATATTCAATCCTCCCGCAGACTTAGCCTGCGGTGAGTTAATAAGTGTAAGCCACGCCAGGCAAAAAAAAACCGCCGGAGAAACCGGCGGCATGACTGATAACAAACTTGTTGGGCTCTGCGCCCGTGCTCTACGAGCTTAGCGGTTCAGCGAACTTTTAATAAAAGTCTGCGGAGGCTTTTTCCGCCTGCTCCATCCATACTGGCTGTTCGCTGGTTTTTGCCCATACACGGTGTAGCCAGCTGTAAAAACGGGCGCGATCTTTCCAGAACAGCATCACCGGTAACGCCAGCACGCCAGCCGCTACAGCGAAAGCGCGACGTGCAAAGATTACATGAGCAGGATATGTTTTATACAACGCCATAATTTCTCTCCCCCTTTGCCAGGCCGGCAAGTAAAGCCGGTAAAGTTACCATGTTTTTCTGCTTAAAATAGTACCGCTTTGGCTGTAATTTTACTACTCATCCGACCACTAAAAAGCACATATTTAGCCTTTATTTACGCTCGCCCGGTAATTTAGTTACACAAAGGTTAAATTAATACTAACCATTAGTTAATTTATGGTCCTGGTAACTTTTATACTTTTTTTACACCCCTGTAGCTGATTTTTGCGAAATCTTTGCGCCCGACTTCCTATTCTCCTCGTAAATCAAAAATACACCCGGAGGTGGATTGTGACTGCAGGCGTAATCGCTGGCGTAGCGCTGGTGTTCCTGTTGCTGGTTTATCTGGTTTATGCCCTGATACACGCGGAGGCATTCTGATGGCCGCTCAAGGATTTTTACTGATTGCGAGCTTTCTTCTGCTGCTCATGATCCTGGCTCGCCCGCTGGGAACGGCGCTGGCAACCATGATCAACGATGTCCCGCTACCGGGCCTTGCCCGTATTGAACGGGGTTTATGGCGGGCTGCGGGCATTCGTTCGCAGGAGATGAACTGGTATCAATATTTATTCGCTATCTTGCTGTTTAACACACTGGGTCTGCTGGTGCTTTTTGTGCTACTGATGCTCCAGGGATCTCTGCCGCTCAACCCTCAACACCTGCCCGGACTGTCATGGGATCTGGCGCTGAATACGGCGATGAGTTTTATCAGCAATACCAACTGGCAGGCCTATGCCGGTGAAACCACCATGAGTAGCCTTAGCCAGATGGCCGGCCTGGCGGTGCAAAACTTTCTCTCCGCCGCCACCGGCATCGCGGTGATCTTTGCCCTTACCCGCGCCTGGGCCCGGCAGAAAGTCAGCACCCTGGGTAACGCCTGGGTCGATCTGACCCGCATCACTCTCTGGCTGCTGCTGCCGATTTCGCTGCTGATTGCTTTGTTCTTTATTCAGCAGGGCGTACCACAGAATTTTGCGCCGAATCAGGGGATTACTTCTCTTGAAGGAGTACGCCAGATGCTGCCGATGGGGCCAGTGGCTTCGCAGGAAGCGATAAAAATGCTGGGTACCAACGGCGGCGGCTTCTTTAACGCTAACTCGGCGCATCCGTTTGAAAACCCAACTGCGCTGACCAACCTGGTACAAATGCTGGCGATCTTCCTCATCCCTGCTGCGCTGTGTTTCGCCTTCGGCGAGGCGGTGGGCGACCGCCGTCAGGGGCGCGCGATCCTGTGGGCCATGACGCTTATCTTTGTCATCTGCGTGGCGGTGGTAATGTGGGCGGAAACTCGCGGTAACCCGCATCTGCTGAGCCTTGGCGCCGATAGCAGTCTGAATATGGAAGGCAAAGAGAGCCGGTTTGGCATTCTCGCCAGCAGCCTGTTTGCCGTGGTCACCACTGCCGCGTCCTGCGGGGCGGTCAACGCCATGCATGACTCCTTTACCGCGCTGGGCGGGATGGTGCCTATGTGGTTGATGCAGATAGGCGAAGTGGTATTCGGCGGCGTCGGTTCTGGCCTGTACGGCATGCTGCTGTTCGTGATGCTGGCGGTATTTATCGCCGGGCTGATGATTGGCCGCACCCCGGAATATCTCGGGAAGAAAATCGACGTCCGCGAAATGAAAATGATTGCGCTGGCCATTCTGGTCACGCCAACGCTGGTGCTGCTCGGCACGGCACTGGCGATGATGACTGAGGCCGGACGCGCAGGGATGTTCAACCCCGGACCGCACGGCTTCAGCGAAGTGCTGTACGCCGTCACCTCAGCGGCCAACAACAACGGCAGCGCCTTTGGTGGCCTGAGCGCGGCGACGCCGTTCTGGAACCTGCTGCTGGCATTCTGCATGCTGGTTGGTCGCTTCGCGGTCATTGTTCCGGTGATGGCCATTGCCGGTTCGCTGGTGACGAAGAAAATTCAGCCCGCCGGTACCGGCACACTCGCCACCCATGACGCGCTGTTTATCGGCCTGCTAATTGGCACCGTACTGCTGGTGGGCGCGCTGACCTTTATTCCCGCGCTGGCGCTCGGCCCGCTGGCGGAACACTTTTCCTTACTTTAAGCGATTGCGGAGCAACCTGTTATGAGTCGCAAATCATTAGCCCTGCTGGAGCCGACGCTGGTGCGTCAGGCGCTGCTGGACGCCGTGAAAAAACTGAGCCCTGCCGTACAGTGGCGTAACCCGGTGATGTTTATCGTCTGGATTGGCAGCCTGCTGACCACCCTGCTCGCTATCGCCATGGCTAGCGGGCATATCGCCGGCAGCGCCGGCTTTACCGCTGCCATTAGTATTTGGCTATGGTTCACCGTACTGTTCGCCAACTTCGCCGAAGCAATGGCCGAAGGCCGCAGTAAAGCGCAGGCCAACAGCCTGAAGGGAGTCCAAAAGACCGCGTTTGCCCGTAAGTTACGCGCGCCGCAGCACGATGCGCAAATTGACCACGTGCCCGCCGAAGAGTTGCGTAAAGGCGACGTGGTGCTGGTCGAGGCGGGGGATATTATTCCCTGCGACGGCGAAGTTATCGAAGGCGGCGCGTCAGTGGATGAAAGCGCCATTACCGGTGAATCCGCGCCAGTTATCCGTGAGTCCGGCGGCGACTTCGCCTCGGTGACCGGCGGGACGCGTATCCTCTCCGACTGGCTGGTGATCCGCTGTAGCGTCAACCCCGGTGAAACTTTTCTCGACCGGATGATCGCCATGGTTGAAGGTGCCCAGCGTCGCAAAACGCCGAACGAAGTCGCCCTGACGATCCTGCTTATCGCCCTGACTCTGGTATTCCTGCTGGCCACCGCCACCATCTGGCCTTTCTCCGCCTGGAGCGGTAACGCGGTCAGCGTGACGGTACTGGTCGCACTGCTGGTATGCCTGATCCCCACCACTATCGGCGGCCTGCTGTCGGCTATCGGCGTTGCCGGGATGAGCCGGATGCTCGGCGCGAACGTTATCGCCACCAGTGGCCGCGCAGTTGAAGCGGCAGGTGATGTCGACGTCCTGCTGCTGGATAAAACCGGCACCATTACCCTCGGCAACCGCCAGGCCTCAGCATTCCTGCCAACTCAGGGCGTGGAAGAGAAAACCCTTGCCGATGCCGCCCAGCTCTCGTCGCTGGCTGATGAAACGCCGGAAGGCCGCAGCATCGTGATACTGGCAAAACAGCGCTTTAATCTGCGCGAGCGCGACCTGCAATCGCTACACGCCACCTTCGTACCCTTTACCGCTCAGACCCGGATGAGTGGGATTAATATCGACCAGCGGATGATCCGCAAAGGTTCCGTGGATGCCATTCGCCGCCACGTTGAGGCCAACGGCGGCCACTTCCCGGCCGATGTCGATAGACAGGTTGAAGACGTGGCGCGTCTTGGCGCTACGCCGCTGGTGGTCGCCGAAGGCGAACGGGTGCTGGGGATTATCGCGCTCAAAGATATCGTCAAAGGCGGCATCAAAGAGCGTTTTGCCCAGTTGCGTAAAATGGGTATTAAGACGGTGATGATCACTGGCGATAACCGCCTGACTGCCGCCGCTATCGCTGCGGAAGCCGGAGTGGATGACTTTCTCGCCGAGGCGACGCCGGAAGCCAAGCTGGCATTGATCCGCCAGTATCAATCCGAAGGACGGCTGGTCGCGATGACCGGCGACGGTACCAACGATGCCCCGGCGCTGGCGCAGGCCGACGTCGCGGTAGCGATGAACTCCGGTACCCAGGCGGCAAAAGAGGCCGGGAACATGGTGGATCTGGACTCCAATCCGACCAAACTCATCGAGGTCGTGCACATTGGTAAACAGATGCTGATGACCCGCGGTTCATTAACTACTTTCAGCATCGCCAACGACGTGGCGAAGTATTTCGCCATTATTCCGGCCGCGTTTGCCGCGGTCTATCCGCCGCTGGCGATGCTCAACGTGATGCATCTGTACTCGCCTTCTTCGGCGATTTTGAGCGCGGTAATTTTTAATGCGCTGATTATCATCTTCCTGATCCCGCTGGCGCTGAAAGGCGTGAGCTATAAACCGCTGACGGCCTCGGCGATGCTGCGCCGTAACCTGTGGGTCTACGGTTTGGGCGGATTGCTGGTGCCGTTTATCGGTATCAAAGCTATCGACCTGTTACTGACCCTGACCGGGCTGCTGTGAGGAAAAAACCATGTCACTGATTCGTCCTGCTGTTGTGCTGTTCATTCTGTTAATGCTGATGACCGGCGGCGTCTATCCGTTGCTAACCACCGCGCTGGGACAGTGGTGGTTCCCGCAGCAGGCCAACGGCTCGCTGGTGCGGATTGACGGCGAAGTGCGCGGTTCCCGCCTCATCGGGCAGAACTTTACCGCGCCGGGCTATTTCCAGGGCCGTCCTTCCGCCACCGCGGAGATACCGGATAACCAGCTAGCGTCCGGCGGCAGCAACCTCGCCGCCAGCAATCCGGCGCTGGATAAAGCCATCAGCGAACGGGTGCAGGCCCTGCGCGCCGCCAACCCGGACGCCAGTGCAACGGTTCCGGTGGAACTGGTCACCGCCTCGGCGAGCGGGCTGGATTACAGTCTGACTCCTGCCGCCGCGCTGTGGCAGGCGCCGCGCGTCGCCAAAGCGCGCCAGCTCAGCGTGGAGCAGGTCACGCAACTGGTCAACGAGGCAACGCAAAAACCGTTACTCAGTTTTTTCGGCCAACCTGTGGTAAATATACTGCAGCTGAATATGTCGCTGGATGCCCTGAAGGATAAGTAAAATGAGTGACGAGCCGCTGCGTCCGGACCCTGACCGCCTGCTGCAACACGCCGCCTCCCCGCATCGCGGCAAGCTAAAGATATTTTTTGGCGCCTGCGCCGGGGTCGGTAAAACCTGGGCGATGCTGGCCGAAGCACAACGGCTGCGCGCCCAGGGTCTGGATATTCTGATTGGCGTAGCGGAAACCCACGGGCGTAAAGAGACGGCGGCGATGCTTGAGGGGCTCAGTACCCTGCCCCAGCGCCGCCTTTCCCACCGCGGGCGCTATGTTAAGGAGTTTGATCTTGACGGCGCGCTGGCTCGCCGCCCGGCACTGATCCTGGTCGATGAGCTGGCGCACAGCAACGCGCCCGGCTCCCGTCATCCTAAACGCTGGCAGGACGTCGAAGAGCTGCTCGAAGCCGGCATTGACGTTTTCACCACCGTTAACGTCCAGCACCTCGAGAGCCTTAATGACGTCGTCAGCGGCATCACTGGCGTGCAGGTCCGTGAAACCGTCCCCGATCCGTTCTTCGACGCCGCCGATGATGTGGTGCTGGTCGACCTCCCCCCCGACGATCTCCGTCAGCGGCTTAATGAAGGTAAAGTTTATATCGGCGGCCAGGCCGAACGAGCGATTGAGAACTTCTTTCGTAAGGGCAACCTGATTGCCCTGCGTGAACTGGCGTTGCGCCGCACCGCCGATCGGGTCGATGAGCAGATGCGCGCCTGGCGCGACCGTCAGGGCCAGGAAAAAGTCTGGCACACCCGCGACGCCATTTTGCTCTGTATCGGCCATAACACCGGTAGCGAAAAGCTGGTCCGCGCCGCCGCCCGGCTGGCGGCGCGTCTGGGTAGCGTCTGGCATGCGGTGTATGTTGAAACCCCCTCTCTGCATCGCCTGTCGGAAGCGAAACGGCGGGCGATTCTCGCCGCGCTCAGGCTGGCGCAGGAGCTGGGTGCCGAAACCGCGACCCTTGCCGATCCTTCTGAAGAGCGAGCCGTTCTGCACTACGCCCGCGAACATAATCTCGGCAAGATAGTGATTGGCCGCCAGCAAAAAAGACGCTGGTGGGACCGCAGCGGCTTCGCCGATCGTCTGGCCCGTCACGCGCCGGATCTCGATCTGGTGGTGATCGCGCTGGAGGAAAAGAGCGCTCCCCTGCCCGATCACGCCAGCGATGGCCGGACCGCAATAGAAAAATGGCGTTTACAACTACAGGGATGCGTCGTCGCCATCGCCCTGTGCGCGGTTATTACCGTTGTCGCTATGCAGTGGCTGATGGCTTTTGAAGCCGCCAACCTGGTGATGCTGTATCTGCTCGGCGTGGTGATTATCGCCCTCCTGTATGGCCGCTGGCCGTCGGTGCTGGCGACGGTGATTAATGTGGTCAGCTTTGACCTGTTTTTTGTTGCGCCACGCGGTACGCTGGCGGTTTCCGATGTGCAGTATCTGCTGACCTTTGGCGTGATGCTGACCGTTGGGCTGCTTATCGGCAACCTCACCGCTGGCGTACGCTACCAGGCACGGGTGGCGCGCTATCGCGAACAGCGCACCCGGCATCTGTACGAAATGTCAAAAGCGCTGGCGGTGGGCCGCAGCCGTGTGGATATCGCCGCCACCAGCGAGCGGTTTATCGCCTCAACGTTTCAGGCCCGCAGCCAGCTTCTGCTGCCCGATGAAACGGACCGGCTCTCTCCACTGACTCAGCAAACGGCGGCAATCACCTGGGATGACGCGATTGCCCGCTGGAGCTTCGATAAAGGGCAGCCCGCCGGAGCGGGCACCGATACGCTCCCCGGCGTGCCCTACCAAATCCTGCCGCTGAAAAGCGCCGCCCGCACCTGGGGGCTGCTGGTCGTGGAACCGGCCAACCTGCGCCAGTTGATGATCCCCGAACAGCAACGCCTGCTGGAAACTTTCACCCTACTGGTCGCCAGCGCGCTGGAACGGCTGACGCTCACTGCCAGCGAAGAGCAGGCCCGGCTGAATAGCGAACGTGAAAGCCTGCGCAACTCGCTGCTGGCTGCGCTGTCCCACGATTTACGGACTCCGCTGACGGTGCTGTTCGGCCAGGCGGAGATCCTGACACTCGATCTCGCCAGCGAAGGGTCGAAGCACGCGCCGCAGGCCAATGAGATTCGCCAGCACGTGCTGAACACCACCCGACTGGTGAATAATCTGCTGGATATGGCGCGGATCCAGTCCGGCGGCTTTAATTTGCATAAAGAGTGGCTCACTCTGGAAGAGGTCGTCGGCAGTGCGCTGCGTATGCTGGAGCCGGGGCTCGGCGGGCGGCATATTCAGCTTGCGTTGCCGGACCCGCTGCTGCTGGTACACGTCGACGGGCCGCTTTTTGAACGGGTGTTGATTAATCTGCTGGAAAATGCGGTGAAATACGCCGGACCGCAGGCGCAAATCGGCATTACGGCCCACGTTGACCCACACAATTTGGTGCTTGAGGTATGGGATAACGGACCGGGTATTCCTGAAGGGCAGGAACAGGCTATCTTTGATAAATTCGCCCGCGGTAATAAAGAGTCGGCGATCCCCGGCGTCGGCCTGGGGCTGGCGATTTGCCAGGCGATCGTTGAGGTGCACGGCGGGACAATTAGCGCCGCGACGCGTCCGCAAGGCGGTGCCTGTTTCCGTGTTACACTGCCGCGGGAAACGCCCCCTGAACTGGAAGAGTTAGCCGAGGAAATGTGATTAACGTTCTGATCGTCGAAGACGAAAACGCTATCCGCCGCTTTTTGCGCAGCGCGCTGGAAGCCGATGGCATGCGCGTATTTGAGGCCGAAACGCTGCAGCGCGGGCTGATTGAAGCCGCGACCCGCAAGCCGGATTTAGCCATTCTCGATCTTGGCCTGCCCGATGGTGACGGCAACGCGTTTATTCGCGAGGTTCGCCAGTGGAGCCAGATGCCGATTATTGTCTTGTCGGCGCGCACCGAGGAGCGTGACAAAATTGCCGCCCTTGATGCTGGAGCCGATGACTACCTGAGCAAACCCTTTGGTATTGGCGAACTGCAGGCGCGACTGAGGGTGGCAATGCGACGCCATGCCAGTGCTCAGGCCGACGAGCCGTTGGTGCGTTTTGCCAGTATTGAAGTTGATATCCCCGCCCGCCGCATCGTGCGCAACGACGAAGAGATCCACCTGACGCCGATTGAATTTCGCCTGCTGACGGTTCTGCTCAATAATCCCGGCAAGGTGCTGACCCAGCGGCAGTTGCTCAACCAGGTCTGGGGGCCAAATGCGGTGGAGCACAGCCACTATCTGCGGATCTATATGGGGCATTTACGGCAGAAGCTGGAAGCCGATCCGGCGCGTCCACAACATTTGTTGACCGAAACCGGCATTGGCTATCGTTTTATGCCCTGAAACGCGCGCCTGCAGTGCCAGAGAGTGGCGATTTTCAGTCCTTCGGAGAGCAGCAAGAAGCCTATCAGCGCAGCAAAATGGCTGACGCCAACGGCCTGAATCAGCCACAGTCCCAGCGAAAGCGAAGGCTGCATAAACACCAGTCTGAGCGGCACCTGGCCCCAGGCCAGCCATAGCGCATAGCGGCTCTGGCGGAAGAACAGCGTCATCGACACAGGGATGCTGACAATCAGGAGAAAATTCAGCGGGAACAACCAGGCCGCCGCGGAATCATAAGAGTGCAGCAGTTGGAGATAAGCCAGAATATCGTCGTAAAAAGGGAGACGGCGGTGGGAAATATTCCACCACAAAAATTGCAGGACAAAAAAGAGATCCATCCACGCCCAGAACAAAAACAGGCTGTTACGTTGTAGTTTCATCGCTTTCCTTGCGAAAATTCAGGCCCGCAAGGGGCCTGATGATAGCGTGCGGTTACGCGTTCTTCAGCACTTCGCTCACAATATCTACCGCTTCTTTTTCAATCAGTTTGCGATGCTCTTCGCCGAGGAAACTCTCACAGTAGATTTTGTAGGCATCTTCCGTGCCTGACGGACGGGCGGCGAACCAGCCGTTGTCGGTCATCACTTTCAGGCCACCGATCGCCGCACCGTTACCCGGCGCCGCTGTCAGACGCGCGGTAATCGGATCGCCTGCCAGCATGCTGGCGCTCACCATTTCCGGCGAGAGCTTAGACAACGCCGCTTTCTGGGCTGAGGTCGCGGATGCCTGCAAACGGTTGTAGCTAGGCGCGCCGAAGCGCTCTGCCAGCTCATTGTAGTGCTGCTGCGGGTTTTTCCCGGTCACTGCGGTGATTTCCGCCGCCAGCAGGCACATGATAATACCGTCTTTGTCGGTGGACCACGGCGTGCCGTCAAAGCGCAGGAACGAAGCCCCCGCGCTCTCTTCGCCGCCGAAGCCAAAGCTACCATCGAACAGGCCGTCAACGAACCACTTAAAGCCGACCGGCACTTCCACAAGCCGACGGCCCAGATCGTTAACCACACGGTCGATCATCGCCGAGGAGACCAGGGTTTTACCCACAGCGACATCTTTGCCCCACTGTGGACGATGCTGGAACAGATAGTTAATCGCCACCGCCAGGTAGTGGTTCGGGTTCATTAACCCGGCAGGAGTGACGATACCATGACGGTCGTAATCCGGATCATTAGCGAAGGCCAGGTCAAATTTGTCGCGCAGCGCCAGCAGCCCCGCCATCGCACACTCGGAGGAGCAGTCCATACGGATTGCGCCGTCTTTATCAAGGTGCATAAAGCGGAAGGTCTGATCGACGTGATCGTTAACGATGGTCAGGTTGAGGTTGTAATGCTTAGCGATACGCTTCCAGTATTCGATACCGGAGCCGCCCAGCGGGTCGACGCCCAGCGTCAGCCCGGCTTTCTGGATCGCCGCCATATCGACGATATCCGCCAGCCCTTCAATAAACGGCTGCACCAGATCCTGTTCTTTGACATGGCCGGAGGCCAGCGCCGCATCAAGAGAAATACGCTTCACACCCTGCAGACCGGCAGCCAGCAGCTCGTTGGCGCGGTTTTCTACCACTTTGGTGACGTTGGTATCAGCCGGGCCGCCGTTCGGCGGGTTGTACTTGATGCCACCGTCTTCCGGTGGATTATGGGACGGGGTGATAACAATACCGTCAGCCAGCGGGCCGCCCTTCTTGTTGTGCACCAGAATCGCATTGGAAATCGCCGGTGTTGGAGTGAAGCCGTTGTTTTCCTGTACGATGACGTCAACGCCATTCGCCGCCAGCACTTCCAGTACGGAAATGAAGGCCGGTTCGGAAAGCGCGTGGGTGTCCTTCCCGACGTAGCATGGGCCGGTGATGCCGTTCTTCGCGCGGTCTTCAGCAATTGCCTGGGCAATTGCCAGGATATGCTGCTCGTTGAAGTTATGGCGCGCCGCACTGCCGCGATGGCCGGAGGTGCCAAACTTCACCGCATGTTCCGCGTTGCCTACTTCCGGCTTCAGTACATAGTACTGGGCAGTCAGTTGGGCGACGTTAATCAAATCACTCTGTTGCGCAGGTTGACCTGCGCGCTTATCGATTGCCATTGCCTGATCCTTCTGGTGCAAAAGTTAAATGACTAGATCGTACCGCAAACCTTTTCGATCAATTCCGCAGGGAACTGCATTGACTGCATAATGTGTTCGATCATGCCGCATTTGCGGCCGGTATTGGTATTGGTAATAACCCACCACGGCGTACCCGGAACCTGCTTAGGCTTTGTCTGATTACCGTTTTTCTGCAGCGTCCGCTCATCTTCAGCGAAATAAACGCGGGTGCGCCCGTGCAAAGACTCGGTCGCCTCCGCAAACGCTTTGCTGTCTAAGGTATAAAGGGTAGTCAGAACCAGCATGAAACGGTTTACCGCGCGCTTTTGTTCAGCGTACTCGTCCGATAACAGCAGCTCACGCATCGCGCGAACTTTATCCTTCAGAGAATTATCGGGCTTCACTTCAGCGACAGGCGTCGGCGTCGGGGCGACTTTCGCTACCGGTTCGGCTTTCGCTACCGGTGCGGCAGGCTGGGAAACGGCGGAAAACTTCAACATGCGCCGTAAAATGTCGGATGCACTCTCGCCAATATGCTTGGTGTGGCTGGCAATATAGCTATAGAGTTCATCATCAACTTCAATTGTTTTCATCTTAATCCAGTGCGATATCTTTTTCTGAATACAAGTTGTCGGGATTATAGGGACAAATCCCAACCGCGGATAGCGTCAAACCAGGATGACGGCAAAACTCGGCAATCTTCCGGGCCTTGCAGTCGGATGGCAGAATGTTCACCATAATACCCTAACCCGACGGAGCGAAAAAAAGAACTTTGCCATGAAATTAAATAGCCGAGCGCAATCTGCACAGAATCAGCACAATAATCCTCCTGTTGTCCTGGTCCACGGTCTTTTTGGCAGCCTCGATAACCTTGGGATCCTCGCCCGTGACCTGGTTCTCGACCACGAGGTTGTGCAAGTCGACATGCGAAACCACGGTCTTTCGCCGCGCGCGCCGGAGATGACCTACACCGCAATGGCCGAGGATCTGCTTGACACGCTCAATGAATTACAGATTGAGAAAGCGACTTTTATTGGTCATTCAATGGGGGGAAAGGCGGTCATGGCGCTGAGCGCGCTGGCTCCAGAGCGCATTGCTGGCCTGGTCGCCATTGATATCGCTCCGGTGGATTATCACGTTCGCCGCCATGATGAAATCTTTGCTGCCATCAACGCCGTCACCGACGCGGGTGCCACAACTCGTCAGCAGGCGGCGACGGTTATGCGCCAGTATATTAATGAAGAAGGTGTGATCCAGTTTCTGCTGAAATCCTTCATGGGCGGCCAATGGCGTTTTAACGTGCCAGTGCTGTGGGACCAGTATGACAATATCGTCGGCTGGCAAACCGTCCCGGCCTGGCCGCATCCGGCGCAGTTTATCCCCGGCGGTAACTCCTCTTACGTGACTGAAACATACCGTGACGCCCTGTTGGCGCAGTTTCCCCAGGCGCGTGCTCACGTTATCGCCGGAGCGGGACACTGGGTGCATGCCGAAAAACCGGAGGCCGTTATCCGCGTTATTCGTCGTTATTTGACCTCTATCGCCGCGTGACTGCCTAAAATATACTCGACCGCGCGGCTTAATGCCCGCGGTCGTTGGCGCAGCCCGTCGCCTGATGTATTATGGCGCGCTATCTGCGTCGGCTATGCCCGATAGCTTGTTTCCCCCGAAGTCATTCTGAATCATGGCAAAAGAACAAACGGACCGTACGACATTAGATTTGTTCGCAACTGAGCGTCGGCCGGGTAGACCGAAAACCAATCCGCTTTCGCGCGATGAACAGTTGCGCATCAACAAACGCAATCAGCTTAAACGCGATAAGGTTCGCGGTCTGAAGCGCGTTGAGTTAAAGCTGAATGCCGATGCGGTCGATGCGCTTAATGAGCTGGCCGAAACGCGTAATATGAACCGCAGCGATCTGATCGAAGAGATGCTGATGAACCAACTGGCCGTCCTGCGTAGCCAGGATAACGCCTAAAACTCTCAAAAAAATAAGCTTTCATGTAGCAGAGTGTGCAGTTGGCCGTGATTGCTGTTTCCGCGCCCTTCTCAGTTCTGCTATCATTGCCCCTATCTGCGGGCATTACGCCACTACCACATCATTAAGTATCAAGAGGTTATTTTACTCATGGCAATCATCGGCATCTTTTTTGGCAGCGACACCGGCAACACCGAAAATATTGCAAAAATGATTCAAAAGCAGCTTGGTAAAGATGTTGCTGATGTTCACGACATTGCCAAAAGCAGCAAAGAGGATCTGGAAGGTCACGATATCCTGCTGCTCGGCATTCCAACCTGGTACTACGGTGAAGCCCAGTGCGATTGGGACGATTTCTTCCCGACGCTGGAAGAGATCGATTTCAATGGCAAACTGGTCGCCCTGTTTGGCTGTGGCGACCAGGAAGACTATGCTGAATACTTCTGTGATGCGCTGGGCACTATCCGCGACATCATCGAGCCGCGCGGCGCAACTATCATTGGCCATTGGTCGACTGCAGGCTATCACTTTGAAGCGTCTAAAGGCCTGGCCGATGACGATCACTTTGTTGGCCTGGCCATCGACGAAGACCGTCAGCCAGAACTGACCAACGAACGCGTGGAAAAGTGGGTAAAACAGATTTCTGAAGAACTGCACCTCGAAGAAATCAAAAGTGCCTGAGTCTGAACGGTGTGTTCATAAGATTGCACCGAATTAATAGATAAAAGCAATTAAAGTTATAGCTACAAGTTTTTAACTTTTACCCACATATCTGTACAATGTCCTCTGATTTAACGAGGTCGCGTGAAGCACTTTGTAGCGAGTGCCTTGTTTTTGACAGCATACAAAGCCCGATGCTTGCAGTTTTCATTTCACCATGGCAATTCTATAATGAGACGCATTATATCGGGTGATTCTCTGTATTACTTCCGCTGATGGAAGTAGATCGTTTAGCAACAGGACAGATTCCGCATGACTGACAACAATACCGCATTAAAGAAGGCTGGCCTGAAAGTGACGCTTCCGAGATTAAAAATACTGGAAGTCCTGCAGGAACCGCATAACCATCATGTCAGTGCGGAAGACTTATATAAGCGCCTGATTGATATGGGTGAAGAGATTGGTCTGGCAACCGTCTATCGTGTACTGAACCAGTTCGACGACGCCGGCATCGTCACCCGGCATAATTTCGAAGGCGGTAAATCCGTTTTTGAACTGACGCAGCAACATCATCACGATCACCTGATTTGCCTTGACTGCGGCAAAGTGATCGAGTTTAGCGATGATTCAATCGAAGCGCGCCAGCGTGAAATTGCCGCCAGGCATGGTATTCGTCTGACTAACCACAGCCTGTACCTGTACGGCCACTGTGCAGAAGGCGACTGCCGCGAAGATGAACATGCTCACGACGCGGCAGAGAAATAATCACCGCATCGCATACCGTCCAAAGCTAACCTGAAGGTTGGCTTTTTTTGGCCGGGATCCGACGCCTCTTCCTCTCGCGCTTCAATATGTTTACTGTCGGTGCATCCTGCCTTGTATGGTGGGTCCACATGGAGTTTCGCCAACAACTGGCACGTCTGGAGAACGAGCTCGCCATTCGCCTGCTGCAACGGACGTCGCGCGGCGTTCTGCATCTCTAACGTTATATGGTTACCGACTGGCGGGGCAATTTCTGACAGAACAGGTCGTCGTCCGGTACTGATGGGCATTACTTTACTGAGGTTTCTCCTGTTTCAGCATATTGAATATGCTGAAACAGGCTTCACTTTTATCCGGATTGCCCTCAGCGGTATTGGTGCAGGTGCTGTAGGCATCTTTTAGTCTTCTTTTGGCGCTGGCGACTGCATACAGGCAACCAGGGTTGCTGCCATAATAGTGACAAACATTAACTTCTTCATAATCAACCCGGGAAATAGCGGCAGGCTCACGCCCGCCGCACTGCATCAGAAAATGGTGAACGGAGCGATAACGATGAACTTCACATCGCGCTCATCCTGGAAGATGTTGCCGTAACCGCCGCTCCAGCTCGGGATATCGGAGTGGTTGTCATACTGCGTAAAGTGGAGTTTGAACAGCGTGCCCTTCGCACGTCCTTCCTGAACGGTGTACATTGCATCCAGGCTGTAGGACGACTCTTTCAGGCGATAGTTAGGATCGTAGTAAGCGTCCGGAGAAGCCATTCTGCCCGGCTTCGCATCCCAGGCGTAGACATAGGACGCACCAAACGCCCAGCCCGGCATATTCCAGTTTTTCATGTCATACATCGCGCCAAAGAACAGCGCTTTTTCGCCGTTGGCATTGAAGTCGGAACGGTTATCCCACCAGACATCCAGACGACCATTTGACGAGGCATAAGTCGGCGTCATACGTTGCAGGAAAAAGCCCTGCTGACCTTCGGCTTTAACCCAGGTCCCTTCCAGACGCAAATCCAGAACGTCGGCAACTTTATAGCCAAAGGTTAATGCCTGCAGCCATGCGGTGCCATCATAAATATCGTTAATCCCGCCATTGTTAACTTTATCGCGGGTACCGTAGAACTGATAGCTGGTGGTTAACGGCGCGCCTGCAACATCAAACTTATAGCTGGCCTTAGCAAAATACTGATCGATGTAACCCTGTGCCTGCCCAAAGGCAGCTTCCAGCACGAGGTCATTTTTAAAATCATATTTGGCGCCGAGAGAGTGGAGATAATCAACCTTCGTTTTCTTGTCGTTCTGGTAGAACTTATCCATCTCAATGTGCCATGGCGCTTTATATTCGTTTGTCCACATATAGGAGAAACTCAGCGCGCCCGCATCACCGTAATCAAAGTTAGCGCCGGCTTCAGCACCCTGATAAGTCCCCGGCATAAAGCTCCAGTGCGGAGCCAGCAGCGTTTGGCCGGTTGGCTGAATGTAGCCAGCACGCGCCCACGTCGGACCAAATTTAAATTTTGCGGCTGCTTTATACAGGCTGATCCCGCTCTTATCGCCGGAATAGTCTTCATCGTAGGCTCTATTACGCGAGGAGAAAGCGATTTCGTTCGGGTGACCGCTCTCGCTGCTTTCGCTCATTTCGATGGCGGTAAAGGCAGCAACATCAATACCGAACATGTCGGCGGCATAGCCGGACTGGAAGTCCAGATTGGCGTTCCAGGTGGAATGCGAGAGGTTAGTTTTATATTTGTCGCCATCGGTCACATCTTTACGGTCACGTTGACGCTGCCAGTAATAGATGCCACCCGTTAATGTTGAATCATCAATGAATCCTTCTGCTTTAGCCTCAGGCACCATTGCAAACCCTGACAGAGCTGTTACACCGGCAATAGCCAGCGCCAGCGTACTACGTTTGCCACTAAACGTACGCATATGCATATCCTCTTTGACGTTTTAAAGTGCGGTTACCAGGGGCAACACGCAAAAAATAAAGCTGCTCCAAAAGTGGTGCGGTAAAAATCCGCATTACCACTGGCTATAGATTATTTTTCGTGTCGCGAATTATCAATCACTTTCGGCGACCAAAGATGAAGATTATGACAAAGCGCACATAATTTATGTCTTTTTGTTTCAGTAGTAAGAGTCATACGTTTAGCGTGGAATTGCTTGCAAAAACAGAGAAAATCCATGAAAATGAAAGCAATTTGCTATTTTTACGGGATAAACGGATAGGGTTAAGAGTAACGTTTATTACAATCTGTGACCAAGATTAATTCGCATCGCGAAAATATGATAATTTAATCCTCTGATTCTGAATAAAAAAACGCCGCAATAAGCGGCGCCTCAATAATGACGGATAACTATGCGCCGACTTTTGCCCAGGTATCGCGCAGACCGACAGTACGGTTAAACACCAGATTGGTTGCGGTTGCGTAACGGCTGTCGAGGCAGAAATAACCTTCACGCTCAAACTGGTACGCTTTCCCCGCCTGCGCCTGCGCCAGGCTCGGTTCAGCATAACCCTGTTTGATAACCAGCGATTCCGGGTTCATCACCGAGAGAAAATCCTCCGCTGCACTCGGGTTCGGTACGCTGAACAGGCGGTCGTAGAGGCGGATTTCTACCGGCAGCGCGTGCACCGCGCTCACCCAGTGAATAACGCCCTTCACCTTGCGGCCATCGGCCGGGTCTTTGCTTAGGGTGTCGGCATCATAGGTGCAAAAGATAGTGGTGATATTGCCTTCTGCATCTTTCTCCACGCGCTCTGCTTTAATTACGTAAGCGTTGCGCAGGCGAACTTCTTTACCCAGCACCAGACGCTTATATTGCTTGTTCGCTTCCTCGCGAAAGTCGGCGCGATCGATCCAGACTTCGCCACTGAACGGAACCTCGCGGCTGCCCATCTCCGGTTTATTCGGATGATTCGGCATAGTCACCATTTCGCTGCCGCCCTGCGGATAGTTTTCGATAACCAGCTTAACCGGGTCGATAACGGCCATAGCGCGCGGGGCGTTTTCGTTCAGATCCTCACGGATGCAGGATTCCAGCGCAGCGATTTCGATGGTGTTGTCCTGTTTGGTCACGCCGATGCGTTTGCAGAACTCGCGAATAGATTCCGCGGTATAGCCGCGACGGCGCAGACCGGAAATGGTCGGCATACGCGGGTCATCCCAGCCTTCGACGTGCCGCTCGGTCACCAGTTGATTCAGCTTACGCTTGGACATCACGGTATATTCAAGATTGAGACGCGAGAATTCGTACTGGCGCGGATGGACGGGGATGGTGATATTATCCAACACCCAATCGTACAATCGGCGGTTATCCTGGAACTCGAGGGTACACAGAGAGTGGGTAATCCCTTCCAGCGCATCGCTGATGCAGTGGGTAAAGTCATACATCGGGTAGATGCACCACTTGCTCCCGGTCTGATGGTGATCGGCAAACTTAATACGATACAGCACCGGATCGCGCATCACGATAAACGGAGAAGCCATATCAATTTTTGCACGCAGGCAGGCTTTACCCTCGGCAAATCCACCAGTACGCATTTTTTCAAACAGCGCCAGGTTCTCTTCGACGCTGCGATCGCGATACGGGCTATTTTTACCCGGCTCTTTCAGCGTGCCGCGGTACTCACGGATCTCTTCCGCTGACAGTTCATCAACGTAGGCCAGACCTTTATTGATCAATTCAACCGCATACTGGTGCAGTTGATCGAAATAATCAGACGAGTAGCAAACATCCCCGGACCAGTGGAAACCTAACCACTGCACGTCGTTTTTAATCGACTCAACGTACTCGATATCCTCCTTCACCGGGTTGGTGTCATCGAAACGCAGGTTGCATTGGCCCTGGTAATCCTGGGCGATACCAAAGTTCAGGCAAATAGATTTGGCATGGCCAATGTGCAGATAGCCATTCGGTTCCGGTGGAAAACGGGTATGAACAGTAGTGTGCTTACCAGTAGCCAGATCTTCATCAATGATCTGACGAATAAAGTTAGTCGGGCGGGCTTCTGCCTCACTCATCGTGGGTTCCTCAAAGCGTAAACAACGTATAACGGCACATGATCTTACAAGCAGGGCGTAGAGACAACTATTAGTTACGCAAAATAGCTATCAGAAGGAGATTATGGGGTTGTTTGTGGTAAAAAAAAGCGGCGCAGGTTTCGCTGCACCGCTGAGGCATAAACGCCACTCAGAAGTCTTATTTGCCTTTAATTTCGTACAGTGGCGTCTGGCCTGCAACAACCTTACCAGTTGCCTGGATAACCAGCGCACTGTAATCGTCGCTGTTGCTGCATACAACCGGGCTAATCATCGAACGCGCGCTAGCGTTCAGGAACTCAAGATCCAGTTCCAGAATCGGCTGACCCGCTTTCACTTCCGCACCCTCTTCCACCAGCCGTTTAAAGCCCTGGCCGTTAAGCGCGACGGTATCGATACCCATATGGACGACGATTTCAGCGCCGTTTTCAGTTTCCAGACAGAAAGCATGGTTGGTGTTGAAGATCTTCACCACGGTACCTGCCGCCGGAGCAACAACAATTTTATCGGTCGGTTTCACCGCCACGCCGTCGCCTACTGCTTTGCTGGCGAAGGCTTCATCCGGAACCTGCTCCAGCGCCACAATGTCGCCGGTAATCGGAGAAACCAGCGCTTCGACGATTTTGGCGTTAGGGACGGCCTGTGGTTTAGCTGTCGGAGCGGCCGAGACAGGTGCAGAATTGACTTCTGCTGCCACAGGTCCCGTCGTTTTCATCGCGTTAGCGATTTTTTCCGCCACGAAACCGACAATAATCTGTACGCTGGTTTTATTCAGGCGAATGACGCCAGACGCGCCCAGACGTTTCGCCAACGCTTCGTTCACCAGAGAAGAGTCCTTAACATTCAGACGCAAACGGGTGATGCACGCATCAATACCAGTCAGGTTGTCAGACCCGCCGATGGCGGCGATGTACTGACGCGCCAACCCCGTTACATCCTGCTCTTTGTCTCCGCTGACATTCACGTCCTCACCATCCGCTTCGCTACCCGTAACGGCCAGCTCGCGACCTGGGGTCATCAAGTTGAATTTGGTGATGGTGAAGCGGAAAACCACGTAGTAGATAACGAAGAAGATCAGGCCCTGCGGGATCAACATGTACCAGTGGACCGCCAGCGGGTTACGAGACGACAGCACCATATCCACCAGACCGGCACTGAAGCCGAAACCGGCAATCCAGTGCATGCTGGCGGCGATGAATACGGAAATACCGGTCAGCACGGCGTGAATGACATACAGCACCGGCGCAACGAACATGAAGGAGAACTCCAGCGGTTCGGTGATACCGGTAAAGAAGGCAGCAAATGCGCCCGCCATCATAATACCCAGCACTTTCGCCTTGTTCTCAGGAAGAGCGCAGTGGTAGATAGCCAGCGCCGCACCAGGCAGGCCGAACATCATTATCGGGAAGAAGCCCGCCTGGTAGCGACCAGTGATCCCTGTAACCGCTTTGCCCGCTTCAATGGACTGAGCGCCGCCGAGGAAGTTAGGAATATCGTTAATACCGGCAACGTCAAACCAGAACACAGAGTTCAGCGCGTGGTGCAGGCCAACCGGAATCAGCAGACGGTTGAAGAATGCATAAATACCTGCACCAGAGGCTCCCAGTTTCTGGATGTGTTCGCCGAAGTTGACTAAACCACCAAAAATGACCGGCCACAGGTACATCATGATGAACGCGATGGCGATCATCACGAAAGATGTCAGAATCGGCACCAGACGGCGGCCGCTGAAGAATGACAGCGCTTTTGGCAGCTCAACACCACTGAAGCGATTGTAGAGTTCTGCAGAAATAATACCGACGAGGATACCCACGAACTGGTTTTCAATCTTCCCAAATGCAGCAGGAACTTGATCAGCAGGGATTTTTTGAATCATCGCCACTGCAGCCGGAGAGCAAAGAGTCGTTAAAACAAGGAAACCGACAAAGCCAGTCAGTGCCGCAGCACCGTCTTTATCTTTGGACATACCATAAGCCACACCAATGGCAAACAGTACTGACATGTGATCGATAATGGCGGAACCCGATTTAATAAATAATGCAGCCAGGGCGTTGTCTCCCCCCCAGCTAACCGGGTCAATCCAATAACCGACACCCATTAATATCGCTGCAGCCGGCAGCGTGGCGACCGGCACCATAAGCGCGCGGCCAACCTTTTGTAGATAGCTTAGAATACTCACTTTATTCCCCCTATGAGACCCCGATAAGGCTCATCAAAACCGCTTTATTATTGTGTAACCTGGTTAAAGTTTTAACTTACTTGCAAAGTGTCTGAAAAATTAATTTGTCCCGCAAATTAAACGGGCATTTTTTGTGATGATAGTCACCAAATATCGTATTCACCTCCGCCCTTGACTGGCTAACAACGAAAACTTATTTTATCATTCAAAAAATCAACACGGATTGACCCTGGTCGGCGCAGTTATTGCGATACTTTTACTAGCACGCTGGTGCCAATCCGCCAGGTTCTAATTTAACTATAGAGGTGAACAATGAGACTGATCCCCCTGGTAACAGCTGAACAAGTCGGTAAATGGGCTGCCCGGCATATCGTTAACCGCATCAATGCATTCAAACCCACTGCGGACCGTCCGTTTGTACTGGGTCTGCCTACTGGCGGTACGCCTCTGACCGCTTACAAAGCCCTGGTTGAGATGCACAAAGCAGGCCAGGTTAGCTTTAAGCATGTTGTCACCTTCAATATGGATGAGTACGTTGGCCTGCCGAAAGAGCACCCGGAAAGCTATCATAGTTTTATGCATCGCAACTTCTTTGATCACGTTGATATCCCAGCGGAAAATATTAACCTGCTGAATGGTAACGCACCGGATATTGATGCTGAATGCCGTCGCTATGAAGAAAAAATCCGTTCTTACGGTAAAATCCATCTGTTTATGGGGGGCGTAGGTAACGATGGCCACATCGCTTTTAACGAACCAGCATCTTCTTTGGCTTCACGCACACGTATTAAAACCCTGACCCATGACACTCGCGTAGCGAATTCCCGTTTCTTCGACGGTGATGTTGATCAGGTGCCTAAATACGCACTGACCGTTGGCGTGGGTACTCTGCTGGACGCGGAAGAAGTGATGATTCTGGTGCTGGGTCATCAGAAAGCGCTGGCACTGCAGGCGGCAGTTGAAGGCAACGTTAACCATATGTGGACCATTACCTGTCTGCAGTTGCACCCGAAATCGGTCGTCGTCTGTGATGAGCCGTCCACCATGGAACTGAAAGTTAAAACACTGAAATATTTCAACGAATTAGAAGCTGAAAATATCAAAGGACTGTAATGTGGTCTCGTCCCGCAGCAGACCCTGTGGGACAACTATTTTTGACAACCGGGGGGCGTAATGTATGCATTAACTCAAGGCCGGATTTATACCGGTCATGAAATTCTGGATGACCATGCGATTGTGATCGCCAATGGTCTTATCGAACGTATCTGTTCTCAGACTGAACTGCCAACCGGTATCGAACAGCGATCGGTTGATGGTGCGATCCTTGCCCCCGGTTTTATCGACGTCCAGCTTAACGGCTGCGGCGGCGTGCAGTTCAACGATACTGCGGACGCAGTCACCATTGAAACACTGGAAATTATGCAGAAGGCTAATGAACGCTCCGGCTGCACCAGCTATCTGCCAACGCTCATTACCACCAGCGATGACCTGATGAAACAGGGCATACGCGTGATGCGCGAGTATCTGCAAAAACATCCTAACCAGGCACTGGGTTTACATCTTGAAGGTCCGTGGCTGAATATTGTCAAAAAAGGCACTCATAACCCGGCCTACGTGCGTAAACCGGATGCCGCGCTGGTCGATTTTCTGTGCGAAAACGCGGATGTGATAACCAAAATTACGCTCGCGCCGGAACGCGTTAAACCGGAAGTTATTCGTAAACTAGTGGCAGCAGGCATCATCGTCTCCGCCGGCCATTCCAACGCGACGCTAAGAGAAGCAAAAATCGGCTTCCGCTCAGGCATTACTTTCGCTACCCATCTGTTTAACGCCATGCCGTATATTACTGGTCGTGAGCCGGGTCTGGCAGGGGCGATTTTCGACGAACCGGATGTCTACTGCGGCATTATTGGCGATGGCTTGCACGTTGATTACGCTAACGTCCGCCTCGCTAAACGTTTGAAAGGCGACAAGCTATGTCTCGTTACCGACGCAACGGCTCCGGCAGGTGCCAATATTGAGCAGTTCATTTTTGCTGGTAAAACAATATACTACCGGAACGGCCTGTGCGTAGATGAGAACGGTACCCTCAGCGGGTCTTCATTGACCATGATTGAAGGGGTGCGTAACCTCGTTGAGCATTGCGGCATTGCGCTGGACGAAGTGTTGCGTATGGCAACGCTCTACCCTTCCCGCGCAATTGGCGTAGACAAACAGTTAGGCAGCATTGCCCCGGGGATGGTCGCTAACCTGACCGCATTTACCCGCGATTATAAAATCACCAAGACCATCGTTAATGGTAACGAGGTCGTCACTGAGTAAGTAAAGTATGACAGCAGGCGGACAGGCTCAAATTGGTAACGTCGATCTCGTAAAACAGCTGAATAGCGCGGCCGTCTACCGGCTGATCGATCAGCACGGCCCAATCTCGCGTATCCAGATTGCGGAACAAAGCCAGCTTGCCCCTGCCAGCGTAACCAAAATTACACGTCAGCTAATTGAACGCGGGCTGATCAAAGAAGTCGATCAGCAGGCCTCCACCGGGGGCCGCCGCGCCATCTCCATTGTTGCCGAAACCCGCAACTTCCACGCCATCGGCATACGTCTTGGTCGCTATGACGCCACTCTGACGCTCTATGATTTAAGCAGCAAGACCCTTGAAGAAGAACACTATCCCTTGCCGGAAAGAACGCAGGAAACCCTGGAACACGCACTGCTTAATATCATTGCCTCCTTTATGGAGAGCTGCCAGCGTAAAATCCGTGAATTAATCGCCATCTCGGTCATCCTGCCGGGTCTGGTCGATCCGGAGAGCGGCGTCATTCGCTATATGCCGCATATTCAGGTTGAAAACTGGTGTCTGGTTGAAGCGCTGGAAAAACGCTTTAAAGTCACGTGCTATGTCGGTCACGATATTCGTAGCCTGGCGCTGGCGGAGCACTACTTTGGTGCGAGCCACGACTGTGAAGACTCCATTCTGGTGCGCGTACACCGCGGGACCGGCGCTGGGATCATCTCCAATGGGCGTATTTTTATTGGCCGCAACGGTAACGTCGGCGAAATCGGCCATATTCAGGTCGACCCGTTAGGCGAGCGCTGCCACTGCGGTAACTTCGGTTGTCTGGAGACCGTCGCCGCCAACGCCGCTATTGAACATCGCGTTCGTCATCTGCTGGAGCAGGGTTATCAGAGCAAAATATCCCTTGATGATTGTACGATAAAAACTATCTGCAAAGCCGCGAACAAAGGCGATGCGCTGGCCTGCGAGGTAATCGAGCATGTCGGTCGTCATCTGGGTAAAACTATCGCTATTGCCATTAACCTGTTTAATCCGCAAAAAGTGGTGATTGCCGGAGAGATCGTCGAGGCGGAAAAGGTGCTACTGCCGGCGATTAAAGGCTGCATTAATACTCAGGTGCTGGAAGCATTTCGTAAAAACCTGCCAGTGGTCCGTTCTACGCTCGATCATCGTTCGGCCATCGGTGCTTTTGCCCTGGTAAAGCGCGCGATGCTCAACGGGACTCTGCTCCAGCGTTTGCTGGAAAGCTGAAGCCGCTTTATAGTTTCGCTTTTCTCTAACGATGTCGGACAGTCCATGACCATTCAAAACGTAATTTGTGATATTGACGGCGTGCTGATGCACGACAATGTCGCCGTACCGGGCGCAGCTGAATTCATCAAACGTATTCTCGAAAAAGAGATGCCGCTGGTGATGCTGACCAACTACCCTTCACAAACCGGGCAGGACCTGGCAAACCGCTTTGCAACAGCGGGAATCGATGCTCCTGATACCGCCTTTTATACCTCAGCGATGGCCACTGCGGATTTTCTGCGCCGTCAGGAAGGCAAGAAAGCCTATGTGGTAGGCGAAGGTGCGCTGATTCACGAACTGTATAAAGCTGGCTTTACCATCACTGACGTTAATCCTGATTTTGTTATCGTCGGTGAGACCCGCTCCTTTAACTGGGAGATGATGCATAAGGCTGCTTTTTTTGTCGCCAACGGCGCGCGCTTTATCGCCACTAACCCGGATACGCACGGCCGCGGCTATTATCCGGCCTGCGGCGCGCTGTGCGCCGGTATTGAGAAAATCTCCGGTCGTAAACCTTTCTACGTGGGTAAACCGAGTCCGTGGATTATCCGCTCCGCGCTCAATAAAATGCAGGCGCATTCGGAACAAACAGTTATCGTCGGCGATAACCTGCGCACGGATATCCTGGCAGGTTTCCAGGCCGGTCTGGAAACTATTCTGGTACTTTCCGGGGTTGCCACGCTTGATGATATCGACAGCATGCCGTTCCGCCCGTCCTGGATTTACCCTTCCGTTGCGGAAATTGATATTTTCTGAAGAAAACTACATCTCAGGACGTGGTTTTATCTTTTTAAGACACTGAAAAAGGGTTTTTTCTAATAAAAAGTCCTGATTATTAAAAATAACACAATAAAAGCGCTTAAAATATGTTCTTTTTTCACTATCCAGCAATCGTCATTGCATTATTTTCTTTTTCAGCCGTAAACCCCTTGCGCCCTCCGCGCCTTTGCGGCATTTTCTAAAGCATGCACTGGGGCTTCGCCACGCGGCAAAGCCTGCACGACATCAAATAAGACAGGGTAACGGAGAAGGCTATGTGTTCAATTTTTGGCGTACTGGATATTAAAACTGACGCGGGTGAGCTGCGTAAAAAGGCACTGGAGCTTTCCCGCCTGATGCGCCACCGTGGTCCGGACTGGTCCGGCGTCTATGCTTGTGATAAAGCCATACTGGCGCATGAACGTCTGTCAATCGTCGATGTAAACGCCGGCGCACAGCCGCTGTATAACGCCCAAAAAACTCACGCACTCGCCGTCAACGGTGAAATCTACAACCATCAGGCGTTGCGCGCAGAATACGGTGACCGCTATGCGTTCCAGACCGGTTCCGACTGCGAAGTTATCCTGGCGTTGTATCAGGAGAAAGGACCTGATTTCCTCGACGATCTGCAGGGGATGTTTGCTTTCGCTCTCTACGACAGCGAAAAAGACGCATATCTGATTGGTCGCGACCATATCGGGATCATCCCGCTGTATATGGGTCACGACGAGCACGGCAACTTCTACGTTGCCTCAGAAATGAAAGCGCTGGTCCCGGTATGCCGCACGATTAAAGAGTTCCCGGCAGGCAGCTACCTGTGGAGCAAAGATGGCGAGATCCGCGAGTATTATCAGCGCGACTGGTTCGACTATGACGCGGTCAAAGACAACGTTACGGACAAAAACGAACTGCGTCAGGCGCTGGAAGAGTCGGTGAAAAGCCATCTGATGTCCGATGTTCCGTACGGTGTACTGCTCTCCGGCGGCCTGGATTCATCGGTGATTTCCGCTATCACCAAAAAATATGCCGCGCGCCGCGTCGAGGATCAGGAAAAATCAGAAGCCTGGTGGCCGCAGTTGCACTCCTTCGCCGTCGGTCTGCAAGGTGCCCCCGATCTGAAAGCCGCGCAGGAAGTGGCTAACCATCTGGGTACCGTGCACCACGAGATCCACTTTACGGTACAGGAAGGCCTGGACGCGATTCGCGATGTTATCTATCACATTGAAACTTATGATGTGACCACCATTCGCGCTTCGACGCCGATGTATCTGATGTCGCGTAAAATTAAAGCGATGGGCATCAAAATGGTGCTCTCTGGCGAAGGTTCTGACGAAGTGTTTGGCGGCTACCTCTATTTCCATAAAGCGCCAAACGCCAAAGAGCTGCACGAAGAGACCGTACGCAAACTGCAAGCGCTGCACATGTTTGACTGCGCGCGCGCTAACAAAGCGATGTCCGCATGGGGCGTTGAAGCCCGCGTGCCGTTCCTGGATAAAAAATTTCTCGATGTGGCAATGCGTATCAACCCGCAGGATAAAATGTGCGGCAATGGTAAAATGGAAAAACATATCCTGCGTGAGTGTTTTGAATCTTATCTGCCGGCAAGCGTCGCCTGGCGTCAGAAAGAGCAGTTCTCTGATGGCGTCGGCTACAGTTGGATCGATACCTTAAAAGAAGTTGCCGCTGAACAAATTTCTGATCAACAACTGGAAACGGCCAGCTTCCGCTTCCCGTACAATACGCCATCATCGAAAGAAGCGTATTTGTATCGTGAGATCTTCGAAGAGCTGTTTCCGGTACCCAGCGCCGCCGAATGCGTGCCTGGCGGCCCGTCCGTCGCTTGCTCTTCAGCAAAAGCGATCGAGTGGGACGAATCGTTCAAAAAAATGAACGATCCGTCAGGACGCGCGGTTGGCGTACACCAGTCAGCCTACTAATAAGCAGCGTTTTTTCAAAGCGGACTCTTCGGGGTCCGTTTTTATTTCGAGCTTTATTTAAGCCGTTAAAAACGATAAATAACCAATAATTGCCGATTATTGCACCACGCTGTTCGCAACCTAACCAAACAGTTACATTCAGCCCATTTTCAATGAAAAAGGGGTTGACGCTTCAAGGCTCAATACGCATAATGCGCCCCGCAACGCCGATAAGGTAGCGAAAAAAAGATGGCTACGTAGCTCAGCTGGTTAGAGCACATCACTCATAATGATGGGGTCACAGGTTCAAATCCCGTCGTAGCCACCATATTTTTGCGGGAGTGGCGAAATTGGTAGACGCACCAGATTTAGGTTCTGGCGCCGCAAGGTGTGCGAGTTCAAGTCTCGCCTCCCGCACCATTTACTCTTTCGCGTTGTCAGTAAAATTTTTTGTTGGGGTATCGCCAAGCGGTAAGGCACCGGTTTTTGATACCGGCATTCCCTGGTTCGAATCCAGGTACCCCAGCCATATTTTTCGATGTTTGCGGTTTACCGCGACGGTATTGGGGTATCGCCAAGCGGTAAGGCACCGGTTTTTGATACCGGCATTCCCTGGTTCGAATCCAGGTACCCCAGCCATCGAAAATAGAATAAAATTTGGGCTACGTAGCTCAGTTGGTTAGAGCACATCACTCATAATGATGGGGTCACAGGTTCGAATCCCGTCGTAGCCACCATACAAAGGAATTATTGATTCAGTTCGATAAATCCAAAAGCTTGTTGGGGTATCGC
>DASYFN010000087.1:0-118145 GCA_036498385.1 Klebsiella sp.
TATCGTTCTGATATACAATGACGTGCACTTTAACTAAAAAAAGAGTGCGACCATGATTGATTTAACGTTGCCATTAACCGACATCCATCGCCACCTTGATGGTAATATCCGGGCCCAAACTATTCTCGATCTTGGCCGCCAGTACAACCTCTCACTTCCGGCAGATAACCTCGATACGTTACGTCCTTATGTGCAGGTCACCAGCAATGAGCCTGACCTGATCAGCTTTCTCGCTAAGCTGGACTGGGGAGTAAAAGTGCTGGCCTCACTGGAAGCCTGCCGCCGCGTCGCTTATGAAAACCTCGAAGATGCCGCACGAAACGGTCTGCACTACGTCGAACTGCGTTTCTCTCCACGCTATATGGCGATGACTCATCAGTTGCCGATAGCGGGCGTTGTAGAAGCGGTCATCGCCGGGGTGAAAGAAGGCAGTCGCGACTTTAATGTTGAAGCTCGCCTGATCGGAATTCTGAGCCGCACCTTCGGCGAATCGGCGTGCGAGAAAGAGCTTGAGGCCCTGCTCGTCCACCGCGATGGCATTACCGCTCTCGACCTCGCCGGAGATGAGCTTGGCTTTCCGGGAAATCGATTCATGGATCACTTCAGGCGTGCGCGCGATGCGGGCTGGCGAATCACGATACATGCGGGCGAAGCCGCTGGCCCGGAAAGTATCTGGCAGGCTATTCGCGACCTGAGGGCTGAGCGCATCGGCCACGGCGTGAAGGCGGTGCAGGACCCGGCGCTGATGGATTATCTCGCTGCGCAGCGAATCGGTATCGAGTCCTGTCTGACCTCCAATATTCAGACCAGTACCGTGCCATCGCTGGCCCAGCATCCGCTGAAAACCTTCCTGGAACATGGTGTGCTGGCCTGCATCAATACCGACGACCCCGCCGTTCAGGGCGTCGATATTATCCACGAATACACCGTCGCCGCCCCGGCTGCCGGTTTAAGCCGCGAGCAAATTCGCCAGGCGCAAATGAATGGCCTGGAACTCGCCTTTTTAAGCGCTGAGGAAAAAGCAGCGCTAATACAGCGTGTACAGCAGGTTTAATGTTTAAGCCCCCGAAACGAGCCTGACCACCTCGTTTCGACAGAACAGCCTAATTCAGACACAGCATCGTCCGATGCCTGGCCGACTCCAGCCCAAGCTCAATCAGTTCCATTATCTGAATAGCCTGGCTTGCCGGAACCGGGTTAACGCCGACCCCGTTAAGCGCATCGCGAATGGCGGCATAATAGGCCGGATAGTTGCCCGGTAGGGTCAGCCACGACTCTTCGGTTACCTTGTCGCCCTCGGCTCGCGTCAACAGCCCATCGCGCATATCATATCCCCAGTCCTCCTGCGGCGGGCGTTCGCCGCTTTTCAGCCGCTCTTCCTGCGGATCGAGACCGTATTTCACATAGCTTCCTCGTGAACCGTGAATAATAAAGCGCGCCGTTTCCGCTGCGGCCATCAGCGTTCCATGCAGCACTACGCGGCGTTGCGGCCAGGCTAAAACCGCATGAAAATAGTCGGTGGACTGTGAGCCAGGACGTAATTGCGCCAGATCGACCTGCATGCTAACCGGTAGTCCGAAGAGATTTACCACCTGGTCAAGCAGGTGCGGACCAAGATCGTACCAGATACCGCTCCCCGGCCCGCCTTGTTCGCGCCAGCGATTACGCACCTGTGGTCGATAGCGGTCGAAATGGGACTCAAAATAGCCAATTTCCCCCAGCAGACCTTCGTTGATCAGCGATTTCACTGTAAGAAAGTCGCTGTCCCAACGCCGGTTATGGAATACGGATAACAGTCGTCCTCCGCTTTTCGCGATGGCTTCAAGTTCGCGTGCCTGTGACAGTGTCACGGTGAAGGGTTTATCCACCACCACGTGCTTACCTGCCTCCAGCGCGGCTTTTGCCAGCGGGAAATGGGTGTCGTTTGGCGTTGGAATAACCACCAAATCGATATTCGGGTCGTTAAACAGCCGCCCCGGCTCGGCAACCACCTGCACCGCAGGCCAATCGGCAAGCACTTTATTTTCATCGCTGCTGGAGATTGCGGCCAGCGTCACCCCTGGCGTACCGCTGATTAACGGCGCATGAAAGGTCTTGCTCGCGTAGCCGTAACCGATTAGTCCTACCCGAATAGCATCACTCATTTTTTGCCCCCTTAAGGAGAATCACAGAACCACAGTTACGCCGTGGCTCAAAGCTCTTTTAAACGCATTTATTAGTGCGTCATTGCTCAGCATTGCATCATTTGCGCCACCAAGATCATGTAACACTTGCGTTACTTCAATCATTTAGTACCATTTCAGCCTGGTTTCACAATTTGCAACAGAGTTATGGAAAACGTTTTTAACCGTATTGTAGAACTTATTGGCTGGATTGTTTTGGGCGTTTCGGCCCTGCTTTTAGTTATCGCTCATCATATTGATAACTACCAGTCCCCGCCTGTCGCTGATGCTGTACAGACGAAGCCGCTATCGAAATAAACAGTGACCCGCTTCGCAACCATGCAACCGGTTTCTGAAACCGGTTGCATGACTATATATGGTTATAATACACTCTCTTTATCAATCGATAAGGAGTTTCTTTATGTCCGGATTTCCGCAACATTTTTTATGGGGAGCCGCTACTGCAGCCTGGCAGGTTGAAGGCGGACATGATGCCGACGGCAAAGGCCCTTCTATCTGGGATATTTATTCCCACCTCCCTGGCACCACTTTTCAGGGCACTACCGGCGACGTCGCCGTTGACCATTACCATCGCTTTCGCGAAGACGTGGCTCTGATGGCGGAAATGGGTTTACAAAGCTATCGCTTTTCTATTTCCTGGCCTCGCCTGCTACCCACCGGGCGCGGCGAAATTAATGAAGCTGGCATTCAATTTTACAGTGACCTGATTGATGAACTGCTGGCGCATAATATTGAACCGATGATTACCCTGTACCACTGGGATCTACCCCAGGCGTTGCAGGATGAAGGCGGCTGGGAGGCGCGTAGTACGGCGGAAGCCTTTGTTGAGTACGCTCGCTTGTGTTATGAACGTTTTGGTTCCCGCGTTAAACTGTGGGCAACCTTTAATGAGACGATCGTCTTTATCGGTCATGGTTACATTAACGGCCTCCATCCCCCTGCGGTGCGCGACCCTGCACGCGCCATTCAGGCCTGCCATCATGTTTTTATAGCCCATGCGCTGGCAGTGAAAGCGTTTCGTGAAATGGGGGTCAAGGGGGAGATAGGGTTTGTCAACGTGCTGCAGCCGCATACTTCCTTAACCAACAGCGAGGAAGATAAGCGGGCGACAGAGATGGCGGATGCTATCCATACCCACTGGCTCTACGATCCGGTATTAAAAGGCGGCTATCCCGAAGCGCTATTGCAACAGACCCAGGCGCTCTGGGGCGTTCCGGCCTTTGAAGCGGGTGATGATGCGCTGCTGCGTGAAAACCGCTGTGATTTTATCGGTCTGAACTACTATCGTCGTGAAACCGTGTCGGCACAGCCTCCCGAAGTGCCGACCGGCGGCGAGCCTGGCGTTGATGGTCTCTTCTACTTCGTGCGCAACCCGCAAAGCACGTATACCGAATGGGGCTGGGAAATTTGGCCTCAGGGGTTAACCGACGGGATCATGATGATTAAAGAGCGCTATGGTGATATTCCGATTTACATCACCGAAAACGGGCTGGGAGCAATAGACCCGATTATCGATGGCGAAGTCGTCGACGACCCGCGGATTGACTATCTCAGTAGCCATATTACTGCTCTGGAAAAAGCGCTGGAACGGGGCGCCGACGTGCGCGGCTATTACCCCTGGTCCTTTATTGATCTCTTAAGCTGGCTGAACGGTTATAAAAAACAATACGGATTCGTTTATGTCGACCACCAGCAAAATCTGGCGCGTAAACGTAAAAAGAGTTTTTTCTGGTACCAAAACGTTATTGCCAGCCGAGGCGAACAGCGTTAATCTTCTCTCCCAGGCGCCTTCCGGCGCCTGGTTCAGTTCTGGAATATTCTTAAATTCCTTTTTACCAGGCCGGAAACACCATCTGTTCTTGTCCCAGGTATTTACAACCGAAATAATTCCATACAGTTTACCGAAAAAAGGAACTGCTGGTTGAGAACAGGTTTACCCAGAATGGGTATATGCAACTTAATTTATTCCGACTATAAAATGGATACACCAATGACCGTTCAGGATTACTTATTAAAATTTCGTAAAATCAGTTCACTGGAAAGTCTGGAAAAACTTTTTGATCACCTAAACTATTCCCTGACCGATAACGACGAGATCGTCAACATGTATCGCGCAGCGGACCATCGCCGGGCAGAGCTGGTTTCTGGCGGGAAATTGTTCGACATCGGCGAAGTACCCAAGTCCGTCTGGCGCTACGTGCAATAAAGACTGTCATCATTTGCGCCAGTTGCTTATACTTCCCGCCCTGCTTTTATTTATAACTGGCGTTGAATTCGGGAGTAATAATGTCCTCTGACTCTGTGGAACGTATTGGCGGATGGCTTCTGGCGCCGCTGGCATGGCTCCTGGTAGCGCTGCTTAGCGCCTCATTGTCGCTGCTGTTTTTTGCTAATGCTCTGATGTCTTCCCAAACTTATACATTGCTGCTCAATATGAGTACCACACATCTCGCCCTGTGGATTGCTTCCTTAGCCTTTGCGATAGCCATGTGGTACTACACGCTGTGGTTGACCATCGCCTTTTTTAAGCGGCGGAAAGGGGTACCGAAGCACTACATTATCTGGCTGCTGATAACGCTTCTGCTGGCGGTAAAAGCTTTTGCCTTTTCCCCGATTTCAGACACACTGGCGCTGCGCCAACTGCTGTTTCCACTCCTCGCTGCGGCGCTGTTTGCTCCCTATTTCAGGCGTTCTGAACGGGTTAAGCGGACCTTTGTGAATCCGTAATAACCTCACAGTTAACCTGTTGTCGTCGGTATCGATTTATTCGATAATAGACAGCTTTTTCTATTTCAGGTCGAGTCATGGCTGATTATTTACTGCTCTTTATTGGCACTGTTCTTGTTAACAACTTCGTGCTGGTGAAGTTTCTTGGACTGTGCCCATTTATGGGGGTTTCCAAAAAGCTGGAAACCGCTATGGGGATGGGACTCGCCACCACTTTTGTGATGACGTTAGCCTCTGTTTGCGCCTGGCTGATTGATACCTGGATCCTTATCCCGCTGGACCTGGTCTACTTACGTACACTGGCCTTTATCCTGGTCATCGCCGTGGTGGTGCAGTTTACCGAAATGGTGGTGCGTAAAACCAGCCCGGCGCTGTATCGCCTGTTAGGCATCTTCCTGCCGCTGATCACCACCAACTGCGCGGTGCTCGGCGTGGCGCTGCTGAACATTAACCTTGGACATAATTTCCTGCAATCTGCGCTATACGGTTTTGCCGCCGCGGTCGGTTTTTCGCTAGTTATGGTGCTTTTCGCCTCCATCCGCGAGCGTTTGGTGGTAGCGGATGTTCCGGCGCCTTTTCGCGGTAACGCCATCGCTCTGGTCACTGCAGGTTTAATGTCCCTTGCCTTTATGGGCTTTAGTGGTTTGGTGAAGTTGTAATGAATGCTGTCTGGATAGCCGTGGTCGCCATTAGCCTGCTGGGACTGATTTTCGGCTTAATTCTGGGGTACGCCTCCCACCGTTTCGAGGTGGAAGATGACCCGGTGGTGGAAAAAATTGATGCCCTGCTTCCGCAGAGCCAGTGCGGCCAGTGCGGCTACCCCGGCTGTCGGCCCTACGCGGAAGCGGTGGGTACCCAGGGTGAGAAAATCAACTGCTGCGCTCCCGGCGGCGAAGCGGTGATGCTTAAAATCGCCGAGTTGTTGAACGTCGATCCGCAGCCTGCAGACGACGATGCACAAGAAGCAGAGCCAGCACGAATGCTGGCGGTTATTGACGAAGCGAACTGTATCGGCTGCACAAAATGCATCCAGGTCTGTCCCGTCGATGCCATCGTTGGCGCCACCCGCGCTATGCATACGGTGATGAGCGATCTCTGTACTGGCTGTAATCTTTGCGTCGCGCCTTGTCCGACACAATGTATTGCACTACGCCCGGCAGCGGCGACGACAGAAACCTGGAAATGGGATCTTCAAACCATCCCGGTGCGCACTATTCCCGTGGAACAACATGTTTAAGTTATTTTCCGCTTTTCGCAAAGACAAAATCTGGGACTTCAACGGCGGCATCCACCCGCCAGAAATGAAAACCCAGTCCAACGGTACCCCGCTGCGTCAGGTTTCACTGCCGCAGCGTTTTGTCATCCCGTTAAAACAACATATCGGCGCTGAAGGTGAGCTCTGCGTTCAGCCCGGCGATCGCGTCCTGCGCGGCCAGCCGTTAACCCGCGGCTGGGGCAGAATGCTGCCGGTACACGCCCCAACGTCTGGTATCGTAGCGGCCATTGCCCCCCATTCTACTGCCCACCCTTCCGCACTGGCGGAAATGAGCGTCATTATTGATGCTGATGGCGAAGACCGCTGGATTGAGCGTGATGGCTGGAACGATTACCAGAATACATCCCGCGAAGCGCTGATTGAACGTATCCACCAGTTTGGCGTGGCCGGGCTGGGCGGCGCGGGTTTCCCGACCGGTACTAAGCTACGCGGCGGCAGCGACAAAATCGAAACATTAATTATCAACGCAGCGGAGTGCGAGCCCTATATCACCGCCGATGACCGTCTGATGCAGGATTGCGCGGCGCAAATCGTTGAAGGTATTCGCATCCTTGCTCATATTCTCCAGCCAGGTCAGGTACTGATCGGTATTGAGGATAATAAACCGCAGGCGATTTCCATGCTGCGCGCGGTATTAGCCGATACGCACGATATTTCGCTGCGCGTGATCCCAACGAAATATCCCTCCGGCGGTGCAAAACAGCTGACGCAAATTCTTACCGGCAAGCAGGTGCCTCACGGCGGACGCTCCTCTGATATCGGCGTGTTAATGCAAAACGTTGGCACCGCCTATGCAGTGAAACGCGCAGTGATTGACGGCGAGCCGCTGACGGAACGTGTCGTAACCCTGACCGGCGAAGCGGTTACACGTCCGGGCAACGTCTGGGCGCGTCTCGGTACGCCGGTCAGTCATCTGCTAAAGGATGCCGGTTTCTGCCCTGGCGCTGACCCCATGGTGATTATGGGCGGCCCGCTGATGGGCTTTACCCTGCCGTGGCTCGATGTGCCGGTAGTCAAAATCACCAACTGCTTGCTGGCACCATCGGCGAGCGAAATGGGCGAGCCAGAAGAGGAAAAAGGCTGCATCCGCTGTAGCGCCTGCGCTGATGCCTGCCCGGCCGATCTCCTGCCACAGCAGCTTTATTGGTTCAGCAAAGGTCAGCAGCACGACAAAGCAACCAGCCATAACCTGGCAGATTGTATTGAGTGCGGTGCCTGCGCCTGGGTCTGCCCAAGTAATATCCCGCTGGTGCACTATTTCCGCCAGGAGAAAGCCGAGATCTACGCCGTTGCGCAAGAAGAGAAACGTGCAGCGGAGGCTAAAGCACGCTTTGAGGCACGTCAGGCTCGCCTGGAGCGGGAAAAAGCTGCGCGTCAGGAACGTCATAAGCAGGCAGTTGTACAGCCAGCCGTCAAAGATCAGAATGCGATTAACGCCGCCCTTGCCCGCGTACGTGAAAAACAGCGCAATGCGGCGCAGCCGATTATCGTACTCTCTGGCGCGAAACCGGATAACAGCGAGGCCATTGCCGCCCGCGAAGCCCGTAAGGCCGAGGCACGGGCGCGCAAGGCGGAGCAACTGGCAGAAAACAATGCCGTCGAACCCTCGACAGACGCAGTCGTTGACCCGCGCAAGGCTGCCGTCGAGGCCGCGATTGCCAGGGCGAAAGCGCGCAAAGCCGAACCGCAGGCTGCGACGACTGAAGTTGCCGCAGCAAAGCAATCCGCAGCCGTTGACCCGCGCAAGGCCGCCGTCGAGGCCGCGATTGCCCGAGCCAAAGCGCGCAAGGCAGAACAACAGCAACAAGCAGTTCCCCCGTCGGC
This sequence comes from Klebsiella sp., assembly GCA_036498385.1. GTDB lineage: Bacteria > Pseudomonadota > Gammaproteobacteria > Enterobacterales > Enterobacteriaceae > Klebsiella. The sequence goes on from DASYFN010000087.1 coordinate 8,011, forward strand.
AGCCAATAACGACGCCCGTAAAGCGGCAGTCGCCGAAGCAATCAGCCGCGTTCAGGCCCGGAAAGCATCCCGGCAGGCAGTTAACGAGGATTAAATGGTTTTCAGAATCGCAAGTTCTCCTTATACCCACAATCAGCGCCAGACTTCGCGGATTATGCTGCTGGTGCTGCTCGCCGCCGTGCCCGGCATTGTCGTTCAGACCTGGGTTTTCGGCTGGGGTACCGTGCTGCAAATTATCCTTGCCGCCGTCACGGCATGGGGAGCAGAAGCGGCCATCCTCAGGCTGCGCAAACAAAATGTTCCCGCGATCCTCGCCGATAACTCAGCGCTGCTCACCGGCCTGCTACTGGCCATCAGTATCCCGCCTTTTACCCCTTGGTGGATGGTCGTGTTGGGGACCGCGTTCGCGGTCGTTATCGCCAAACAACTGTATGGCGGTTTGGGTCACAACCCTTTTAACCCGGCGATGATTGGCTATGTAGTGCTGCTGATCTCCTTCCCGGTTCAGATGACCTCCTGGCTCCCACCGCATGAGATAGCCGCCAACGTTCCCGGTTTCAGCGATGCGCTGCGGATGATTTTCACTGGCCATACCGCTGCGGGTGGGGATATGAATAGCCTGCGAGTTGGCATTGACGGTATCAGCCAGGCAACGCCGCTGGACACCTTCAAAACCTCGCTTCATGCCGGTCATGCGGTGAAAGAGATCCTGCAGTATCCTGTCTACGGCGGCGCGCTGGCCGGTCTCGGCTGGCAGTGGGTTAACGTGGCTTATCTGGCGGGTGGTCTGTTCCTGTTGTGGCAAAAAGCCATTCGCTGGCATATTCCGGCGAGTTTCCTGTTGAGCCTTACCGTTTGCGCCACCCTGGGATGGTTATTTTCCCCACAAAGCCTCGCCTCGCCGCAGCTCCATCTGCTGTCCGGCGCAACCATGCTGGGAGCATTCTTTATCCTGACGGACCCAGTGACCGCCTCCACCACCAATCGCGGTCGTCTGATCTTCGGCGCGCTGGCGGGATTACTGGTATGGTTAATTCGCAGCTTTGGCGGTTATCCGGATGGCGTGGCCTTTGCCGTCCTGCTGGCCAATATCACCGTTCCCTTGATCGATTACTATACGCGCCCGCGCGCGTACGGCCACCGCTGAGGACCCGAACATGTTACAAAGCATGCGTAAGCATGGCATCACGCTGGCACTCTTTGCTGCGGGTTCTACCGGGCTGACGGCAGCGATTAACGAGCTAACCAAAAGTACGATTGAAGAGCAGGCTGCCCGGCAGCAAAAAGCCTTATTCGACCAGATTATGCCAGCCAGTCTTTATAACAACGACTTGCTGAAAAGCTGTTATCGGGTTACCGCGCCAGAGTTGGGTAAGGGCCAGCATAGAATATGGATCGCTCAGGACGGTGAGAAACCGGTAGCAGCGGTGATGGAAGCCACCGCGCCGGATGGCTATTCTGGTGGAATTCAGTTGCTGGTTGCCGCCGATTTTAAAGATACCGTGCTGGGTACCCGCGTCACCGGGCATCATGAGACGCCGGGCCTGGGCGACAAAATCGAGCTCAGAATTTCTGACTGGATCACCCTCTTTGCCGGTAAAGTTATTCACGGGCAAAACGACAGCCACTGGGCCGTAAAAAAAGACGGCGGCGATTTCGATCAGTTTACCGGGGCCACTATTACCCCTCGCGCGGTGGTCAATGCCGTCAAGCGCGCGGGCCTGTACGCACAAACGCTGCCCGCGCAGATTTCCGCATTCACTCCCTGTGGAGAGTAAACCATGAGCGAAGTAAAAGACGTTATTGTTCAGGGGCTGTGGAAAAACAACTCCGCGCTGGTTCAGCTACTGGGGATGTGTCCCCTGCTCGCCGTAACCTCTACCGCCACCAACGCCCTGGGGCTTGGGCTGGCGACAACACTGGTACTTACGCTGACGAATCTGACCATTTCCAGCCTGCGTCGCTGGACGCCTGCGGAAATCCGTATCCCGATTTACGTCATGATCATCGCTTCGGTGGTGAGCGTCGTTCAGATGCTGATCAATGCCTACGCGTATGGCCTTTATCAGTCCCTGGGGATCTTTATCCCGCTTATCGTCACCAACTGCATTGTCGTCGGACGTGCGGAGGCCTTCGCGGCCAAAAAAGGTCCGGCGCTTTCGGCGTTGGATGGATTTTCCATTGGAATGGGGGCAACATGCGCGATGTTTGTCCTCGGTTCGATGCGTGAAATTCTCGGCAACGGTACCCTGTTTGACGGTGCCGATAGCCTGCTCGGCAACTGGGCTAAGGTGTTGCGAATTGAAGTATTCCATACCGATACGCCGTTCCTGCTGGCGATGCTGCCACCGGGCGCATTTATTGGCCTCGGCATGATGTTGGCGGTAAAATACCTTATTGATGAACGTAGCAAACAGCGCAAAGCTAAAGCGGCACAAGCCGATGTTATTGCGCCGTCTGATGTGACGGGAAAAGCATAGGATGAATAAGAGTAAACGCCTGGAGATCCTCACCAGGCTCAGGGATAACAACCCGCATCCCACCACTGAGCTGAATTTTAACTCGCCGTTTGAATTATTGATCGCCGTACTGCTCTCGGCACAGGCTACCGACGTCAGCGTTAACAAAGCCACGGCAAAACTCTACCCGGTCGCCAACACGCCGGCGGCCATGCTGGCGCTGGGCGTTGAGGGCGTGAAGTCGTATATCAAGACCATTGGCCTGTTTAACAGTAAAGCAGAAAATGTCATCAAGACCTGTCGTATCCTGCTTGAGCAGCACAATGGCGAAGTACCGGAAGATCGGGCGGCCCTTGAGGCGCTTCCCGGCGTCGGACGCAAAACCGCGAACGTGGTGCTGAATACCGCCTTCGGCTGGCCGACAATCGCCGTCGATACGCATATCTTCCGTGTTTGCAATCGGACACAATTTGCGCCCGGTAAGAACGTTGAACAGGTCGAAGAAAAGCTGTTAAAGGTGGTTCCAGCGGAATTTAAAGTGGATTGCCATCACTGGTTAATCCTGCATGGTCGTTATACGTGTATTGCCCGCAAACCGCGCTGCGGCTCCTGCCTGATAGAAGACCTTTGCGAGTACAAAGAGAAGGTCGACCTCTGAACACACACAGAGTCATTATCTATCAGGGTTATGACTCTGTTCCCCCCCTGTTTTATCGACATTCACACCATACTTTCAGCTTTATTGCTGGTAATTATTCGGCTATATAATCACCAGCCAGGTTATTTGTTTTTTTTAGAGGCAAAATTTCTATGTTTTTGTGATCCAGATCACTCAGCTCATTTCTTGTTGATTTATTGTTAACGTATTAATACGAAGAACGGCTTATCTCAGTGCCCTAAACTCAAACACCAACACAATAATCCATAAATTTTTATAATTATGGACCATATCACTATATTCAAACGCATAAAGCAGAATATATTACCTTCATGCGAAAAACTTCGCATTCTAACAGATAAAAACTCCACTCCTGATGAAACATTGAAATTTAACTCTGAATAACATTTGAATGTATGGTTCATTATGTCGCATAAAATATGTGTAACAGATTATTACGAAAGTATTGCCTGAAGAGCCAGGATAGTGAACATTACCTGCCGTTTTCCCTCCAGTATAACTATTAAAGACGGCGGTCTTAGAAGATTGCGCCCCGAGCCCCCCGTTAATATGGGATGTAAAAAAAGAGGTATTTGTGTCAACTGCAAACAATAAACCAACAGAAAGCATAAGCTTGAATGCTTTCAAACAACCACGCTCGTTCTATCTCATCTTCTCTATTGAGCTATGGGAGCGTTTTGGTTTCTACGGCCTGCAAGGGATCATGGCCGTTTACCTGGTTAAACAACTGGGTATGTCAGAAGCGGACTCTATCACTCTGTTTTCCTCCTTTAGCGCTCTGGTCTATGGTCTTGTGGCAATTGGCGGCTGGCTGGGCGACAAGGTGCTCGGCACCAAACGCGTTATTATGCTTGGCGCCATCGTTCTGGCTATCGGTTATGGGCTGGTGGCGTGGTCCGGACACGATGCGGGCATCGTGTATATAGGGATGGCGACTATCGCCGTCGGTAACGGCCTGTTTAAAGCTAACCCGTCTTCCCTGCTCTCAACCTGCTATGAAAAGAACGACCCGCGTCTGGACGGTGCATTTACCATGTACTACATGTCCATCAATATCGGTTCCTTCTTCTCTATGCTGGCCACACCATGGCTGGCGGCAAGATTCGGCTGGAGCGTCGCTTTCGCTCTGAGCTTTGTGGGCCTGATGATCACCATCGTCAACTTTACTTTCTGCCAGCGCTGGGTTAAGCAGTACGGCTCGAAACCTGACTTCGCACCGGTGCATGTAGGTAAACTGCTGGCGACTATCGTCGGCGTGGTGGTCCTGGTAACGGTTGCTACCTGGCTGTTGCACAACCAGAGTATCGCACGTATGGCGCTGGGCGTGGTTGCGCTGGGCATCATCATTATTTTCACTAAAGAAGCCTTTGCGATGCAGGGCGCGGCCCGTCGTAAAATGATCGTCGCGTTCATTCTGATGCTGCAGGCGATTATTTTCTTCGTTCTGTACAGCCAGATGCCAACCTCCCTCAATTTCTTTGCGATTCGCAACGTTGAGCACTCCCTGCTGGGTATTGCTTTCGAACCTGAACAGTATCAGGCGTTGAACCCATTCTGGATCATTATCGGTAGCCCGATTCTGGCCGCAATATACAACAAAATGGGCGACACCCTGCCGATGCCCATGAAGTTTGCTATTGGTATGGTCCTCTGTTCCGGCGCTTTCCTCGTGCTGCCGCTGGGCGCTAAGTTCGCCAGCGATGCCGGTATCGTGAACGTGAGTTGGCTGGTTACCAGCTACGGCCTGCAGAGTATCGGTGAACTGATGATCTCCGGTCTGGGCCTGGCAATGGTTGCACAGTTGGTTCCGCAGCGTCTGATGGGCTTTATCATGGGCAGTTGGTTCCTGACTACCGCTGGCGCTAACCTGATCGGCGGCTACGTGGCGAACATGATGGCGGTACCGGAAGACGTGACTGACCCGCTGATGTCGCTGGAAGTTTACAGTCGTGTCTTCTTGCATATCGGTGTCGCCACCGGGATTATTGCAATCCTGATGCTCTTGACGGCACCGAAGCTGAACCGCATGACTCAGGACGATGCTAAGATAGCAAACGCCAGCGATACCGCTACAGCTTAAACTCCCCGGGAAAACCCATAAATTTAAACCGTTAACGCGCTGTTAGCGGTTTTTTTTTGCCCCTGGGGGGACTAACATACAAAAAAACGCAGCCACGAGGAGTTACCGATGAAACTGTTTTATAAATCCGGCGCTTGTTCTCTTGCTTCGCATATCGCGCTACGCGAAAGCGGGCTGGACTTCACCCTACAGGGCGTTGACGTTATGAAAAAACGCCTCGAAAACGGCGATGATTATCTGCTGGTTAACCCGAAGGGTCAGGTACCCGCGTTGCTGCTGGACGATGATGTGCTGCTGACTGAAGGCGTGGCTATTATGCAATATATCGCTGACCGCGTACCGGACCGCCAGTTGCTGGCTCCGGTAGGAAGCATCGCCCGCTATCAGACGCTGGAGTGGCTAAACTATGTCGCGACGGAACTGCATAAAGGTTTTACTCCACTGTTTCGCCCGGATACGCCGGAGGATTTCAAACCCATCGCCCGCGCGCTGCTGGATAAAAAAATGCAGTATGTCGATGAGTGTCTGCAGGATAAAGAGTGGATTAACGGGCACCGCTTCACTATTGCCGATGGCTATTTGTTCACTGTGCTGCGCTGGGCGTACGCCGTGAAGCTGAATATGGAAGGTTATAATAATATTGCTACCTGGATGAAGCACGTTGCTGCGCGTCCTGCCGTAGCCGCAGCCCTGGAGGCCGAGGGGCTTAAGTAAGATTGACGCTTGCCCGACGCAGGTCGGGCAAGTTCACACACATCCTAAAGCTGCGTAGCGCTGAAGTAGTGCTCCGGCTGCGCAATGCGATCCTGAGCTGCCACAACCTGGAGTTCATACTCCTGCATATTTTTTGTCGCCAGCATGATTTCATATACCGCGGCGGTAACATGCTCCAGCGCCTCGCGCAGGTCCGCGCCCTGCAGTAGCTTCACCAGCAGCAGCCCGCTGGTGACATCGCCGACGCCCACCGGCTGGCGTGTGCCAAAATCCACCAGCGGACGGCTGATGTGCCAGGCTTCTTGCGCGGTGACCAGCAGCATCTCAAAACGATCCATGCTAAGCCCGGCACGCGAGAGATGCTTCACCAGCACCACTTCCGGCCCCTGAGCAATCAGCTCACGCGCGGCCAAAACCGCTTCGTTAACATTCGCCACCGGGTGCCCACAGAGGATCTCCAGCTCTACCAGGTTTGGCGCAATAATATCACTTGCCGGTAGCGCATAGCGCACATGAAACTCCGCTACACCAGGCGCCACGATACAGCCCTTTTCAGGGTGCCCCATAACCGGATCACAGAAATACTTCGCTGCCTGATTGGCGGTTTTAACCTGACGCACGATGCCAAGAATATGTTCGCCCTGTTCCGCCGATCCCAGGTATCCGCTTAATACCGCATCGCAGCGCTGCAGTTGGTTAATGTCGGCAATCCCCTGAACAATTTCCGTCAGATGCGCTGGCGGCATCACGCAACCTGTCCATTTTCCATATTGGGTATGGTTGGAGAATTGTACGGTATTAAGCGGCCAGACGTTGACGCCAAGTCGGCGCATCGGAAATTCAGCGGCGCTGTTGCCCGCATGGCCAAACACAACGTGGGACTGGATGGCGAGGATATTCTTCATCTTGATTACCTGAGAGCAAAAAATAAGGGGCGCGGTTTCCCGCGCCCCTGCCTTTACGCAATTACTTCCAGCAGAGCAGACAGTAATTTTTCTTACCGCGACGCAGTAAGGTGTAACGACCAAAGAGACGGTCGTCATCGATAAATACGTATTCCGGGTCGGACTGTTTTTCGCCGTTGATGGTCACCGCATTGGATGCGATGGTTTTACGCGCCTGACCGCGGGACGGCTGCAGTTCAGAATCCACCAGCGCCTGCATCAGATCGGCGCCTTTGTCCATTTCGATCATCGGCACGCCATCCTGCGCCAGTTGTTCGAAATCGGCTTCGCTCAAATCGCTCAGGTTACCGTTGAACAGGCTCTCGGTAATGCGTTTTGCCGCCACCAGACCTTCTTCACCGTGTACCAGGCGGGTCACCTGTTCAGCCAGCACGTACTGGGCGCGCGGTGCTTTACCGCTGTTTTTGTCTTCTTCTTCCAGGGCATTGATTTCAGCAATATCCATAAAGGTGAAAAACTTCAGGAAGCGATAAACATCGGCATCCGCGGTGTTGATCCAGAACTGATAGAACTTGTACGGACTGGTTTTCTTCGGATCCAGCCACACTGCGCCGCCTTCGGTTTTACCGAATTTCGTGCCGTCCGCCTTGGTGATCAGCGGAACGGTCAGGCCAAAGACCTGGTTCTGGTGCAGACGACGGGTCAGATCGATACCGGAGGTAATGTTGCCCCACTGGTCAGAACCGCCGATTTGCAACGCCACACCGTGCAGCTTGTTCAGACAGGCAAAGTCGTAACCCTGCAGCAGGTTGTAGGAGAACTCGGTAAAAGAGATGCCCTGGTCGTCGCGGTTCAGACGCTGCTTCACCGCTTCTTTGTTGATCATCTGGTTTACAGAGAAGTGCTTGCCGATATCACGCAGGAAGGTCAGCACGTTCATACCGCCAAACCAGTCGTAGTTGTTCGCGGCAATGGCAGAGTTATCACCACAATCAAAGTCGAGGAAAGGCGCGACCTGCTTGCGAATTTTATCTACCCACTCCTGCACGGTATCTTCGGTATTCAGTTTACGTTCAGCGGCTTTAAAGCTCGGGTCACCAATGAGCCCCGTCGCGCCACCTACCAGCGCAACAGGTTTGTGGCCTGCCTGCTGAAAGCGTTTCAGGCATAACAATGGAACAAGATGCCCCAAGTGCAAGCTGTCGGCGGTAGGGTCGAAGCCGCAATAGAGCGCGATCGGGCCTTGCGCCAGTCGCTCTGCTAACGCTTCCTCGTCCGTTACCTGGGCTACCAGCCCCCGCTCCTGCAATTGTTTAATCAAGTTACTGCTTGCCATCAAATTCTCCATCTATAAAACGACTGCACCTCTGCCGGTACACGACTTTTCGCCAGACGCGAAAAAACATCTACGCAAAATTATTCAAGCTGCATCGCAGCAGCAAGCATGTGAAAGCCCAGGGAACTTACTCCGGTAAGCGACAGGACCAGGCAGGCGCAGCTAACAAAGATGCAGCTTGAAAAATGAAGCGTATAGAATAAAGCGCCGGGCCACGATGCACCAGCGCTTAACACAACATTTTTGCGTCCTTTATGGCGCCAGTCGGTCGATTTGCCAGCCGCTGTTTTGCCGCTGGTAGAGAAAACGATCGTGCAGACGATGCTCACCGCCCTGCCAGAACTCCATTTGTTCAATACTGACGCGGAATCCGCCCCAGAAGCTCGGCAGCGGAACTTCGCCCTGCTGGAACTTTTGCTTAAGCTCAAGGAACTTACTCTCAAGGATGCCGCGAGCCGAGATACGGCTGGACTGCTGCGACACCCATGCGCCAATCTGGCTATCGCGCGGACGGCTGTGGAAATACTTAACCACTTCCAGCGTCGAAAGACGTTCTGCTTTACCGATAACCATCACCTGACGTTCCAGCATATGCCATGGAAAAAGCAGGCTGATGCGGGGATTTTTTTCAATCTGACGGGCTTTGCGGCTGCCAAGGTTGGTATAGAACACCAGACCGTTCTCATCGTAGTGCTTGAGCAAAACAATGCGCTGGTAAGGTTGTGAGTTTTCATCAACAGTCGCAACGACCATCGCCGTTGGATCGGCGAGCCTCGCATCACAGGCCTGACGCAGCCAGCGTTCAAATAGTACCAGAGGTTCGGCTGGAAGGTCGTGGCGACGCAGGCCACCACGGGTATACTCACGGCGCAGGTGCGCGATTTGCTGCAATTCGTCGTTATCAGACATGGCGATTGAGAAAATAATCAAAGGGTAGCGCTATTGTGCGCCCCCATGACTGAAATCTCAACGCCTGGTGGTTTGCAACTGGCAGTTTTCCAGCACAATACGGTCACGTTTATAGACGGTGGCGCTATCGCCTTTTGACCAGAAGACGTAAATGCCATCTGTATAACGAACACCAGAGGCGGATAGCCCCTGCTGCAAATTTAACTGCTGGTTATCGTAAATAAAGCTGACCTGCTGGCGCATATTATTAAGATGGACGGTCAACGGTTTCTGGTCACACTGGTATTCCAGGGTGTCTGTATTCATTCGCTCAACAAACTGGTTGTAGTAGCTACAACCCGCGAGCATAAAAGGTACAGCAAGGATAAGAATTTTTTTCATCAGTTTGCCTTCGACTTTCCCGGTCCGGGAAGGCATAACGCCCTCCCTCAACGCTCGTCAGTTTACGCAGAAACCAGCGCGGCTGATTTCAGTTAACTCTGATTTTGCAGCGGATTTGCCGGGAAAATCGCGCCAAGCACCGAAGCGTGCGACGCGCCGGTCACTGAAGGGAGATTACCGGGTAATCCGGCGAGTGTACGCCATGCCAGCCATGCGAAAGCCAGCGCCTCCATATCATCACCGCTGATCCCCGCCGCATCAGTCGTCGACACCTCCGTTCCCGGCAGCAACGCCGCCAGACGCGCCAGCAGCAGCGGGTTACGCGCGCCGCCGCCGCATACCAACAGCCGTTCACACCCCCCGCTTAGCAGCACCTGTTCACTGATGCTTACGGCGGTGAGTTCCGCAAGGGTCGTCTGTACATCCTGGGCGCGAAGCCCCGGATAACGCGCCAGATGCTGCGATAGCCAGCCGTAGTTAAAGTATTCACGGCCAGTGCTCTTTGGTGCAGGTAGCGCAAACCACGGATCACTTAACATATCCTGCAGCAGCGGCTGCACAATTTTGCCCTCGCTGGCCCACTGCGCGTCTTTATCGTAGGGTTTGCCGCACTGTCGCCAGACCCACGCATCCATCAGCATATTACCCGGTCCGGTATCGTAGCCGCGTACCGGCTGCCCAGGCACCAGCAAAGAGAGGTTGGCGATGCCGCCAATGTTGAGGATCATTCGGCTCTCTAGCGGATGCGCCAGCAGCGCGTGATGGAACGCCGGAACCAGCGGCGCGCCCTGCCCGCCGAGCGCCATATCACGACGACGAAAATCCCCGACAACTGTCACGCCGGTATGCGCGGCAATCTGGTTATTGTCGCCAATCTGTATGGTATGCGGCGCATCGCCTGTAGGCTCATGCCAGACTGTTTGGCCATGACAGCCGATAGCGATGACATCCGCTGCCTGTAACTTTTCCTGAGCCATCAATGCCTGAACCGCATCAGCAAATAGTCGTCCCAGGCGCGTATCAAGCCGCCCCAGTTGCGACAACGTTAACTGCTGTCCCTGACAAATAGCCAGGATCTCTTCTTTGATAGCAATAGGGATGGGATACGTCAGGCTGGCCTGCTGGGCGACAAGATTTTCATTAATTGCTGCGAGAACAACATCAACACCATCAAGGCTGGTGCCGGACATTACGCCGATAAAGCGACCTGATTTCATACGCTTTCCTTCATTCCATGACTCTCGTATATTCCCACACTCCACCCTAAACGAAGGGGCAATATAATACGTTTTAACGATACAAGCAGCTCTACTGTTCTTAGGATAAAGAACTTATGTTTAGTTTAGGTTGAGACGACTCTGATTATTATTTTTTGTATTGTTACGGCATCTGCTATGCCAGCAGACGCTTAAATGCCATATAATTGACCACAAGGAAGTTCAAAAGAACGTATCTTGATGAACAGGAGATTCAGAAATGATTTTACGTGTTTTGGCTGTCTCGATGATTGGTTTGACGCTTGCTGGTTGCGTCAACAACAGCGGCCTGTCTGGCGATGTTTACTCCGCATCTGACGCTAAGCAGGTCCAGAGCGTGACCTACGGAACTATTGTACACACTCGCGCGGTCCAGATTCAGGCCGGAGATGAAAGCAATGCTATCGGCGCCATCGGCGGCGCGGTGCTCGGCGGCTTCCTGGGTAACACCATTGGCGGCGGCACTGGTCGCTCTCTGGCAACGGCGGCAGGCGCTGTCGCAGGCGGCGTAGTCGGTCAGGGCGTACAGGGTGCGATGAACAAAACCCAAGGCGTTGAGCTGGAAATCCGCAAAGATGATGGTAACACCATCATGGTGGTGCAGAAACAAGGCAGCACGCCATTCTCCGTCGGTCAACGCGTGGCTATTGCTGGCAGTGGTCGCCAGGTCACGGTATCCCCGCGCTAAACCTTATCCCTGCGGCCCTGACGGGCCGCTTATTTATATTGGCTGGTTATTAACGCCGATTTATTATCCTGACTCAGTTGTACACGATACCCTAAATAATTCGAGTTGCATGTGCGCAGGTAATTGCTGAACGCATCTCGCCTGAACGTAAGCGAGAAACACCGCGTTAATGGACTGGAGAGGCCTTGAGATTATTCAGGGCCTCGTTAAGGTCAATCTTTTGCCTGGAGATCGAGGATATTGTGTTCAAGTTTATGAATTAAATTAAGCAGTGTTTCTACTTCTTGCGGAGAAACGCCTGCCAGAATCTCATTACGCGTTTTGCCAATGACCTTTTCCATTTCATTGATCAGTGGCTCAGCTTTTTCCGTCAGCTTGATACGCTTTGCCCGCCGATCGTTTGCACAGGTCTGACGAGAAATAAGCCCTTTCTCCTCCAGTTGGTCGAGTGTGCGAACCAACGACGGCTGCTCAATACCAATGGCTTTCGCCAACTGGATCTGCGACTGTTCAGGCGGCAGTTGGTGAATGTTATGCAGTGTTATCCAGTGTGTCTGCGTTAACTCCAGAGGTTTCAGGCGATGGTCGATTAGCGCGCGCCATACGCGTACCAAGCGTGCCAGATCAGAACCAAGTGGCGATTCCAATTTCATCTCCTTATAATTAGCTTGCTAAGTTATTATACTGCTTTTAGAATAGTGTGCAGCATTTGAATTATCAAAACAAATGAATTACCTGATTCACTCAAATCAGAACAATGATTTACAATGTGAATAATTGCATCATCTGAACATTCTTCCTGCAATGGCAAAGGGTTTTTGCTTGTGAAACTGAGTTTTAACACTGCCGGATTGTCGCTCCAGGACCTGGTGTTCGGCGCTTCTGTCTATTTCCCGCCTGTTTTTAAAGCCATTTTGTTGGGTTTTTTTATCTGGTTGATTGTCCATCACCAGTTGCGGGACTGGATGTATACAGGCGAGCTCTGGCATCCCCTGCTAATGGACCTGTCTTTCTTTATGCTCTCCGTCTGTCTGGCGCTGGTTTTACTGACTATCTGGTAATGTTCATTACATGAAGAGACTGAAATATTTATCCACGCTGCTGGTTGCCGCGCTGGCCATTATTGCCGCCTGGCTGGTCTGGAATTACTACACGCAATCCCCGTGGACCCGCGACGGCAAGGTACGCGCCGAACAGGTTGGCATCACTCCACAGGTTTCCGGCAGCATCCTGCAACTCAACGTGCGCGACAACCAGTTGGTTAAAGCGGGAGACGTGCTGTTCAGAATCGATGACACGCCTTATAAAATCGCCCTGCTCAACGCCCGGGCACAGCTCGCTAAAGCCAAAGCGGAAGTCGCCCGCGCGCAGGCAGAACAGAAAAAAGCCGCCAGCGATGCCAGTCGCCGGCGTCATCTTTCACAGAATTTCATCTCTGCAGAAGATTTAGAAAATGCCAACACCACGCTTAATACCGCGACGACCAACCTCGAAGCCGCTAAGGCCGTGGTTGGTGTGGCGCAGGCCACGCTCGATCACGCTCAATGGCAGCTCACGCAGACGGAAATAAAAGCACCGGTTGACGGCTGGGTCACCAATCTCTCAACCCGCGTGGGCGACTATGCCGCCGCTGGTCACCCGGTTTTCGCCCTCGTCGACAGCCACTCCTTCTACGTGGTGGGTTATTTTGAAGAAACAAAATTACGTAATATCCGCCAGGGCGATAGCGCGCAGATCATTCTTTACAGCAACAAGCAAAAGTTACAGGGTCACGTAAGCGGTATTGGACGCGCGATCGTCGATCAGAGCGTGGAGAGCAGCGGCGATCTGGTGGCAAATATTAAACCGAATATTCCGTGGGTACGCCTTGCCCAACGCGTACCGGTACGCATTGAGTTTAACCATCTGCCGCCAGATATCACGCTGGTCTCCGGTACCACTTGCACCATTGCTATTGGCGCGCAGTAATGAAACTGCAGGCTCTGACGTGGCGCTCGCTCCCGTGGATTAAGGCCAGCCGTCTGCAGTGGCGCTATGCCTTGCGTAACGGGATTGCGATATGCCTGGCGCTGAGTGTCGCCTACTGGCTTAATCTTGACGAACCCTACTGGGCGATGACCTCCGCTGCAGTGGTCAGCTTTCCCACCGTCGGCGGCGTTATCAGCAAAAGCTTCGGGCGTATAGCCGGTAGCCTGCTCGGCGCGTGTGCAGCACTGCTGCTGGCCGGGCATACGCTCAACGATCCGTGGCTATTTCTCTTCAGCATTTCGGCATGGATGGCTCTCTGCACCTGGGCCTGTGCGATGTTCACCAATAACGTCGCCTACGCTTTCCAGCTCGCAGGCTATACCTGCGCGATTATCGCTTTCCCGGTGATTAATATCACTGACGCTAACGAACTGTGGACCATCGCTCAGTCGCGCGTCTGCGAGGTCATCGTCGGTATTTTGTGCGGCGGGCTGATGATGATGATCTTACCGAGCACCTCCGATGGCGCTACGCTGCTGACAGCGCTGAAAAACATGCATGCGCGCCTGCTGGAACACGCCAGCCTGCTGTGGGTGCCGGAAACGACCGATGCGATCCGCACCGCGCACGAGAGCGTGATTGGGCAAATCCTGACCATGAATCTGCTGCGCATTCAGGCCTTCTGGAGCCACTATCGCTTTCGCCGGCAAAATCCGCTGCTGAACTACCTGCTGCATCAGCAGTTGCGAATGACCAGCGTGATTTCGAGCCTGCGGCGAATGCTACTTAACTGGCCTGCAGCGCCCGTCCATACCCGCGAGATACTGGCGTCTTTGCTCAGTGAGTTAGCTCATTCACATGCCGATGCCTGGAGCGTTGCCCGCATCATCGCTCCGCTGGCGCCGCCCATGGAGGCTGACTACCGGCATATCGCCTTCTGGAGGCGTCTGCGCTACTTTTGTCGTCTCTATCTGGAGAGCAGCCGCTGGATCAGGCGCCTCGAAAACGCCACCGCGATAACCGAATTTAACGTGCCTTCCGCACCCGCGCTGGCTCGCCATACAGACCAGGCCGAAGCCTTATGGAACGGTGTACGCACCTTTTGCGCACTGGTGATGGTCGGCGCATGGGGAATTAGCACCCAATGGCAGGCCTGCGCCGCTGCCCTGACCCTGGCGGCAATCTGCTGCGTACTCTATTCGGTCTCTCCCTCACCGTTTAAATCAGTAACGCTTCTGATGCGCACCCTGATCCTGCTTTCGCTCTTTAGCTTTATGGTGAAGTTTGGCCTGATGGTTCAGATAACCGATTTATGGCAGTTTTTGCTGTTCCTGTTTCCCCTGCTGACAACCATGCAACTGCTCAAACTACAGATGCCTAAGCTGGCCGGACTCTGGGGGCAACTGATTGTATTTATGGGGTCGTTTATTTCGGTAACTAATCCGCCGGAGTACGATTATGCGTCGTTTCTTAACGATAATCTGGGGAAAATCATTGGTGTAGGCCTCGCCTGGTTGGCTTTCGCCATTATCAGCCCGGGCTCAGACGCGCGTAAGAGCCGCCGTCACATCCGCACGTTACGGCGTCACTTTGTCGATCAATTAAGTCGTCATCCTCAGCATAGCGAACATGAATTTGAGTCACTGGTTTACCACCACATTAACCAGCTCAGCAACAGTCAGGATATGCTGGCGCGACGCTGGCTGCTGCGCTGGGGCGTGGTCTTACTCAACTGTTCCCATGTGGTGTGGCAATTGCGCGGGTGGGAAACCCGCTCCGACCCGCTGTCACAGGTACGTGATGTATGTATCAGCCTGCTGCGGGATGTCATGAGCGAGCGCGGCGTACAGCATCGCTCTCTCGCCTCTACGCTCCAGGAACTGCAGCGCATCTGCGACGTGCTTAATCACCACCACCAGCCGGCGGCCAAAGAGCTGGCGGCAGTTATCTGGCGGCTATGGTGCGCGCTGTCGCAACTGGAACAGGCGCCGATTGCCGGAACGCTGACGGAGAGGACTATTTAATTACGCCGCAGGCGAATCGCTCGCCACCACCACCGAGGGGTTGTGGGCTGTCGGACATATTATCGCCCCCCACGTGAATCATCAGCGCTTTCCCCTTAATCTCATTCAGCGTTTTTAAACGCGGCGCCACCACCGGCTGGGTTGCTTTACCGTCGTTATTGACCACCAGGAACGGCAGATCGCCAAGATGACCAGCGCCATCAGGGCCTTCATGCTTTCCGGTGTTTTGCGGATCGTAATGTCCGCCGGCTGCGCCTGCGGCGACGGCTTTGCCCTCTTTAATGGCTGGCTGGCAGCTGCCATTGGCATGAATATGGAAGCCGTGCTCACCGGGAGGCAACGCTTTCAGATCCGGAGTAAACTCCAGACCTTTCGCGGTCTCACTGATTTTAACGCTACCTATAGACTGCCCCACGCTCTGGCTGGTCACAAGATTGATATCGACACTTTCACTGGCCGCCTGCACGCCAGCACAGGCGGCCAGGGTAAGTATGGCGAGAATACATCGTTGCATATAACATCTCCTGAATGACTCTATTGTTAATAAGTGTAGGCTATTGCAGAGGTGACTGGTGTTTACGGAACGTCGTAACCTAACGCCGCTTTGCGGATACGGAACCATTGCTGGCGGGATATCTTCAGCTTTTCGGCGACAATCGCGGAACGCACGCGCTCAATTTTCCCTGAGCCGATAATCGGCAACGGCTGCGAAGGCAGGCGCAGTATCCAGGCATACACCACCTGCTCAATGCTTTCCGCATTCAGCTCCTGAGCAACGCGCGCCAGCTCATCGCGCAGCGGCTGGAAGCTTTCATCGTTAAACAAACGACCACCGCCGAGGCAGGACCAGGCCATGGGTCGGATACGCAGTTGCTGAAGCTGATCCAGAGTGCCGTCAAGCAGTAGTGGCTGATGGACAGGGGAAATTTCTACCTGGTTGGTCGCCAGGGTAAACGGCAGGCGCGACTGCAGCAGAGTAAACTGGGCGGGGGTAAAGTTAGATACGCCGAAGTGGCGAACCTTACCGCTATGATGTAAAGCCAGAAAGGCTTCCGCCACTTCGTCAGCATCCATTAGCGGGTCCGGGCGATGAATCAACAACAGGTCGAGATGATCGGTTGCCAGGTTACGTAACGACTGCTCCGCGCTGAGAACAATATGGTCGCGGTCAGTAATGTAGTGGCCTATGGTATTTTCCGCCCGCGCTTTAGTGGCAATGCCGCATTTGGTGACGATTTCCATCCGGCTGCGCAGATGCGGCGCCAGCTTTAGCACTTCACCAAACGCTGTCTCGCACCGATAGTCACCATAAATATCGGCATGATCGATAGTGGTGACGCCCAGATCCAGGTGTTGCTCAACAAAGCTCACCAGCGCTTTAGCAGACATATTCCAGTCCATCAGACGCCAGTAGCCCATCACAAAACGAGAAAATTCCGGCCCCTGCGGAGCCATAGCAATACGCTGAACCATAACAGCTTCCTCAACAAAAAAGTGTCCTGAGTATACGCAATTTTATGCTTAAAACAGTGAGGGTTGCTGCGGTTCTTCCGCACTATCCTGCTTAGCCGGGCGTAATTTGCGCAGCAGCCGCTGGCGACACAGACGCAGAACGTCCTGCTTTTGCGCATCGCTCATTTTCTGCCAGTTGAAACGCTCATCGCGGCTACGCATACACCCCCGGCAGTAGCCGCGTTCATCAGACTGACAAATCCCCCGGCATGGACTTTGTACCGGGAAAAACTCCAGTTGTTCAGCCACTTCGTCTCTCCTGCCACTTTTCTCTTTCTTTATTGAAGACGTTTCATTCGTCGCACGCAAATTTTGTTCATCACCCTCTGCGCCAGGCGGCATTTTTAATTATGCCTTGCATTAGACCAATCGGTCTATTACAGTGAACGCCATGAACAAACACAGTGAATGCAATACCCGCGAACATATCCTGGCCACCGGCGAGCAGCTCTGCATGCATCGGGGTTTTACCGGCATGGGTCTGAGCGAACTGCTGAGAACAGCGGAAGTGCCGAAAGGTTCTTTCTATCACTACTTTCGCTCTAAAGAGGCCTTTGGCGTTGCACTACTCGACCATCATTACGCCGGATATCTTCAGCGCCTGGTAGAACATTTTGACCACGGCGAGGGGAACTATCGCGACCGCCTTTTGGCCTACTATCAGCATACGCTGACGCAGTTTTGCCAGCAGGGCATTATCAGCGGCTGTCTGACGGTGAAGCTGTCGGCAGAGGTTTGCGATCTGTCGGAAGATATGCGCACCGCGATGGATAAAGGCGCCAGCCAGATCATCATTCTCCTCGGCGATGCGCTGGAGAAAGGCCGTCAGGAAGGTAGCCTGGAGTTTGAGGGCGACGCCTTAACGCTCTCCCGGGTGCTTTACTCCCTGTGGCTGGGGGCGAATCTGCAGGCCAAGATTACGCGCAGCGCAACGCCGCTGGAAAGTGCCCTTGCCCACGCCAGAAATATTCTTGCTGCGCCTGCCGTTTAACAGGCGCTTTTATTTAACCCGTTTCAAGACGACCGGTCTACTCAGGAGTCATTATGTCAGAATCAAAGTTATTTACCCCGTTGAAAGTGGGTGCGGTAACCGTACCGAATCGCGTGTTTATGGCTCCGCTGACGCGTCTGCGCAGTATTGAACCGGGCGATATTCCAACCCCGCTGATGGGCGAATACTACCGTCAGCGAGCCAGCTCCGGCCTGATTATTTCCGAAGCCACCCAAATTTCCGCGCAGGCTAAAGGCTACGCGGGCGCACCAGGCCTGCACAGCCCGGAACAGATTGCCGCATGGAAAAAAATCACCGCTGGCGTCCACGCTGAAAACGGGCGTATTGCCGTTCAGTTGTGGCATACCGGGCGTATTTCGCACAGTAGCATCCAGCCTGGCGGCGCGGCGCCGGTTGCACCATCGGCCATTAGCGCGGGTACCCGTACCTCGCTTCGCGATGAAAACGGCCATGCTATTCGCGTTGACACCTCGATGCCGCGCGCGCTCGAAACCGAAGAGATCCCAGGGATCGTTGATGATTTCCGTCAGGCGGTAGGTAACGCCCGCGATGCCGGGTTTGACCTTGTCGAACTGCACTCGGCCCACGGCTACCTGCTGCACCAGTTCCTTTCCCCTTCTTCTAACCATCGTACAGATCGGTATGGCGGCAGCGTGGAAAATCGCACTCGCCTGGTGCTGGAAGTGGTTGATGCGGTGAGTAAAGAGTGGAGTGCCGACCGGATCGGTATTCGCGTCTCGCCTGTCGGCAGCTTCCAGAACGTCGATAATGGTCCGAATGAAGAAGCCGATGCGCTCTATCTGATCGAAGGGCTGGCCAAACGCGGTATTGCTTACCTGCATATGTCCGAGCCGGATTGGGCTGGCGGTCAACCGTACAGCGAGGCGTTCCGCCAGAAAGTGCGCGACCGTTTCCCCGGCGCCATTATCGGCGCTGGCGCATATACGGTCGAAAAAGCAAACGACCTGATCGGTAAAGGCCTGATCGATGCCGTCGCCTTCGGTCGCGACTATATTGCCAACCCCGATCTGGTCGCCCGCCTGCAGAAAAAAGCCGCCCTGAATCCACAACGTCCGGAAAGCTTTTACGGCGGCGGCGCGGAAGGCTATACCGATTATCCGACGCTGTAATCCCTCCATTGATAGCGGCGGGTTATCGCCGCTATACTCAACACTCTGATGTATCAAAATAAACTGCATAGGGGATATTATGCGCTTACTTCACACCATGCTGCGCGTTGGCGACCTACAACGTTCGATAGAGTTTTACACTAACGTGCTGGGCATGAAACTGCTGCGCACCAGTGAAAACACTGAGTATAAATACTCGCTGGCATTCGTGGGTTACGGCGAAGAAAGTGATACCACTGTTATTGAGCTGACCTATAACTGGGGCGTTGATAAGTACGATCTCGGTAGCGCTTATGGCCATATCGCATTGAGCGTTGAAAACGCGGCAGAAGCCTGCGAGCGTATCCGCCAGAACGGCGGTAACGTAACGCGTGAAGCTGGCCCGGTCAAAGGCGGTACCACCGTCATCGCTTTCGTCGAAGATCCGGATGGTTATAAAATCGAACTGATTGAAGAGAAATACGCCGGAAAAGGCCTCGGCAATTAATCTGCTGCGGGTACCTTCGGTGCCCGCTGTTTTATCCCCCTTCCTGCTGCAAGGCGCGGCAAAATTTGCCATAATGCGCGCTACTTTTTTCCAGCTAAGAGAATCTGATGTCCGAGAACGTTCAACTTAATGGTCTGTGCGGCCGTTTTCGCGGTTTTTATCCAGTGGTAATTGATGTTGAAACCGCCGGATTTAATGCCAAAACCGACGCCCTGCTGGAGATCGCCGCTATTACGTTGAAAATGGACGAGGAAGGCTGGCTGATGCCGGACGAGACGCTGCATTTTCATGTTGAACCTTTTGAGGGCGCAAATCTGCAGCCCGCAGCGCTGGCTTTTAACGGTATTAACCCAAACGACCCTGAGCGCGGCGCGGTGAGCGAATATAATGCGTTGCACGCGATTTTCAAAATGGTACGCAAGGGGATGAAAGAGAGCGATTGCAGTCGCGCGATTATGGTCGCGCATAATGCTACGTTCGATCATGGTTTTACGATGGCGGCGGCAGAGCGTGCGGGTCTGAAACGTAACCCATTCCATCCGTTCGTTACCTTCGATACCGCTGCCCTGAGCGGCCTTGCACTTGGTCAAACGGTGCTGTCGAAAGCCTGTATTGCCGCAGGAATGACATTTGATGGTACGCAAGCACACTCTGCGCTTTACGATACCGAACAAACCGCCCAGTTGTTCTGCGAAATTGTCAACCGCTGGAAGCGTCTTGGCGGCTGGCCATTACCTGTGGCCGAAGAATAAGAGATAAAAAAAGCGACTTCACCGGAAATCGCTTTTTTATTTGCAGTAAATTTACTCGGCTTTCGGCTCGTCAGCCTTGTACTTAGCGGCTGTTTCTTTGATCAACTGCTGCAGTTCACCGCGCTGATACATTTCAATCACGATGTCACAGCCGCCGACCAGTTCGCCGTCCACCCACAGCTGTGGAAAGGTTGGCCAGTTAGCGTATTTTGGCAGCTCTGCGCGAATGTCCGGGTTTTGCAGGATATCGACGTAGGCAAAACGTTCGCCACAGGCGGAGAGCGCCTGAACGGCCTGAGCCGAGAAACCGCAGCTTGGCAGTTTCGGAGACCCTTTCATGTACAACAGGATCGGGTTTTCAGCGATTTGACGTTGGATTTTTTCTAAAGTCGTGCTCATTGTCGTGCTTCCTTAAACTTCTCTACGGCAGTAATTTGTCATTGTAGCGCTCTGGACGCAGAACCAATAATAACATTTTTTTCACTTGCCCTATTTTATCTTCTGTAGACAAAAGTTGCCTTAAAAATATCATTTTATTGCTATACACGGCAACGCGTTGCGCGTTTTTCATGCGCCGGGGCGGCTGACAGAAGCATTTTTTTGCAAATGTTAACCAAACGAGACTTTAGATACAAAAGAGTAGTAACTCCCCACGATTTTATGCTTTAGAATCGATGCGGTTTGTCATTCATCGTCAGGCATAGGTATATGTCTGTCATTTAATCAGGGGATTGCTCAGTGGCGCGTCTTAACAAAATCGCGATTTCGCTCTGTGCATTACTTTTCACATCTATTTCGCTTACGCCGCTGGCGCATGCTTCCGGGCATACGCACGCTTCGGCCACGGCAAAAGCGAATTCAGCCAAAGGCACTACCGCAGAGCGTAAGAAAAAAGCAGCCAGTTCTAAAAACAAAACCACCGCCAAAACCCCCAGCAAGAAAACGTCGTCCTCCAGCCGGACCAAATCAACCGCATCACGCCAGATCGCCAGCGCCACAAAAAAATGCGTTCTGCGTAAAGGCTATAAAAAACTGTGCGCCAGTTCGACAAGATCGATAGCGCAAAGCAAGTTGGCAACGGCGAGCTTGCAGAAAAAGTGCGTGGTGCGCAAAGGCCATAAAACACGTTGTAAACCCATTGCCGACGAGCCGCTGCTGACTATCGCCGATGTGCATAAAGCTCGGGTACAAAAAGCGCAAAGCACCGCGATGTCAAAGCTGATGGATCAGATTGGCAAACCTTATCGCTGGGGCGGTACCTCCCCGCGTACCGGGTTTGATTGCAGCGGCCTGGTCTATTACGCCTATAAAGACCTGGTCAAAATTCACATTCCGCGTACTGCCAATGAAATGTATCACCTGCGCGACGCCCGTCCAGTGGATCGCGGCGAGCTGCAAAGCGGGGATTTAGTCTTCTTCCGCACCCGCGGGCGCGGTACTGCCGATCACGTCGGGGTCTATGTCGGCAATGGTAAGTTTATCCAGTCTCCGCGCACCGGCCGCGATATTCAGATAACCTCATTAAGTGACGATTACTGGGTACGCCACTACGTCGGCGCGCGTCGCGTGATGACGCCGAAAACCATTCGCTAATGGTGCGTTGTCGCCTCGGCGACGGGGTAACTCTCTCTTTTACCACATCTTTTATTTTGCTACTATTACCATGCGCATTACATGGCTACTGCGCAAACTCTACCCAAAATAATTAGAGCAGCATCACAAAACGCTCTCGCGTCCTGAACAGCGCTTACGCTGGCTACGAAGGGGCGAAGTAACGCGGCAACCAGCGTACCCTCGGGAGCGTACAAACAGTACGTGACCACGGTAAGTACAGGCAGCCAATAAAGATGCAGCTTGAAGTGTAACGGGTATAACTATAAAAAGGAGAGTAGCAATGTCGTTCGAATTACCTGCATTACCATATGCAAAAGACGCCCTGGCGCCGCACATTTCCGCAGAAACCCTGGAATACCATTACGGTAAACATCACCAGGCCTATGTCACTAACCTCAATAATCTGATCAAAGGCACCGGGTTTGAAGGTAAAACCTTAGAAGAGATCGTGCGTTCTTCTGACGGCGGCGTCTTTAACAACGCCGCTCAGGTCTGGAACCACACCTTCTACTGGAACTGCCTCGCGCCAAACGCTGGCGGTGAACCCCAAGGCGAACTGGCGGCGGCTATCGCTAAATCCTTCGGCAGCTTCGCTGATTTCAAAGCCAAATTCACCGACGCGGCGGCAAAAAACTTCGGCGCAGGCTGGACCTGGCTGGTGAAAAATGCCGATGGTAGCCTGGCTATTGTCTCCACCAGTAACGCTGGCACGCCGCTGACCAGCGACGCCACTCCGCTGCTGACCGTGGATGTCTGGGAACACGCTTATTACATCGACTACCGTAACGCCCGTCCGAACTATCTGGAACACTTCTGGGCGCTGGTAAACTGGAAGTTTGTTGCCGCTAATCTGGCTGCGTAAAAGCAAACCGCAGAAGCGTGGCTGCTTCTGCGGTTATTCTTTCACTCTACACGATATTAATGGCTGGCGAAGGCCTCTCCCGGCTGCGCCCGGCCGCTGAACAGCACCAGCAGTAGTGCAATGCCCGCGATAATCGCCCCCATCACCGGTACGAATGCATAGCCCAGCCCGCCGGTAATTACCGCCCCGCCCGCCGCCGCGCCCAGCGCGTTCCCGAGGTTAAAAGCCCCGATATTGACCGATGACGACAGTCCCGGCGCTTCGTGTGCTACGCGCATCACCCGCATCTGCAAAGGTGGAACCACCGCAAAGGTCGCCGCGCCCCAGACAACCATGCTGATAGCCGCACCCGTCTGCGACTGAGCCAGCAGCGGGATCGTCAGCATGATAGCCATCAGCAGCAACAGAAAACCCTTCAGCGTACCGGAAACGGAACGGTCGGCAAACTTACCGCCAAGATAGTTACCCAACGAGAAGCCTACGCCAATCAGTACCAGCATGGCGGTCACAAACAACGGGGAGGCATTGGTGATAGTATGCAGAACGGGGGAAATATAGGTATAAAGCGTGAACATCGCCCCTGCCCCCAGCACGGTAGTCAGCAGCGCCGACAGCACCTGCGGACGCATCAGCACCGAAAGCTCCTGCTTCACGTTCGGGCGCTCGCCAGCGCTACCCTTCGGTAAGGAAAACCACAGGCCGATCATCGCCACCACACCCAGCCCCGCCGTGGCGAGGAAGGACATGCGCCAACCAATCGTTTCACCCAGCCAGGTCGCTGCGGGAACACCGCCGATATTGGCAATTGTCAGCCCCATAAACATCGTCGCCACGGCGCTGGCCTGCTTATGTTTTGGCACCACGCTCGCCGCCACCACTGAGCCTAAGCCAAAGAAGGCGCCATGATTAAGGCTGGTAATGATGCGCGACAGCAGTAGCGTAGTGTAGTCCGGTGCAATGGCAGAGAGCACGTTGCCGAGGGTAAAAATCGCCATCAGAAAGATCAGCGCATTTCTGCGCGCGCGGTGGGAGAGCAGCAGAGTCATCAGCGGCGCTCCCACCATCACACCGATGGCATAGGCGCTAATCAGCATTCCCGCAGCCGGAATTGAAACATCCACACCTTTAGCGATAACCGGTAATAGCCCCATCGGGGAGAACTCAGTCGTGCCGATGCCAAAAGCACCGATCGCCAGAGCAAGCAGGGGAAAGTTGATTTTCATGCCAGCACTCCATCAGGCCGCCTTCCGCGACGGCATTTCATCAGAAGTCAAAAGCATGACATCAATCACAGAAAAACAAAAGTAAACGAAATAGCAAAAGATTTTTGCAAAATTGATAATAATGCGGGGTGACAAAGGGAGAGCAGCCCCTCCCTTATCGCAAAATTAGTGCAGTACTGCGGCCAAACCTGCGGCAACAATCAACCCCAGGACAATAAGCGTTGTTGTCAGCGAAAACTTTAAATTTGTATCCATCAATTTATCCTCCTGATTATCCCCACATGAAAAGTGAGCTTGCTCATTTTCACACAGAATAACGTAAAAATCTTCCGGGATTTAGAGTGATGCACATTTTTGCTCTTCCCCTTTGCCCCAAGATCGGACAAAATCCCACGCTAATTTAAAAACGTATCGGCCATTGACCCCTTCCTGTCGTTCTGTGTCGTTTTCCCGACGTGATGCCATGCTCAATTTTGGCGTCAGGGTGTGTACAGGCAAACGTTTACGTACCGATAAACAGACATTCAGGTTAAGGTCTGGAGTAAAAAGTAATGGCAACTATTAAAGATGTAGCGAAGCGCGCAAACGTTTCCACTACAACCGTATCACATGTGATTAACAAAACCCGATTCGTTGCGGAAGAGACGCGCAATGCGGTATGGGCGGCAATTAAAGAACTGCATTACTCCCCCAGCGCTGTTGCCCGCAGCCTGAAGGTTAATCACACTAAGTCTATTGGTCTGCTGGCGACCAGCAGCGAAGCGGCCTATTTCGCTGAAATTATCGAAGCCGTCGAGAAAAGCTGTTTCCACAAGGGCTACACCCTTATCCTCGGCAATGCATGGAACGATCCGGAGAAACAGCGCGCCTACCTGTCGATGATGGCGCAGAAACGCGTAGATGGCCTGCTGGTGATGTGTTCTGAGTATCCGGAATCGGTGTTAAGCATGTTGGAAGAGTATCGCCATATCCCGATGGTAGTGATGGACTGGGGCGAGGCAAAAGCCGACTTTACTGATTCGGTCATCGATAACGCCTTTGAAGGCGGCTATATCGCCGGACGCTATCTGGTTGAGCGCGGCCATCGCGATATCGGCGTGATCCCAGGCCCACTGGAGCGTAATACTGGTGCAGGCCGACTGGCTGGTTTTATGAAAGCGATGGAAGAAGCGCAGATTAACGTCCCGGAGAACTGGATTGTGCAGGGTGATTTTGAGCCAGAATCCGGCTACCGCGCCATGCAGCAAATTCTCGGCCAGCGCCCTTGCCCAACAGCTATCTTCTGCGGCGGGGATATTATGGCGATGGGTGCCATCTGTGCGGCGGATGAAATGGGCCTGCGCGTGCCGCAGGATATTTCGCTGATCGGTTATGATAACGTACGCAACGCCCGCTATTTTAGCCCGGCGCTGACCACCATCCATCAGCCTAAAGACTCCCTCGGCGAAGCGGCTTTTAATATGCTGCTGGACCGAATCGTCAATAAACGTGAAGTTTCTCAGTCGATTGAAGTCCATCCTCGTCTAATCGAGCGCCGCTCTGTAGCCGATGGCCCGTTTGTCGATTACCGCCGTTAGCCCTCCTTGCTGCGTCGGTTATTCCGGCGCCCACAGCCACTCCCGGTTTAGCGTTTCGCTATCGCCAAGATAATCCAGCAACCATAGCAGTGCCGGTGAGGTATCGCTTTGCTGCCACGTCAGGCAGCATGCGGCATCCGGGAAAGGGTTCTCCAGCGTCAGCGCCGTCCATTCGCCGCTATCAAGCCACGGGCGCGCCAGATGCCCTGGCACCATACCAACACACAGTCCGGCGGAAAGACAGGTTTCAGAGGCCTCCCAGTCCGGTACAACCACCCTCTTCTGATTATCGAGCAGCCAGGTGGTCCGCTTCGGCAGCGAGCGTGAAGTATCCTCCCTGACCAGCGACGGCCAGTTGCGCAACACGTCATCGCTCAAAGGACCGGCCATTTTTGCCAGAGGATGGTGACTCGCGACGACGCAGTTCCAGCTCAGCATGCCCATATCGCGAAAGGCATAGCGTCCCCCTACCGGAATTGAGCGTGTCGCGCCGATGGCTAACTCCACGCGACCATCAGCGAGCGCATCCCAGACGCCGTTGAACACCTCCTGAAAAACGATCAGTTCAACGTCATCAAAATGGCGATAGAAATCAACGATCATCTGCCGCATCCGTGCTGGTTTAACGATGTTATCCACCGCAATAGATAGCTGTCCACGCCAGCCATTGGCTATCTGTTGGCACTGCTGACGGGTGATCTGCATTTTTTTGATAACAGATCGCCCCTCCTGCAAAAAACAGACGCCAGCCGGCGTTAACTCCACATCCCGATGACGGCGTTCAAACAGAGGCACCGCCAGCCACTCCTCCAGTTGACGTACGGTATAGCTGACAGCAGAGGGTACCCGATGCAACTCCTGCGCGGCGGCGCTAAAACTACCGTTGCGGGCGACAGCATCGACAACTTCAAGAGAGTATTCAGACCACATTTTCTGCCTGCAAAATTTTTGAATTTACTTGACAAATATTAGCGTTTCACAAGCCCTAATGCACTCCCTACACTCTGCGCCATCGTACCTGCATAACTAAAAAGAGAATGTTATGCAACAACCCGGGAAAGGATTTTTAGTCTGGCTGGCTGGACTCAGTGTACTGGGCTTTCTGGCTACCGATATGTATCTTCCGGCTTTTGCCGCCATGCGACAGGATCTGAATACTTCAGCAGCCTCTGTCAGCGCCAGCCTGAGCCTGTTCCTTGCGGGCTTTGCTCTTGGCCAGCTTTTCTGGGGGCCCGTTTCCGATCGCTACGGCCGTAAGCCAGTGCTGTTAAGCGGTCTGGCTATCTTTGCTATCGGCTGTCTGGGGATGCTATGGGTTCGCGATGCCACGCTGATGCTGGCGCTGCGTTTTATCCAGGCCCTGGGGGTTTGCGCCGCCGCAGTAACCTGGCAGGCGCTGGTTACCGATTACTACCCTGCACATCGTACAAATCGTATTTTCGCCACTATCATGCCGCTGGTGGGACTATCTCCAGCGCTGGCTCCCCTGTTCGGCAGTTGGCTGCTGGTTCATTTCGAATGGCAGGCCATTTTTGCCACGCTGAGCATCATCACTCTGCTGCTAGTGCTGCCTGCCCTGCGCCTGAAGCCAGCGAAAAAACCGCTTGTCAGCGCCCAACAGAAGCTCACGTTTCTCACCCTGCTGCGCTCACGCGAGTATAGCGGTAACGTCCTCATCTATGCCGCCTGTTCCGCCAGCTTTTTCGCATGGCTGACGGGCTCGCCGTTTATTCTCCATGAAATGGGCTACGGCCCGACCGCTATTGGCCTGAGCTATGTTCCGCAAACTATCGCATTTCTGGTTGGCGGTTATGGTTGCCGCGCAGCGCTGCAAAAATGGCAGGGCCGGCAAATTCTGCCCTGGCTACTGGCGATTTTCGCCATCAGCGTCGCCGCCACCTGGCTGGTTGGCCTGCAGGAGAACGCGACGCTCGTTGGGTTGATGATTCCGTTCTGCGCCATGGCTGTCGTGAATGGTGGTATTTATCCTATTGTCGTCGCGCAGGCCCTGAAGCCATTCCCTCAGGCGACTGGTCGTGCCGCTGCGTTGCAAAATACCCTGCAACTCGGCCTCTGTTTTCTTACCAGCCTGCTGGTCTCCACGCTAATTGCCACTCCACTGCAAACGACGACCAGCGTGATGCTGGTCGCCATATTGCTTGCCGGCATGGGTTACCGCATGCAGCATAAAGCCGCACCTCTGGAAACAGAATCGTCACATGCGTAAGGTATTCTGCTGATAGGGATAAGATAAAGTAGTTAGCTTGCTAAGATATTTTTATTGAAAGCCTGTTTTTAGCGGCCTATACTGGATTCGTTATCACATAAATAGAAAAATGAGTCGATTTCAACGGGAGCAGGATGCATCCCGTTTTCCCATGGAAGGCCTTTCGGCAAGGGTCATCTCCCTTCCTCTGTTCTACGTCGGATAGCAGCTTCACGGATTATCCGTGAGATTTCTCACAAAGCCAAAAAAGCGTCTACGCTGTTTTAAGGTTCTGATCACTTGGGCGTGATGGAGAAGCTATGAGTTCATCGTGTATAGAAGAAGTAAGCGTACCAAAAGATGACTGGTACCGAATTGCAGCTGAATTATTAGGCCGTGCGGGCATCAAAATTAA
The DNA here is from genome assembly GCA_036498385.1 of Klebsiella sp. GTDB lineage: Bacteria > Pseudomonadota > Gammaproteobacteria > Enterobacterales > Enterobacteriaceae > Klebsiella. The sequence continues at coordinate 36,200 of DASYFN010000087.1, forward strand.
TGGGCCTGCGCCCTTCGATCTGCGGATTAAAAATCCTCTCTTTTTTAAGCGAGTTTTGCAGGAAGGGTCGCTGGGTTTAGGCGAAAGCTATATGGACGGTTGGTGGGATTGTGAGCGGCTGGATATATTTTTCCATAAAGTATTACGTGCCGGTCTGGAAAATCAGCTTCCCCATCATTTCAAAGATACCCTGCGTATCGCCAGCGCACGCTTATTCAATCTGCAAAGCAAAAAACGGTCCTGGATTGTCGGTAAAGAGCATTACGATTTAGGTAACGATCTGTTCAGCCGCATGCTTGACTCTTATATGCAGTATTCCTGCGCTTACTGGAAGGACGCGCAGAATCTGCAAGACGCTCAGCAGGCAAAATTAGATCTCATCTGCCGTAAACTTCAGCTTGAGCCCGGCATGCGGGTGCTGGATATCGGCTGCGGCTGGGGCGGACTGGCTTACTACATGGCCAAACATTACCAGGTCAGCGTGGTTGGCGTGACCATCTCGGCAGAGCAGCAGAAAATGGCGCAGCAACGCTGCGCAGGCCTCGACGTCACCATTCTGCTTCAGGACTATCGCGACCTGCAAGAGAGCTTCGATCGCATTGTTTCTGTCGGCATGTTCGAACATGTCGGGCCTAAAAATTACGCCACCTATTTTGACGTGGTCGATCGTAATTTGAAACCCGACGGCCGTTTCCTGCTGCATACCATCGGCTCGAAAAAAAGCGACCATAATGTTGACCCGTGGATCGACAAATATATCTTCCCTAACGGCTGTCTGCCGTCGGTGCGCCAGATTGCCGAAGCCAGCGAGTCGCATTTTGTCATGGAAGACTGGCACAATTTCGGTGCCGACTATGACACTACGCTAATGGCCTGGTATGAGCGCTTCCTCAATAGCTGGCCGGAAATTGCCGACAATTATTCGGAACGCTTCAAACGTATGTTTAGCTATTATCTGAATGCCTGCGCCGGCGCTTTTCGCGCGCGCGATATTCAACTCTGGCAGGTGGTTTTTTCTCGTGGGGCCGAACACGGCCTGCGCGTTGCCCGCTAACAATGTCCCCCGCTTCGGCGGGGACCATTTTTTACTCAGTTGCCGTTTTCAGCGCCGCTTTTGTTTCTTTCGCCGCCAGCAGGCGCTCAACGGTATCAATGACTGCCTGAGTCTGCGGATCGATTTCAATATTCACCCGGTCCCCCAACTTTTTCACGCCAAGCGTGGTGCGCTGCAGCGTTTCCGGGATTAAATGCACGCAAAACCGGGTTGGCGTCACTTCACCGACGGTAAGACTAATACCCTCTACGCCGATATACCCTTTATAGAGAATATATTTCATCAGCATCGGGTCCTGAACCTTAAACCAAATCTGGCGATTATTTTCCGAGGCCAGAATTTTCACCACTTCTGCGGTGGTCATAATATGGCCTGACATCAGATGGCCGCCAATTTCATCGCTGAATTTTGCCGCACGCTCGACGTTGACGCGGTCGCCCTCACGCAGCGTGCCCAGATTCGTTATGCGCAAGGTCTCTTTCATCAGGTCAAAACTCACTCGTGCGCCATCAATAGCCGTGACGGTTAAACAGCAACCGTTGTGGGCTACCGAAGCCCCGGTTTCAAGCCCCGTAAGCATATGCTCAGGTAGCTCCACGACGTGGGTGCGAAAGTTGGGTTTTTCATCGATAGACACCACTTTGGCGGTCCCCTGCACAATACCGGTAAACATATTTTGCTCCTGTATGAATTCGTGACGGTATCAGTACCGTTTTAGGCTATGACGAACAATAACAGGTGGCAAAACAGGTTGCCAGCGCACAACGTGCAGTGGAATTTTTTCACTGGCTAAATGGCTAATCCTCGCTACAATAGTCTGGCAAATCCCTCTGCTTTTTCTTCTTGCTGCCCTATGATGGCGGCTTTTTTAGTCCCCCAATAACAACAATATAAAGGTGTTTACGTGCAGAAGTATTTTATTGAAGCGCGTCAGTTATTAGCACTGGCTATACCCGTTATTCTTGCCCAGGTCGCCCAAACCGCCATGGGCTTTGTCGATACCGTGATGGCGGGCGGCTATAGCGCCACCGATATGGCGGCCGTCGCCATCGGTACTTCCATCTGGCTACCGGCGATCCTCTTTGGTCACGGCCTGCTGCTGGCTCTGACGCCCGTTATTGCTCAATTGAATGGTTCCGGCCGCCGTGATCGTATCGCCCACCAGGTACGCCAGGGATTCTGGCTGGCTGGCTTCGTCTCCATCCTGGTCATGATCGTACTGTGGAACGCCGGTTACATTATCAGCTCAATGCATAACATCGACCCGGAGATGGCAGACAAGGCGGTCGGCTACCTGCGGGCGCTGCTGTGGGGCGCGCCTGGTTACTTGTTCTTCCAGGTCGCTCGCAACCAGTGTGAAGGCCTGGCGAAAACCAAGCCGGGTATGGTTATGGGATTTATCGGTCTGCTGGTCAACATTCCGGTGAACTACATCTTTATCTATGGTCACTTCGGTATGCCCGAGCTCGGCGGCATTGGCTGCGGCGTGGCAACGGCAGCTGTTTACTGGGTGATGTTTTTCAGCATGAGCTTCTGGATTCGCCGCGCGCGTTCGATGCGCGATATTCATGACAATGATCGCTCCAGCAAACCGGATTTCACCGTTATCAAGCGTCTGGTACAGCTAGGCCTGCCCATTGCGCTGGCGCTGTTTTTCGAAGTCACTCTATTCGCCGTCGTAGCGCTACTGGTCTCGCCGTTGGGGATCGTCGACGTGGCCGGACATCAGATTGCCCTTAACTTCAGCTCGCTGATGTTCGTGTTACCGCTCTCGCTGGCGGCAGCGGTGACCATTCGCGTCGGTTTTCGTCTCGGGCAGGGTTCAACGCTGGAGGCGCAGACCTCAGCCAGAACGGGTGTGGGTGTCGGAGTGTGTATGGCCGTTATCACGGCAGTCTTCACCATTCTGATGCGCAAGCAGATCGCGCTGTTGTATAACGACAATCCCGAGGTTGTTACACTCGCGTCCCAGCTCATGCTGCTCGCGGCGATCTACCAAATCTCTGACTCCATTCAGGTAATTGGCAGCGGGATCCTGCGTGGTTATAAAGATACTCGTTCCATCTTTTTTATTACCTTTACCGCCTACTGGGTATTGGGACTGCCGAGCGGCTACCTGCTGGCCCTCACCGATATCGTGGTGCCGCGTATGGGACCCGCTGGCTTCTGGTGCGGATTTATTATTGGTCTCACCTCCGCTGCCATTATGATGATGCTGCGTATGCGTTTCCTGCAACATCAGCCTTCCAGCGTCATTTTACAGCGCGCGGCACGCTAGCCCCTGGCGGAAGTTTGTCGGTACCCAACGGCGCTGATTCAGCGCCGTTATTACTTACTGCTGAAGAAATACTCTTTTGCATCAGCAAAATATAATCAATATGGATAAAACTTCTGCGATCGCGAGAAATCTGGCAGAAAAGTGACGTTTGCCTCTTGCCACAACTCCTCCCTGCCGCTAATATGCGTCCCCGTTGCTATCGCAACATTGCGTTCATAGCTCAGTTGGTTAGAGCACCACCTTGACATGGTGGGGGTCGTTGGTTCGAGTCCAATTGAACGCACCATAATGCGTTTATAGCTCAGTTGGTTAGAGCACCACCTTGACATGGTGGGGGTCGTTGGTTCGAGTCCAATTAAACGCACCATAATGCGTCCGTAGCTCAGTTGGTTAGAGCACCACCTTGACATGGTGGGGGTCGGTGGTTCGAGTCCACTCGGACGCACCATTTCACAGCCTCGTGATCTGGTATTTGTTTTACCTCCCGCATTGAAATATCCGAAAATCACCATCATCGCTGTAATTTTTTTTATTTTCTGATTTTTCCAGTTCCGCAACTAATAGCCCTCGGCAGCCTGCAACATATTTCAGGTGGTTATGTAAAGTGACGTAAAGCCCTATGTCGTCTGCGCCTTGCCTTTATTAACGCAGCGGCCAGAGATATATTCCATCACAAATAAAAATCTTTCGTTAGATCATAACCCGTTATGTCGCCCTTCATTAAAAACAAGCGCAACGGTAACCACGACATAATTCAGATTATTTCAAAACATATCATCGAAAATCGGTTTGACTGTTCAAAAATACCGACTAAATTTAATTTCTGAACGACAACGGATACGTAATAAAATCGTGTCCTCCTGACATAAACGTAACAGAGGTGTAAAATATGGCAGAACATCGTGGTGGTTCCGGTAATTTCGCTGAAGACCGTGAGAAAGCATCTGAAGCTGGACGTAAAGGCGGTCAGCACAGCGGTGGTAACTTTAAAAACGATCCGGAACGTGCATCTGAGGCCGGTAAAAAAGGCGGTCAAAATAGTCATGGCGGCGGACGTAAATCTGATAACTCCTGATTGGACGTAAATCTGATAACTCCTGATTATTAATCGCCTCATTCTCTTATAATTAAAAAAGAGTATCCTGCGGGTCTGCGGACTCGCAGTTATTCTTCTGTTTTAAAGGTATTTTATATGAATATGAAGAGCATAGAAGACGTTTTTATACATCTATTATCGGATACTTATAGTGCGGAAAAACAATTAACTCGTGGGTTGGCAAAGTTAGCCCGAGCGGCGTCAAGCGAACAGCTCAGCGCCGCGTTCAAAGCTCATCTGGAGGAGACCCAGGGGCAAATTGAACGTATTGATCAAATCTTAGAGCAAGAACCCACTATAAAAATTAAACGTATGAAATGCGTAGCTATGGAGGGACTTATTGAAGAAGCTAACGAGGTCATTGAGAGCACTGAGAAAAATGAAGTGCGGGATGCAGCATTAATTGCCGCTGCGCAAAAAGTTGAACATTATGAAATTGCCAGCTATGGAACTCTCGCTACATTAGCAGAACAGCTTGGTTATAAAACAGCGGTTAAACTTTTAGCGGAAACGTTAGAAGAAGAGAAATCAACCGACCTTAAATTAACTGACCTCGCGGTCAGCAATATTAATAAAGATGCATAAAATAAATAGCCAGAAAATAACCCGATATTGAGGAGTTCACTATGAACCATGTGGAACACTATCATGACTGGCTACGCGATGCGCATGCAATGGAAAAACAAGCAGAATCCATGCTGGAATCGATGGCAAGCAGTATCGATAACTACCCTGATCTGCGCAGCAAAATAGAACAACACCTTACAGAAACCAAACGCCAAATTACGCTACTGGAAGAGATATTGGATCGTAATGATATATCACGCTCGGTGCTGAAAGATTCAATGAGCAAAATGGCCGCGTTAGGTCAATCCATTGGTGGCATGTTCCCTTCCGATGAAATCGTTAAAGGGTCAATTAGCGGCTATGTTTTCGAGCAATTTGAAATTGCCAGTTATACCTCTCTGCTTACCGCCGCCAATAACGCCGGCGACACCGCGTCGATCCCCGCCATCGAATCTATTCTGGCAGAGGAGCGGGCAATGGCCGACTGGCTGCTGAAACATATCCCGCAAACGACGGAAGAGTTTCTCCTGCGCTCTGACACAAAAGGCGTTGAAGCGAAAAAATAATCAATAAGGATAAGAGCCTATGTTCCGACACGTTAAGCAACTTCAGTATACCGTAAGGGTCGCGGAGCCTAATCCGGGACTGGCGAACCTACTTCTGGAACAATTCGGTGGTCCTCAGGGTGAATTGGCCGCCGCATGCCGATATTTTACTCAGGGCCTTAGCGACGACGATCCTGGACGTAAAGATATGCTTATGGACATCGCCACCGAAGAGCTGAGCCACCTTGAAATTATCGGCTCACTGGTTGGCATGCTCAATAAAGGGGCGAAGGGAACCCTGGCGGAAGGTACCGAAAACGAAGCCGACCTGTACCGCTCGCTCACCGCCAACGGTAACGACAGCCATATTACCTCTTTGTTATATGGCGGAGGCACGCCACTGACCAACTCCGCCGGGGTGCCCTGGACCGCAGCATACATTGACACTATTGGTGAGCCTACTGCGGATTTACGCTCCAACGTGGCGGCCGAGGCGCGAGCTAAAATCATTTACGAGCGCCTGATAAACGTCACTGATGACCCCGGCGTGAAGGATGCGCTGGCCTTTTTGATGACCAGGGAAGCCGCTCATCAGCTCTCTTTTGAAAAAGCGCTTCAGTCCATCAAAAACAACTACCCGCCGGGTAAATTACCGCCAGTCAATGAATACGCCAATATCTACTACAATATGTCTGAGGGGGATGATATTCGCGGTAGCTGGAATAGCGATCGGCACTTCGACTATGTGACGAATCCACAGCCTGCTGTGGACGGCGGAGACGGGAGCGTCAGCGTCAGGCTAACAGCCGAGCAGAATGCTCTGGTTAAAGCCATGGCGGAACGGACCCAATCCGACCCGGACGGCGATCCTCTTACCGGCGCAGAACTGGGTGCGGGTAAGAAAAATACTTAATCGTCAATAACCTGATGTTAATCACTTCCCCCTGCTCTGTTCGGGGGGTTATGTGATGGGGCCCGGAACATGTTTGAACTCGACGCGTTTCATCTGGCACGGCTGCAGTTCGCATTTACCGTCTCTTTTCATATCCTTTTTCCCGCGATTACCATTGGACTTGCCAGCTATCTGGTGGTGCTGGAGGGTCTGTGGCTACGGACAAAAGATAACGTCTGGCGCTCCTTGTATAATTTTTGGCTGAAAATTTTTGCCGTCAATTTCGGTATGGGCGTGGTGTCAGGCCTGGTAATGGCTTATCAATTTGGCACTAACTGGAGCGGTTTCTCGCAATTTGCCGGTAGCATTACCGGTCCCCTGCTGCTTTACGAAGTACTCACCGCGTTTTTTCTTGAGGCGGGTTTCTTAGGCGTCATGCTATTTGGCTGGAACAAAGTCCCTCCCGGCCTGCACTTTTTCACCACCTGCATGGTGGCGCTGGGCACGCTGATGTCAACGTTCTGGATCCTCGCGTCAAATAGCTGGATGCAAACGCCGCAGGGTTTTACCATTGAAAACGGTCACGTCATTCCCCAGGACTGGCTGGCGATTATCTTCAATCCTTCTTTCCCGTATCGCCTGTTGCACATGTCGATCGCCGCTTTCCTCAGCAGCGCGATGTTTGTCGGCGCCTCCGCAGCCTGGCATCTTCTTCGGGGTAACGATACGCCAGCCATACGCAAAATGTTCTCAATGGCGATGTGGATGGCTCTGCTGGTCGCGCCTGTCCAGGCCCTGGTGGGCGATATGCACGGCCTCAATACGCTTGAGCATCAGCCAGCAAAAATCGCCGCCATAGAAGGCCACTGGGAGAACAAACCCGGCGAAGCCACCCCGCTGCTGCTGTTTGGCGTGCCGGACATGGATGAAGAACGCACGAAATACGGGCTGGAAATTCCGGCACTTGGCAGTCTGATCCTGACTCATAGCCTGAATAAGCAAGTCCCGGCGCTGAAAGATTTCCCCCAGGAGGATCGTCCAAATTCCCTTATCGTTTTCTGGTCATTCCGCATCATGGTTGGCATGGGCGTGTTGATGATAGCTCTCGGAGTATGGAGCCTCTGGCTTCGCTATCGGCAGCGTCTTTTCCACTCGCGTGCCTTTCAATGGTTTGCGCTGGCGATGGGGCCCGCAGGATTGCTGGCGTTGTTGGCCGGCTGGATCACGACTGAAGCAGGCCGCCAGCCCTGGGTAATCTATGGCTTTTTACGCACCCGGGATGCGGTATCCCTGCATAGCACTGCGCAAATGGTCGTCAGCCTGCTGGTCTTTATCGTGGTTTACTGTTCGGTCTTTGGCGTAGGTTATTACTATATTGTCCGGCTTATTAAGAAAGGGCCGCAGCCTGTCAGCCAATTGACATCGTCCACCTCCGGAACCCCTGCTCGCCCCCTTTCTGCCGCAGAAGCCGTGCCTGAAGAGGAGAAGCTCTAATGGGCATCGATATCCCCGTTATCTGGTTTGTCATCATTGTGTTTGCCACATTGATGTATATCGTTATGGACGGCTTCGATCTAGGCATCGGAATATTATTCGGTTTTGTCCCCAACGCCAACGAGCGCGATGTCATGATGAACAGCGTCGCCCCGGTATGGGACGGCAATGAGACATGGCTTGTGCTGGGTGGTGCGGGGCTATTCGGCGCTTTCCCGCTGGCCTACGCCGTTATTACCGATGCGCTGGCTATTCCGCTCACCGCTATGTTAATTGGCTTGATCTTTCGTGGCGTCGCCTTTGAGTTTCGCTTTAAAGCCACCCCCTCTCATCAAAAGTTCTGGGATTATTCTTTTGTCGGCGGCTCGTTACTGGCAACCTTTAGCCAGGGGATAGTCGTGGGCGCGGTAATCAGCGGCTTTGACGTTGCCGATCGCAGGTTTACCGGCTCAGCGCTGGGCTGGCTGACGCCCTTTAGCCTGTTCTGCGGCTTAGGGCTGGTGGTGGCTTATATGCTGCTTGGCACGACCTGGCTGATTATGAAAAGCGAAGGCGCGTTGCAGCAACGTATGCGCGAGCTGACCCGCCATACGCTTCTGGCGCTAATGGCGGTGATCGCCGTGGTCAGCATCTGGACGCCGCTGGGCTGGCCATCCGTTGCTGAACGCTGGTTTACCCTGCCCAATTTCTACTGGTTTGCGCCTGTACCCATTCTGGTCATCACCCTGAGCCTGTGGATCTGGCGCTTGAGTACCCATCCCGGAAGTCATGCCCGCCCTTTTCTTCTCACGCTTGGGCTTATTTTTCTTGGCTTCAGCGGCCTGGGCATTAGCTTGTGGCCCAATATTATCCCTCCGCATATCACGCTGTGGGAGGCTTCCGCGCCACCTGCCAGCCAGCTATTTATGCTGATAGGGACGCTGCTCATCATTCCGGTGATTTTGGTTTATACCGCATGGAGCTACTACGTATTCCGCGGAAAAGTTTCCGGAAATGAAGGCTATCACTGAGGAACGCTATGGCTGACTGGCATACACGGGCCATTATCTATCAGATCGATTCTGCCCTGTTTTACGATCTTAACGGCGATGGCTGCGGCGATATCGCCGGGATTATGGCGAAGTTGCGCTATATTCGCCGAATGGGCGCGACGGTGATCTGGATAACGCCCTTCTACCTGACGCCTTTCCTGGATGAGGGTTACGATGTCAGCGACCACCTGCAGGTCGATCCGCGATTTGGCCAACTGGCTGATATCATTGCGCTTATCGAGCAGGCCCGCGAATTAGGGATGCAGGTTATTATTGAATTGCTAATTCAGCATACCTCTCATGCTCACCCCTGGTTTCAAAAAGCGCGCCGCAGTCGTCGCTCTCCGTTTCGCGACTATTATCTGTGGGCGGATAACGACGATGACGATACGCCGCCGATGTTTCCCGGCGTCGAAGAGAGCATCTGGTCGTGGGATGAAGAAGCCGGGCAATACTTTCGGCATATGTTTTATCATCACGAACCCGATCTCAACCTGGCCTCGCCTGCTGTTATTAAAGAGATCGAAAATATCATTATCTTTTGGTTGAAGCTGGGGGTTGCTGGCTTTCGTCTGGATGCCGCTTCACATCTCACTAAACAGGCCGGGCGCGGCGAGGAGAAACAGGGGCTGTGGATCCTGGAACATATGCGTCGTCTGGTCGAACGGCATAACCCGCAGGCTATTCTGCTCGGTGAAGCAGACGTTGATGTTGAGGAGTACCGCGACTATTTCGGCGATAATAACCGACTTAACATGGTACTTAATTTCTGGCTGAACAAATACTTTTACGTCAGTCTGGCCAGCCAGAACGCGCGCCCGCTAATTAACGCATTAAAGAAAATGATCGTGCCTCCCGATGCCTGCTGCTTCGCTAACTGGCTACGCAATCATGATGAACTGGATCTTGAAGATATTGGCAATAAGAACAAGCAGACTGTGTTGGATGCTTTCGCGCCGGATGAAAAGATGAACGTTTATCAGCGCGGTATTCGCCGTCGGCTGGCGCCAATGCTGAACGGCGATCGGCAGCGCCTGGCGCTCTGCCATGCCGTGCTTTTTTCGCTGCCCGGCGTGCCGATAATGCGTTATGGGGATGAGATCGGTATGGGTGACGATCTTGCGCTGGAAGAGCGATACGCGGTGCGTACGCCGATGCAATGGGCCAGTTCCGCTGGCGGCGGTTTCTCCGCAGCCGATCCTGATACTTTTGTTGCCCCCATTATCGACCGGGGGCCTTTTCGATTTCAGAAAGTTAACGTCGCTGATTCGCTCCTGCACCGCCATTCCCTCCTGCATCGCATTATTGATATAGCGAATACGCGTTCCGAATTCCCGGAAATCGCCGTTGCGCCTTTTCGCATCATTAGCACCGATCAGCAGGCGATTCTGGGTATTTGCTACGATGATAATGAGCGCAGCGTCATTACGTTTCTTAATTTTAGTGAAAAGTACGTGCGCTTTACCGCTAAAGGCATCAGACAGGCGGTCTGGACTCCCAGCCTGGCCGACAAAACCTACGCTGACACCCTTGTCGCGGGTAAGCGTGTTGAGCTGGAGATTAGCGCTTATGGCTACCGATGGTTCTGGACCAACAGTAGCGCGCTGCGTTAGCGGTTTTTACGCGAGGTAAACCATCTTTTCACTAACAGCAACCCCACCACTGTCGCGCCGCCAAGCAGCGCTTTTCCCAGCACGCCGGAGGTGATGGCGGTAGCACGATATTTCGCCTCAGAGGAAAAACGCCCGTGTATTTTATGCAAACCTCTGACCGGTTGTTCGAGGTAGTCCTGCTGGTCGTCGGCCTTCAAATGCCGGGTCATTTGCCCTTCCCATGCTTTTTTGACCATGAGCCGGTCGAGGAGGCCGGGGAAAAAGAATTGCCCAATAATGGACTGAATAGTGCTGCTCCCCACCCAGAGTTCACGTACTGGCCTGCGCGCGATGTTGAAGATAGCCTGAGCGGCCACCTCCGGCTGAAATACGGGCGGAACCGGGCGCATCGCCCAGGCAAATTTATTACGCGCCCATTCAAATTGCGGCGTATTCAGCCCTGGCATCTGTACCATCGCAATACTCACGCCACTATTTTCATGCATCAGTTCCGTGCGAACTGCATCAGTAAAACCCCGAATCGCGGCCTTTGCCCCGCAGTAGGCGGATTGTAATGGAATGGAGCGATAGGTCAGCGCGGAACCGACCTGGATAATCACCCCACGATCACGGGGCGTCATAAGCGCCAGTGCGGCGCGAGTCCCGTTGACGTAGCCCAGATAGGTGACTTCCGTTACTCGCAAGAATTCGTCGTGAGTCATCGCTCTAAAGGGCGCCAGCATCGCACACATCGCGTTATTGACCCATACCTCGATAGCGCCTAGCCGATTTTCGATTTCGCCAGCGGCAGTCAAAAGAGCATCAGCATTGGCAACATCTGCCTGGACGGTATGAACCCGAACGCCATAATGCAGGAGCTCCTGTTTTGTCACCTCAAGGCTTTGACTATCGCGGGCAATAATGCCGACGTCATAACCTGCCTGTGCAAAGCGCAGGGCCGTTGCTTTGCCTACTCCCGCTGTACCGCCAGTGATCGCCATGACTGCCATACAAGCCTCCACAATAAGGGTGTTATGCGCTCTGCCAGCCAGGCAGTTTCTCCACGAGCATCGCCAGCGAATAGCGCACGGCTTTTTCCACCACATCCTGGCACTCGCCGGAAAACAGGGTTTTATGCGCGTCGATTTTCCCGCGAAAGTTCCATGCGAACCAGACGGTACCCGCAGGAGTCCCGTCTTCGCCGCCGTCAGGCCCCGCATACCCGCTAATAGCAATGCTGATATCAGCCCCCGAACAGGCTAGCGCACCTGTCGACATCTCTTCAACGGCCTGTTGACTGACGGCGCTATACTTTTCCAGCGTCGACGCTTTGACGCCAAGCAGTTTTTGCTTCGCCCGATCGCTAAAAGTGATTAAGCCAATATCGTAAAATGCGGCCGTATCCTCTTCCGCGCACAGCGCTGCCGCCAGACTACCGCCAGTACATGACTCAGCGGTGGTTAAGCGTAAACTACGGTCAATCAGCGTGCTGGCGACCTGTTTGGTCAGCTCGCCCGTGGTTTTCGCCTGGTGATAAGGGTTATCTGACATAAAAATACCTTCTTAACTCTCATCTGGAATAATCGAAATATGACCATTACGCTCCAGTATGGCATATTTTATTTTACTCAGTTCCGTAATACCCTGATTCTGCCGTGCGGCGACCAGAATATCATCGCAAGAAACGTCCACTTTTTTCAGTTTATCAATTAGCGGAACGCCATTTTCAACTAAAATTACCGGGCAACTATCAAGCGCTGACTCAGCACCAGCCATATATTTTTTCATTAATCCGAAAAACATATCCACCACCACCAGCGTCATAATCGTCAGCATTGCACCGGTCACTGAAAAGTCGTTCCCTAGCAACGCCTGCTGCGTGGCCTCACTGATAATAAGTAATAGAATCAGGTCAAAACTGGTCATTTGTAATAGCGCCCGGCGGCCAGCGATTTTAAAAACCACCAGCAAAATTAAATAAATCGCTAACGCTCGCAAAACCATCTCCATCGCCTTCTCCTAAGGATAAATAAATTGCCAGAAGCGGATTTCGGGTTCGTTGTTGAGCTGTAAAGTATGGTTCGATTTGCCTGGACTGGTCGGTGTCACATAGAGCCATATAGAAAAATTATTGATGCTTTTCAAATTATTATAGACCAGAAAGAGCCTGTTGTTATCACTGTACATTCTGTCTGGCCGGGGCCAGATATTTGTAAGTTCAAATGAAGAAGTAAAATCACCGCCAAGGCTAAAAATATAGTTATCCGCGACGCGTGAATGGGCGGTAATTTTTAACCTGAATTCGGATTGCAAACGGCCAAAGCGATCATAAACCACCGTTAGATTGCGCTGCGCATTTGTTTTTTCAGCAGAACTAAAATAGCCAGCAGAAAAAATCCCCAGAAGTGCTGCCAGTATTATCGATAATAATATCCCAAGGCCCATCTCGCGGGAAGCATACTCAAATTTAAGAGAAAGTTCGCTCTCTTTTATTCCGGGCAACCTCTCTTTTTCACTTGCCATTTTTCCCCTCGCCGTTGCGCTTACAATCGGAACGCCAGTTTAAGGAATAGCAAGCACGCTTAATATGTCAAGTTCATAGCGGCAAAACCCGGCTTAATAGCAAAACGGTACATCTCACTTGTTATGCAAACGCGCGAGACAGGGTTCCTGGCGCTGGGCGAAGCCATCAGCATTTCCACCTCAGGACATGATGATGAGATGACCGGTCAGCATGGAAAAACAGTGGATAGCGAAGACGCTATCCCAACCGGCGAACCGCTCCCGCAGGTGTTTATCGGCGATCTTTAAACCAGCGCCGCCCTGACAGGCGGCATTTCCAGCGTTTTTCAGGCTGCGGATGTCAGGGATCTCCTTTTATGATCTTCGCTGTCGTCTCTTTTTCTCGGGACTTCCCCCTGTTCGCGCGGGTCTTTTTTCGACGGATGACGGCCCCGCTTATCCGGGTCGGCTGGATTTTTTACGGACATGCATTTCTCCTGGCTACACGATTATTTCTGGATCCGGTCCACCCGCACCACCGGCGGCGTCATTTTTTTATCCAGACTGCCGTTGATGCTAATCAACTGATCGGGCTTCACTTCTCGGCCATCAAAAACCGCTGCGGGAATAATTACCGCAATAGTGTCGGTTTTATCGCGAAAGCTGTAGCGATCGTCGCCGTGCTGTTCAATAAGATTACCACGCAAAGAGATGGTGGCTCCGTCATGCATTTCCTGAGCCTGACGCACGGTCATGATCCGACCGTCTTCAATCCCACGATAGCCATCATCCATCTTATGTGGCGGCGGCGGAGCGGCATCTTTTTTAAATCCCCCTTCATCCGCAGCATAAACACCTTGAATCATCAGCGAACAAAAAATAACGGGCAGTAACTTTTTCATCAACAACACCTCCGACATATTTTTCTCTTGTCTTAATCAGTCTTATTGATGATGTTCATTTTCACAAGTTTAAGGCTTTATGAATCATCCGAGGAATATTTTAACGCCTCTGCAAACCGCGTAATATTACCGCTGTGTTTCAATAAAAATGCGCTGAATATACCGGGACGCTTGCACTAGAATAATCCTAAAACACTAACCGCTGCTGACATATCACATTTCAAAAACTTTCCCGGCAATCAGTAAATTACCAGTCAATGATTAACAAAACCGCAGAAATCATTAAAGTAAATCCGTTCACTTATTTATCGATAATCCTCGATACGATGACCAACCAACTACTCTTAATCTTTTAACACGAGGAGGTCAGTATGAGCGACAACGCTAACAATACCGCGAAGTATCCCCGTCCCCCCTTTGTTGACCAGCCGCAATCGCCGCCGGGTCTTGCCGAAGAGATGAAACCGCAACCGGATCACGGTGAAGTGAGCTATGTCGGTTCCGATCGACTAGCAGGTAAGCGTGCTCTGATTACCGGCGGTGATTCCGGAATTGGGCGCGCGGTGGCGATCGCCTTCGCCCGTGAGGGTGCCGATGTGGCGATAAATTATCTGCCGGAAGAGGAGTCAGATGCTGAAACCGTGATCGCCCTGATTCAGGCAGAAGGACGTAAAGCCGTAGCGATTCCGGGAGATGTGCGCGACGAATCCTTCTGTGAAAGCCTGGTGGAACAGGCCGCCAGCGAACTCGGCGGGCTGGATATTCTGGTCAATAATGCCGGACGCCAGCAATATTGTGAGTCGCTGGCAGAATTAACTACCGCAGACTTTGACGCCACCTTCAAAACCAACGTATATGCGGCCTTCTGGATAACCAAAGCCGCCCTGCGTCACCTCAAAGAACACAGCACGATTATTAATACCTCATCAGTACAGGCCTTTAAGCCAAGCCCAATTTTGCTGGACTATGCGCAAACCAAAGCTTGCCTGGTCGCGTTTACTAAGTCACTGGCCAGGCAACTGGGACCGAAAGGGATTCGGGTTAACGCCGTCGCGCCAGGCCCTTACTGGACGGTGCTGCAGTCAAGCGGCGGTCAGCCGGATGAGAAAGTTCGTCAGTTCGGCACAGATACGCCGCTGGGTCGTCCCGGGCAACCGGTAGAGATTGCGCCGCTGTACGTCACCCTTGCTTCTGACGCCTGTTCTTTCACCTCCGGCCAGGTATGGTGCTCGGACGGTGGCGACGGCGTGCTATAAACCGCATGCGGCGGGGGGCCCACTCAACGGTTCGCCGTCGTATTCAGGCAAGTGAGATATTTCTGCGCGGAATTTATAACTATCTGGCGGGCATTTTTAGTAACGTTCTGCCCTTCGAAGGCGCCATACAGTGCTTCGAAGCGAACATCGTCCAGACGCTCCATGATCTTCTCAACGCTGGCGGCCGCCAACGGCAGCATATTGGGATAACTCCACATAAACGAGACGGCGTCTGCGCCCGGCGTCACCTGGATAATATCGCCCGCCAGCATTATGCCTGCGTCTTTTGCCCAGTGCAGAACGGTTCCCCCGGCAAAATGCCCACCCAGGCGCAGCAATCGCACCGCGGGGAGGATCTCCAGCACATCCCCTGTCCACAGCGTGATAGCCGGACTGTCGCGCATAATCCATTCACGATCGCTGGCATGGAGATAAATTCGCGCATTAAAGGCTTCTGCCCAGTCCTGCATCGTTGTGTAGTAATGAGGATGAGAAATGGCGATCGCTTTTATACCGCCCAGCGCGGTAATCAGCGTTTTGCTGGCCGCATCAAGATTGGCGATGCAATCCCACAGAATATTCCCCTGCGGGGTGAGAATCAGGAATGCGCGCTGATCGATAGCAAATTTCGGTACCGTCTTGAGACTCAAGAGCTGACTGTTATGCTGCTGCCACTGATTCACATGTGTACCAACCAGATCATCTAACTTCACCCATCTCTGCCCGCTGACCGGGACGTACTGGCGTTCATCCTCACAGACAGGGCACTGGTTCAGGGTTTTGTCGCGATCGTCATAAGAGGTACCGCAGGTTGCGCACAGCTTAATCATCGCCTCTTCCTTCAGAAACAGATTTTGGAGGAGTAATGAGTATGGCAGATATTCAATTTAAGGCTGAGAGGGGAACATTCGCAGGGCTTCCATGCCCTGAGACAGAGATTTATTCGAAATAGACGTCAGGGTTTTCCGACAGCGACACAAAGGTTTTGCTGTTTTTATCCAGCGCGCAAATTTCACCGCTTTCAATATCGTAGAACCAGCCGTGCAGACGCAAAGTGCTATCGCGCAGACCCACGGCAACCGACGGGTGAGTTTTGATATTGTTCAACTGGGCGATGACGTTTTCCTGCACCATGCCATTGACTTTATCGGTCTCATTGGCCCAGGTTTTCTTTTCAACGACGGCTTTCGCCGCATCCGCATAGCGCAGCCAATGAGAGACGGCAGGCATCGGTTCCAGACACTGGCAGGTCGCGATGGCTTTCATCGCGCCGCAGTTGGAGTGGCCGCAAATGACGATATCGGTCACGCCCAGAGCGACGACAGCGTACTCGATTGTCGCGGAAACCCCGCCCGGCTCAGGCCCGAAAGAGGGCACGATATTCCCGGCGTTGCGGATCACAAACAACTGACCCGGCTCCTGCTGAGTCACCAGCTCTGGTACCAGACGGCTATCCGAACATGAGATAAACAGCGCTTTAGGATTCTGGGCGGATGCCAGGCTGCGGAAGAGCTCTTTACGTTGCGGGAAGATCTCTTTCTGGAAGTTGAGGAAGCCCTCAATGATATGTTGCATAGCAGTGTCTCTTTTCTCTGTTTTAATGACGATATGACAAAGATCACATTTAGTCAGTTTATCACTGACGCGCGAAATAGGAATTGTTATTCGAATATGAGAGGGAACATCGCTCCGCTAAGCCTGGTGACAGCGCGGTAAAGATTGTTTATTTTTTGACGGAGAAAACAATCATGAGCCGGAGCCACATGCGACTTTAGCGCTCAACATCAACCAGGAGCGTTTATGTTCTTATCCAGCCTGATGGCCATTGCCGCAGTACTCATTATGGGCGTTATCAGCCCCGGTCCGAGCTTTATTTACGTTGCCCGCAACGCCGTTGCGCGCTCCAGGCTGCATGGACTGGTCACCGCGCTGGGAACCGGGACGGGTGCGGCCATTTTTTCGATCATGGCAATGATGGGGTTGCAAAAAGCGCTGACGGCGGTACCGGAAATGTTTATTGGCCTGAAGATCGCAGGCGGCCTGTACCTGTTATGGCTGGGCTATAAAATCTACTGCGGCGCGGCGCGGACGATAGATTTTGCAGCAGGCGGTATGGAGGCGGAACATTCGCTGCTGAAAACATTCCGCGATGGTCTGTATACCCAGCTCAGCAACCCAAAAACGGCGCTGGTGTTCGCCTCTATTTTTACCGCCCTGCTGCCGGAGCGTATCCCGCTGGCCTTTTACTATATCGTGCCGCTGATGAGCTTCCTGATTGACGTCAGTTGGTATTCGCTGGTGGCCCTGGTGCTCTCTTCCTCCCGACCGCGCAGCGTCTACCTGCGTATGAAGCGTAAGATCGATATCGTCACCGCCACGGTGCTGGGCGCGCTCGGCCTGCGCCTGATTGCCACGTCGTTGTCAAAGTAAGCCAATACACCGTTTAAACGGTATAAATACGGATATCGTGTTCGCTAAACGCGTCGCGATATTCCCGACTGATGTTCTCCTCAACCACCAGCACGTCAATGGCGCTGCTTTCGGCCACCACAAAGCGCGCCACCGCTGGGATCTTATCGGAGGTCAGACCGACAATGATTTCGCTGCACTGCTTTATCACCGTTTTTTTAAATTCACAGTCGGGGTAGTCGAAGCCCGTCAAACCCGACTCAGGCGCCATGGCGCAACCGCCGATAAACCCCTGATCGAATAGCATGCCCTGAATCTGCGCCACGGCGGATGCTCCCACACAGCCGCCGCTGACTCGTTGGATCTGACCACCAAGCATCACCACATCATACAGCGGTTTTTTTAGTAATACGGCGGCGATCTCGGGTGAATTCGTCACCACCGTTAACGCCAGCTCGGCTGGCAGCGCCTCCGCCATCGCCAGGTTAGTGGTGCCGGTATCGATAAAAATACAGCCACCGGGCTTCACCAGCTTTGCGCACTTCTGCGCGATTCTGCTTTTTATCGCCGTATTCTTCTCTTTGCGCTCGCTATAGTTACCCGCCTCCGGCAGGGTCATCACCGCGCCTCCGTAGACCTTTTTACAATAGCCTTCGCGGCTAAGCTCATGTAAATCACGGCGAATAGTATGCTCAGAGACGTTAAGGCGACTGGCCAGCTCGGCGCAAACCACCCTGCCGTTCTCCTGTAGGATCTGGCAAATAAGCGCTTGTCGTTGTTTGGGAAAAGCAGCATAATCGAGCATTAACAACTCCTGATAAAATCACAATCGAGCAACAAAGTGCATAATCGTGCATTATTGCCCTGACTGTCAACATACCACATGAAGAGGTTTGCTATGAAAATTGCCCACATCGCCCTATGGACTCGCCAGCTCGAGCAACAAGCCCGCTTCTGGGTTACATTCTTCGACGGTGAAATGAATGAGAAGTACTGTAGCCAAACCAACCCCGGATTTGAGTCCTATTTTGTGAAGATTGGCGATGATATTGCCATTGAGCTGATGACCAAACCGGGGCTAATTGAGCTCACGGCGGATAATAACCATACCGGTTGGGTTCACCTGGCAATAACTGTTGGCGGCGCGGAGAATGTCGATATGCTGGCAAAACGTGCCGCTGTGCAGGGTATTCTGATTTCCCCGCCGCGAACCACCGGTGACGGCTATTATGAAGCGGTGATTAAAGACCCGGATGGCAACCTGATTGAAATCGTCGCATAGTGAAGGAAAATCAGTAAACAGGAGACGCCCGCGGCCAGTTATCGCGTATCGATAACACCCCGCCCTTACCGCTATGTGCTACCGGAACTCACGTCGGGTGCATCCCCCTGTCGTTTTGCCTATACTTGCTCATGGTCAAAACTGAACTTAAGTGGGTAACTCATGGAAATTGATCTCGATAATCTGGTTTTTAGTGGGCTGGAAGAAGCGCAAGAGCGTAACGCTGAGCGTCTTGAAGATGCCGATAAAAAAGCGCAAGCCATTGTTGCCGATGATGACTGCGGTGACGCCTGTAAGATCTAATGACGAAACCGGCAACCCTGCCGGTTTTATTACTCTGTCTGCGCCCCGCCTGTCGCCGTCAAAACCCACCTTCAGCGCGCATTTCAAAGAAAAATTTTCTCCATATTAGCCATTTTATAAATTGAACATGCAACTTTTTTCTCTGCTGAGTGCGGTAATATTCTGACTATCGTTCCTGTCGGCCGCCCTGTCTTCATGGCCGGCAGGTGCAAATCAATGTCGAGGAAAGACTCATTCACTCGACGGACATATTTCTGCACCGATCCAGAGGCTCAGTCATGTCACACCGGGAAAACCGTGCTAAATGGAACATATTTATTAATGCGTTGAAACAGGAAGTCAAACCCGCTTTAGGTTGTACTGAACCGGTGTCTGTCGCCCTCGCCTGCGCCGTGGCGGCACAGCACCTCTCCGGCGCGGTTGTGCGTATCGATGTTGCGGTCTCGCCGAATTTAATGAAAAACGGTATGGGCGTCACTATCCCGGGCACGGGGATGATCGGCCTGCCTATCGCAGCGGCCCTGGGCGCTATCGCTGGCGACCCGCAGGCCCATCTCGAGGTGCTCAAGAAAGCCACCCGGCGGGAAATTGATGCCGCCAGGGCGCTACTTGAGGTCGGTGCCGTGCGCGTAGTATTGCAGGAACCCTGTGATGAGATCCTTTACGTTCGCGCCAAAGTGTACGCCGGAGACCAGCACGCTACGGTCACCATCACTGGCGACCATACCAACGTGGTGGCGATTGAGAAAATGGGTCATTCCCTGTTTATTAAGGACGAAAGCGCGACCGGCGACCCTGCCATCGATCCGCTGATCCCGGTCGCCCACAGCTCATTGCGTGATATCTATGATTTCGTTTGCGATGTTCCGCCACAGGAGCTCGAGTTTATTCTCGAGGCGGGCTCGATGAACAACGCCCTTTCAAGGAAAGGTCTGTCGAAGGAGTGGGGTTTGCATATCGGTCCGACACTAAAACGCCAGGTCGACAAAGGGCTGGTTTCCGACGATATGTTTACCGCGATCCTCTACCGGACCAGCGCCGCATCGGATGCCAGGATGGGCGGCGCCTCACTACCGGCCATGACCAACTCCGGTTCAGGCAACCAGGGCATCACGGCAACTATGCCGGTGGTGGTGGCCGCTGAGCGGCTTAACGCCAGCCAGCAGCAGTTGGCCCGCGCGCTGGCGCTCTCACATCTGGTAGCCATCTATATCCATTGTAAACTCCCGCGGCTATCGGCCCTCTGCGCCACCACCACCGCCGGGATGGGCGCTGCTGCAGGGATTATCTGGTTAATGAACGGCAGCTACGAAAACGTCGCCATGGCGGTCAATAACATGATTGGCGACGTCAGCGGCATGATTTGCGATGGGGCTTCCGGTAGTTGCGCAATGAAAGTCTCCACCAGTATCTCTTCCGCCTGGAAAGCGATTCTGCTGGCGCTGGATAATTCTGTCGTTTCCGGCAACGACGGTATCGTCGATCGCGATGTAGAAAACTCGATTCGTAATCTTTGCGCAATCGCCGGTCGGGCTATGCAGCATACCGACCGACAAATTATCGAAATCATGGCGCGCAAGCGTTATTAAGTTGCTTGCGCGACGCTAACGCTTTCAGGCCGGGTTCCACCCGGCGGAAATATGCCCCAGCCTCTCCAGTTTTATATTCCCTGCAATTCCCCGTAAAAAAAACCACCCCCGCAGGCACTGGGGTGGTTTGCTTTCTTATGCAAAATGCAGCTCAGACGTGAGGATAGTAAGCAAAAAGCGCCGGCGCGCCACCAGTATGGATAAACATCACCGGCCCACTGCCGTTGTAGCGCGATTTTTTCACGCCATCGATCAGACCCGCCATGGCCTTGCCGGTATACACCGGATCAAGCATGATCCCCTCCAGGCGCGCCAGCAGTTCCACTGCATGCATCCCTTCGGTATTTGGCATACCGTAGCACGGCGCAAAGTAATCATCCCATAGCGTCAACGGCGACAGTGTGGTTACGCCCAGCATTGCAGATAATTCGCCCTGCAGCTTCGCCACTTTAGGCCGCTGGTCGCCAACAAGGCGCGAAACGGTCACGCCCACGACCTCCACCTCAGGCAAGCAATGGGCAAAACCCACGGCCAGCCCTGCATGCGTCCCCGCGCTGCCGGAAGGCACCACCACGGACTGCACATTGATATTCATCTGGTCGCACTGTTTCGCTATCTCCAGCGCGCACTCAACATAGCCCAGCGAGCCCAGCGCGTTTGAGCCACCGACGGGAACAATATAGGGTTTAGCCCCTTGTGCCGAAAGGCGGTCGCTGAACTGCTGCAACTGCGCATCCGGAGCGTTAAGTTCCTCAACCATTTCAATCTGGCAACCCATCAGGCTGAACAGCAGATGGTT
Source organism: Klebsiella sp. (assembly GCA_036498385.1). Lineage (GTDB taxonomy): Bacteria > Pseudomonadota > Gammaproteobacteria > Enterobacterales > Enterobacteriaceae > Klebsiella. Next base: position 57,791 of record DASYFN010000087.1, read on the forward strand.
GCCGTTGCAGAGATAGTTAGGCTCTGCGGTCTGAATCGGATTCTCCAGCAGCGCCGCGCATTTTAACCCCAGATGCGCGGCCACTGCGGCGGTCTGGCGTACATGGTTTGACTGGATCGCCCCGGCAGTCACCAGCGTATCGCAGCCTTTACTGATAGCATCAGCCGCCAGAAACTCAAGTTTTCTGAGCTTATTGCCGCCCATACCAAGATGCGAAACATCGTCGCGTTTAATATAGATATCGCGCTGCAAATATTCTGATAACCTTTTCAGATGCTGAACAGGGGTAACGCCCCCTACCAGCGCGACGCGTGATAAACTGTTGAGATAGTTTTTTACCGACATAGGCCTTCCCTTGATATAAAAACGGCGGCCAGTCAGCCGCCGTTGAGTCTTATTTACCGTGAATTAGCCTCGCCATGCTACGGCTTCAATTTCCACCTTCACATCCTTCGGCAGTCGGGCGACCTCTACGCAAGAGCGCGCCGGGAAAGAAGCATTACGCTGGGTGAAGAACTCGGCATAGGCGCTATTAATCGCAGCAAATTCATTGAGATCTTTAACAAAAATATTAATCTTACAAATATCATCCACCGTCAGCCCACCGGCCTCAATAATAGCCTGAACGTTTTCCAGACTCTGCCGGGTTTGACCTTCGGCGCACTCAGGAATATTCCCCGTTTGTGGATGAATAGGTAGTTGCCCCGAAGTAAATATAAAATTCCCGGTACGTGCGCCCTGGATATAGGGACCAATTGCCTGCGGTGCATTTTCTGTCGCGATAGCCGTAGTCATTGCAAGTCCTTAAATAATTTTGGGTTAAAGAGTAAAGCCGACGATTAAATAAACAATTAGCGCCAGGCTGCCCGTCACCAGCGCATAAGGCATTTGGGTGCGAATATGTTCAATATGGTCACAGTTGGTCGCCATTGAGGCTACGATAGCGTCACTGGAGATAGGTGAAGTCATATCGCCAAAAATTGAACCGGAAATAGCTGCGCCGATCATAAAATGCGGGTCGATACCTAATGACACGCCCAGTTGAACACCAATCGGGATCATAATGGCGAAAGTTCCCCAGGAGGTGCCTGTGGCCAGCGACATCACCGCTGCAATCAGGAAGATAAAGCCAATCGAGAAACCGGATGGAATAACGCCGGAGGTAATCGAGGCAATGTACTGCCCGGTATTCAGTTCCGCCGAAATATGCCCCATCAGGAAGGCCAGGATCATGATTGAACTAATTTTAACCATGCTGGCATAGCCGATATACAGCTCTTTGAAAAAGTTTTCAACGTTCAGAATACCGCGCACGCGGAACCAGATAAAAGAGACAACAGTACCAAACATGACGCCGGAGTAAACCGACATCGAGCCGCTACCTTTGGAGAACTGTCCATCGCCAGTGATATACAGCACGACCGGAACCATAAGTACAGTGGAAAGAATCGGAATAAAGAAGTTCAGCAGTGAATTACATGCCGGGTGATCGATAACCTGGTCCGCTTCATCTTCGCCATGCTCTTGTTCTACTTCCGTCAGCGCCGTTTCAAACTTCACTTCGGCCTTTTTCATCGGCCCCCAGCTACAACCAGAGAGGATATAAAAGAGCACGGAGGCTAATGAAAACCAGGCCATTGTGTTCCAGACCATTGAGCTGGCCAGCACTTCAAAAGGTTCGCCCGTCAGGTAACCCTGAGCGATCTGTACGCCAATAACCCCCATCATTGCCGCCCCCCAGCCGTTGATCATCACCGATGAGCAGACGGAAACGCAGGAGGTCTGGATAATATAGGACATTTTTTCCGGTGAGACTTTATATCGCCGGGCAAGGTTTTTCGTCGATGCTCCGGCAATCAACTGGTTTATAGAGCTCTCGATAAAGATTAACGATGTCACCACCATCGCCAGCAGCTGTACCGATTTTTTATTGGTAACAAAATCATTTTTCTCTGAGAGAAACTGCACCAGCTTGCGCACGCCGCCAGTGACCACGATCAGCCGCATAATGCCGCCAATCATCACCATAAAAATAATCGTCCGTGCATTACCGGCGGAGGCGAAGGTTTCAATAATCCCATTCAGCGTACCGCCAACCCCTTGAATAATACTGTGGTTAATCACCGCGTAACCGACGAAAATACCGGTTAGTAGCGAGAGGATCACCTGGCGGGTCAGGATCGCCAGAATAATGGTGACCATCGGAGTAATAATCGTCCAGATTCCATAATCATGCATGATGGTTATCCTGTGTGATGTCCATAGCGGCGAAGGCAATGTCCAGGTCTTGTAGCAAATCATCGATATGTTCAATGCCGACAGAAAAACGCAGCGTGGTGTCATAAACCCCGATAGCTTCCCGCTCTTCTTTTGACATCGAACCATGGGACATGGAAGCCGAATGGTTAATCATGCTCTCCACCCCGCCCAGCGATTCCGCCAGCACAAAATAGTGCAGACCGCCGATAAAGCGTTTCAGACTCTGCATATCCCCCTTCAATGTCGCGGTCACCACGGCGCCGCCTGAGCGCATTTGCGCCTTGCAGAGTTGGTGCTGCGGATGCGAAGGCAGGCCAGGATAATAGACGTTGGCGATCGCCGGGTGGTTTTCCAGATATTCGGCAATACGCAGCGCATTACTGCACTGACGCTCCATGCGTAAATCCAGCGTTTTCATACCACGCAGGGCAAGATAGGCATCAAATGGCGAGGCAATGGAACCGATGGTGGTTTTAATAAAGTCGAGCCTGGAGGCTAATGCTTCATTATTGGTGATTACCGCGCCGCCAATTAAATCAGAATGTCCGCCAATATATTTACTGGTGGAGAGCATCACCATATCCGCGCCCATCTCGAGTGGCTTATGGTTCCAGGCGCTGGCGAAAGTATTATCGACGCAGGTGATAATGGCGCGTTCTTTAGCAATACGACAAACTTTCGCAATATCGACCAGTTCCAGTAATGGGTTGGTCGGTGTTTCAATCCAGATTAATGCGGTATTTTCCTGAATATTCTTAATCAGGCTTTGCTCATCATTAAGATCGATATAGGAAATCGTTGCGCCGGTGGTATGCGTTTTTAATTTCTCAAACAGCCGCCAGGTTCCACCATAGACGCCTTTCATGGCAATAATATGGGCGTCCTTGGGCAAGAGTTCCATCACGATATTGGTGGCGGCCATTCCCGACGCAGTGGCGGTGGCATAAATGCCTCCCTCCAGTTCTGCCAGAGCAGATTCATAAGCTTTACGCGTTGGATTAGAGACCCGTGAATAACAAAAATCGCCACCTTCATAGAGATTAGGTTGGATAAATGAGCTGGCTGTGACAATGGGGGTAAATATAGCGTTGGTTACTGGTTCGGATTGGCTTCCAGCATGAACGGCCAGGGTAGCAATATCTTTAGTTCTGGTTTTCATAGGATATACTCGAATTATTATTAATCATAAAATATCGTGAGTGTTTATTTACGTGGTCAGCGAAGTTGGCGCATAAAAAAATAGCCAAAACTCCGTTTAATAGCCAAAGAACCAATGGCCATTTCATCATCAACATAGTGATTTGCGTCCTTCAACCACAGTTAAAATGTATATTAGGTGCGGAAGAAAATCTTACCTATTTTCCCTCTAATCAGGCAAAAATGGAGAAAATTGTTCTCTGAATGCAAAAACACAGCAAACAGTAACAACTTGATAAATAGTCTTTTTATTTCAAATGGTGATATCAATCACAAAAAAAAGGGGGGAAAAATTACTCTTTGACCACCTCCTGCAGGTTAAATATTTTTCTCTGCCAGACGGCGACGACATGAGCCTCTGGCGTTCCCCCCACCCTGTTTCGGAGAATGAGTTAGAGCTATTTGTAGTGGAATGCTGTATGGTCGTAAGTCCTTAACTCAGGAAATATCATATGTCAGAACGCAAAGACGCTAAAACTCGTCGTAATTATCTCGTAAAATGTTCTTGCCCTAACTGCTCCCAGGATTCAGAACACAGCTTCAGCCGAGTACAAAAAGGCGCACAACTCATTTGCCCTTACTGCCATAAATTTTTTCAGTCCTCATCAAAAACCGCCGCTTAATTATCCCTTGCCAGATGCCGATTGCCGCGCGTGATTGAGCAATAATCAGCCAGCGCCGATGCGTTTTTGGCAAAAAAACCCGCAAGCGCGGGTTTTATTTCGACTTGAATAGACTTTCCGCTCACTGACTGTATTTATACACGTCATCCTTCAAGCCGCCTCTTCGTTGGCTGCGCTTATTCGCCCCAGTCACGTACTATTTGTACGCTCCTGGAGTCTCATTCTCTTGCCGCCTTGATGCATTTTCTATTTCAGCCCTCAGGGAAGATCCACAGGTCGCTGACGGGCAATGAGAGCTGGCAATGCTCGGCATCACGTAGCGCGCTGCCGTAGACGCGAATGGCGAAATCATCGCCTTTGGTGCGAAACAGATACTCCCAGCGGTCGCCGAGATACATGCTGGTCAATAATGGCAGCTCCAGCATATTATCATCGGGCGCTGACGCCAGCCGCAGGCGTTCTACGCGGATCACCGCCGTCGCCTCTTCTCCCACGCAGACCCCTTCCCCCGCCATTCCCCATAGCGCCCAACTGGCCCCCTCAATGCGCGCCCGACCATTATCCAGAGCAGTGACTTTGCCATGCAACCGGTTATTGCTGCCCATAAACTCGGCGGCAAACAGCGTTTTCGGGCTACCGTACATCTCCTGCGGCGTTCCCTGCTGCTCGATCACCCCGTTATTGAGCAGCAGAATGCGATCGGAAATCGCCATCGCTTCATTCTGATCGTGAGTGACCATCAGCGCCGACAGCCCCAGCTTAACGATCAGCTCGCGCAAAAAGACCCGCGCCTCTTCCCGCAGCTTAGCGTCAAGGTTCGACAGCGGCTCATCCAGCAGAATAACCGGCGGGTTGTAAACCAGCGCCCGGCCGATGGCCACGCGCTGTTGCTGCCCTCCGGAGAGTTGATGCGGATGGCGATTGCCAAGATGGCCCAGCCCCAGTTGTTCAAGCACGGTCTGGACCCGCTGCTTAATCTCTGTGGAGGCAACCTTGCGCAGCTTCAGCGGATAAGCGACGTTTTCAAACACCGTTTTATGCGGCCACAGCGCGTAGGACTGAAACACCAGCCCCAGGTTGCGCTCCTCCGCCGGAATTTCGCGACGCGGATTGCCGTCATAAACGCGGGTTTTACCAATGGTGATAATGCCGCTGCCCGGCTTCTCCAGCCCGGCGACTGCTCGCAGCAGCGTGGTTTTTCCACTGCCCGATGGCCCGAGCAACGAAACCACTTCTCCCCGCTTCAGCTCCATTGATACGCCTTTCAGCACCGGATTATCGCCGTAGGTCAGATGCAGGTTTTCTACCGATAATTCAATCATGTAATTTCACTCCAAAGCGCAGGGCAATACCCAGACCAACGACCACCAACAGGATATTGATAAAGGAGAGCGCGGCAACGATATCGATAGCCCCCGCGGCCCATAGCGAGACCAGCATCGAACCGATCGTTTCTGTTCCTGGTGAAAGCAGATAAACCCCGGTGGAATATTCGCGCTCGAAGATAAGAAACATCAGCAGCCATGAGCCAATTAAGCCATAGCGCGACAGCGGCACCGTGACGTGGCGGGTAATCTGCCCGCGCGATGCGCCGGTACTGCGCGCGGCCTCTTCCAGCTCCGGCGCCACCTGCAACAGCGTCGAGGAGATCAGCCGCAGGCCGTAGGCCATCCACACTACGGTATAGGCCAACCAGACGCTAAAAATGGTATTACGCAGCGCGCGCAACTGAACAATCAGATGCTCGCGCAGCCAGTCGGCCACCGGTAGCGCGGAGAGCCAGCCGTTTTTCAGCGACTGATCCAGCCACATCGGCAAAAACAGAAACACCCACAGAAACGCCAGCCCGGCCAACAGCCCCGGTACCGCACGCGGCACCAGCACGCTGTAATCAAGAAAGCGCGTGATGTTATCCGGTTTGCGGTGCATCGCGATCCCCACGAACAGATAGCAGATCACCGCCAACGCGCCGCCGATTACTCCAATCGCCATGGAGTTCACGATGGCGCGCAGCAGATTCGGCTGCTGCCAGATGTTACGGAAAGTCGTCAACGAGAGCTCATCCCACAGCGAAACGCCCACCCCCCAGTTTGAAATAAAGGCCCGCAGCGCAACGCCAATCAGCGGCACGCCGATGGTGACCGTCAGCCATACCACCACCACGATCCCGGCAACCCAACGCCATTTCCCCAGCGGCAGCGCGCGGGCCTGCGATGCTTTACCCTTCATAGTGACAAAACGATTAGCGGTACGCATCAGGCGGCGCTGGAGCATCACCAGCGGGATGGTTATGCAAATAAGCACTACCGCCACCGCCGCCATCAGGTGATAAGAAGGCGTGCCCAGCTTGTTGGTGAGCTTATAAAGATAGGTCGCCAGCACCATGTTGCCTTCAGGATCTCCCAACACCAGCATCAGGCCAAATACTTCCAGACCGAGAAAAAATAGCAGCACACTGGCGTAGAGTATTGACGGGCGCACCATCGGCAGACTCACCGACGTCATCACCTGCAGCGGCGATGCGCCAACCGTCCGCGCGGCTTCCTCCACATCCGACCCGACGCTGCGCAGCGCGGAGGAGATATAGAGATAAGCATGCGGAACGTGCGTCAGTCCGGCAATCACCACGATGCTGAACATTGAATAGATATTCCACGGCACAAAACCGATCAGTTGCTCAGCCCATTGCGAAAAGAAGCCCACCGGGCCGACCGCTACCACGTAACCAAAGCCCAGCACCATTGGCGAAACGAAAATCGGCACCAGAATCAGCGGCTCAATAAACCGCCGCCCGGGTAAATCGGTGCGCACCATTAAAAAGGCGAGGATGCCGCCGAGCGGGATGGCAATCGCCACCAGGCCGAATGCCAGAATAAAACCGGATTTTAGCGCCAGATAAAAATCAGGGTCGCTAAAGATAAACGCAAAGGCTTCGAGGCTGAATGCCTTTGAGTGAGCAAAAAAAGGTGCCGAGAGAAAGCTCTGCACCACGATAAATAACAGCGGGACATAAATCGCCAGCGCCGTAATCACTACAACGATACCGCGCGGCAAGCCCTGCCATGTTCGGCGTAAGACATTCATAAGCGATCCCTTTAAACCTGGCGAACATTAAAAGCGCCGTGCATTCGGGGATGCACAGCGTCGGAGGGTTATTTCGCCGCTGCAGTACGCCACTGTTTGATAAATTCCAGCCGTTTTTTCGGCTCAAGATACGTCAGCAGCGTTTCATCGACCGGAATAGGCTTCAGCGCGCTGCCGAGCATTTTGGTCATGCCATCGATATCATTTTTACCTTCGATATCATTACGCAGGGAGGGAATATCGGCCTGATTCGCCAGGATGCTTTGCCCCTTTTCCGACAGCACGTAGTCAAACCACAACTTCGCCGCGTTCAGATGCTCGGCTTCTGCGGTAATAAAAGAGACCCGCGAGAGCACCAGCACATAATCTTGCGGATATGAGATACCAAGTGAAGGATCGGTTTTCGCCCGTGCTTCCGCGTATGAACCAAGAATATTGTAGCCAATCAGGTTTTCCCCGGAGGAGACGCGCTCCATCATGGTACCAGTGGACGATTGCACGGTCAGCCCGCCTTTGGCTATTCCTGCCAGATCGTTAAAGTAGTTAGCATCGGCTTTGCTGTCCTGTACAGCCAGCATAAAACCCAGACCCGATTTTTCAATATCGTAAGTGGTGACCTTACTTTTAAATTTATCGGTCTGGCTGGTGATAAGCTTCGCCAGCGCAGGATGCGAATCCGGGACATCTCCTGGCGGGATCAGCCGTTTATTGTAGATAAAGACCACCGGCTCATAGGTAGTGCCATAGGCTTTTTGCTGCCAGACCGCCCATTTCGGCAGCTTATCCCGCTCTGGCGAGGCGTACTCTGCAGCGTAATCAGTGGCAAGTTTCAGCGCCGTATCCATTGACGAGCTCCAGACCACATCGCCGCTACCGCCGCCCGCCGCCTGCTCGCTGATATAACGGTTGTACAACTCAGTACTGTTCATATCGTTATATTCAACTTTAATGCCGGGATATTGCGCTTCAAAGCCTTTAATTAACGGACCTGCGGCCTTGGTATCTGTCGTTGAATAGATAACAACCTTGCCCTCTTTGATCCCGGCATTCACAATCTTTTGATAATCTGCCGGGTAGCCTTGAGGAAGGGCTGCAAGGGCCTGGCCGGAGAATATTGCCGTAAGTGAAATCACTAAACCACCGATTTTCATATACATAAAATCAACCTTTAACCATCAATTATTAAACGTGAATTTAACATATAGCGAGGCAGCCAGGCCTTGCAACGCCGGGGATTGTTTTTTTATGGCTTTTGTGACGCTGGAGTAATTTAAATGACGATTCGTGAGATACGGCAAAAGAGATAAGATCTGCTGGCGAGAATATTAAGAAAAGATGAAAAACCTATCCCATCAGGGCTATTTTACTTGCCATTCTGAGCCTGGCCAGAGCTCGCACAAAGCCCCCGGAGTTTTGAACGCCCTTCAGGGCGGCCCGAAGGGCGAGCGACGCCCCGTAACCCATACAGTAAAAAAAGCAGTAACCTGCCGAGAGATTGCACAGCCATTTGGCGTGATGCGTCACCAGTAAGGTCAGCACCTGAAACATCCGGCCTGTCCGCAGGCTCCCTGCGAAGCAGAGCCGCTAGCCCGCAAGGAAGCAGGTGCCCGGAAAACCACATCTTAAGCTAATATCTTCTCTACAAGTGCCGTCCACAGCGCCACACCATGAGAGATCAGCTCATCATTAAAATCATATCCGGCATTATGCAGCGGTTTTGAAGCCGTCTCGCCATCAGTCCCGATCCAGAAATAGGCGCCCGGACAGGCCTCCAGCATGCAGGCAAAATCTTCCGATGCCATTGATGGATTACCGTTCCAGCTCACCGCTGATTCACCCAGCAACGCGCTCGCCACATCGCGAACCTTTTGCGCTTCGGCCGGATGGTTGGTGGTCACCGGATAACCGGGATACCAGGAGATTTCGCCTTCCACGTCAGACACCTGCGGTTGGGCGGCAACATAGCTCTCGATTAGCCCCCTGACCCGCTCGCGTACCTGGTTGTTCAGGCAGCGGAAGGTTCCGCGCAGCACCACTTTATCCGGCAGCACATTAATTGCCTCCCCGCCAACAATCTGAGTAATGCTCACCACTGTCGACTCCTGCGGCGACAGGCGACGCGAAGGAATGGTTTGCAGCGCCATAATCAACTGCGCCGCGGCAACAATCGGGTCCGTCCCGCGCTCCGGCATCGCCGCATGGCAGCTTTTGCCGGTCAGGGTAATTTCAAAAGCATCGAGAGAGGCCATCATCGCCCCGCTGTTAATCGCCACCTGGCCCAGCGGGATACCCGGCCAGTTATGTAGCGCGTAAATGGCATCCATCGGGAAGCGCTCAAACAACCCCTCTTCCACCATTTTACGCGCGCCGCCAAGATTCTCCTCGGCGGGCTGGAAGACAAAATGAACGGTACCGCGAAAGCGGCGAGTTTGCGCCAGATGCGCCGCTGTCGCCAGCAGCATCGCGCTATGGCCATCATGGCCGCAGGCATGCATCACGCCCGGATTACGCGATTTATAGCCGATATCGCTCAGCTCGGTTATCGGTAGCGCGTCCATATCGGCCCGCAGACCAATCACCGGACCGGGGCCATTCTCCAGCGTCGCTACCACGCCGGTACCCGCCAACCCACAATGCACCTGAAGCCCAAAGGAAGTGAGCAATTCAGCCACCCGGCGCGAGGTTTCCTGTTCCTGATACCCCAGTTCAGGGCAGGCATGAAAATCACGTCGCCAGCGAATGGCTTCAGCGATGAGTGAAGGGGATACTGCCATGTCTTACTCCTTTCCTGCACAGCAACAACGCTGAACGAGTGTTTTATTCAATAAGTCGGGGCTACAGGTAACCCGCTAGCCTATTGGTTATATCCTTTCACCTGCCCGCTGACAACTTCCGCCAAACCTTGCGCCGACGCGCATTTGCGCGGCATCCCGTCAGCACTGCGTTTTTTTGTAGTGATATCAACGGTGACATAAGGCGTGCGATTAATTATTATGCAGTTATACTGGCATTTTTCCGAATAATTCACTCTACAGACCTCCTTAACCGGAAATAAAATGTTCAACCCAGAGCAGAATCGTCTTGCCCCCACGCTGGCGATGATCATGGCGGCCTCATTAGTGGGATTTATCACCGGATACACGGTGCCCTTAATCAGTCTGGAGCTGGCGCAGCAGCAGATTGATACCGTTTACGTCGGCCTGCTGGCCGCGCTACCGCCAGCGGGGATGATGCTCTCCTCCTTCCTCTCACCTGCGCTGTGTCGGCGCTTTGAGATGGGTCTTCTGCTTTCCGTCAGTCTGCTGGCGCTGGCGGTGGCGACGATCGCCTCCTGCCTGTCGTTTGATAGGGTTCATCTCCTGCTGCCGCGGCTGGTTACCGGTCTGGCTTCGGGCGTGATTATCGTCATTGGCGAAAGCTGGATCACCGGCGGCGCGGCAGGTAAGAATCGGGCAACACTGACCGGCATTTATGCCTCCGCCTTTACCGGCTGTCAGTTGGCGGGGCCGCTACTGATTTCCGCCGGAGAGACGTATCAACCATGGACCCTGCTGCTCGTCGGGCTGGTGACCCTCGCCTGCCTGCTGATGCTACGCCATCTGCCTTCCGGCAGCCGCGAACGACTGGCGGAAGGCGCCAGCTGGCGCAGCCTCGGCCCCTTTTTGCCGGTACTGGCTTCCGGCGTATTCTGTTTTGCTTTTTTTGATGCCAGCATACTGGCGCTGCTGCCGCTTTACGGTATGGATAAAGGGCTGAACGAAGTGGCGGCGGTGCTGCTGGTCACGGTGGTACTCACCGGCGATGCCGTGTTCCAGGCGCCGCTGGGATGGATTGCCGACCGCTTCGGCATCCGCCGCGTACATCTGACCTGCGCGGTGGTCTTCTGCCTCGCCTTGCTGGCCCTGCCGTTTCTGCTGGCGTCGTATATCCAGTTGATTGTCGGTTGCCTGATACTGGGTGCCGCAGCGGGCGCGCTCTATACCCTGTCGCTGGTCCGCGCCGGGAAAACCTTCTCCGGGCAGAAGCTGATTATGATTAATGCCCTGTTGGGATTCTTTTGGTCTGCGGGCAGCGTGGCTGGGCCGCTAGTCAGCGGATTGCTGGTCAGTGTCTCGGGTTACGACGGCCTGCTGATGACGCTGTTTGGCAGCGGCGCGCTGTTCCTGCTGATCCAGTGCCTTGGTAAAAGCGAAAAAACGCTGCTGGCAGATGAACGTAAAGAAGAAATAAATGATTTTAGCGAGGCGACGCAGTAGCTTTTATTTACCGGCCCGTAAACCTGTCATGTTCGGGGTTGGTAAAACTATAGCCAGCGCCGAACTCTACGCACGTACTCAGACCACTGGTGAGGAAAAAGGCGGGCCAGTTCGGCCTCTTCAGGACGGATATGCAGCACAGTCAGTAAATAGATGAATAGCGGTAGCGTCAACAGCAGCAAGGGGTTAGCAGTCAGGATAATAAACGCGAACTGAACGCCAGCCATCGCCAGATAGAGGGGATTACGCGAATAGCGAAACCAGCCATCGGTCACCAGTGTGCGGGTTTCCTCAGCCCGCAGCGGATTCAGGGTGGTACGGTGGCGATGAAACTGGCGTAGCGTCCTGAAGACGATAACCGTACTGAGGATGAGCGGGATCAGCGCAAGGCCGAAAGAGAGTGGCCGCCACGCCCAAAGCTCGCGCCCGGCAATCAACAGATCGAAAAGCAAAAACAGCAGTAACAAAACCGGCGGGACAAAAATTTTTCTCAGTAACACCAACCTACTCCCTGCAGTAAGCAACCCGCTGGTCGCTGAGGTATCCCGGAACGATTTTCTCCCTCTCCCCAAAAGGGAAAAGGGTTCAATTCCGGAGCTGAAAACCATTCCAGCACTTTACTTAAAAACGCGGCAGTGCGCGGATTAGTCGGCGCGCTAAAAATCTGCGCTGGTTTACCTTCTTCCTGAATAATCCCCTGGTCGATAAAGATAACACGGTCGGCCACTTCGCGGGCAAAGCCGTTAACCTCAACCTCGCCTTCGCTGACGGTTTCCAGCGCGTTCATGCAGCAAGTGAACCACCATGATTTGTACAAACAGCGGCGTACCGGAAACCTGCCCGACAGTAAATTATCGTCCGCTTAGCTTCGTTTACCGCCGGATTTACCAATAGCCCGATGCAATTCATTGATTCGCTTCATCGATTTCACCGCCTTTTGCGGTACGGTGGAGGCGACCGACAATACGATCATCTCCAGGCATACCAGCACCGTACCGTGCAGCGGCACCCGACCGTTATCGCCGCCACGCGGCACCTCAATCACCACCTGCGCCTCCTGGCTAAAGCGAGAGTCCAGCGCCTGAGTCAGCAAAATCGTCGGGATCCCCAGTCGTCGGGCCTCACGCAGGGTCGTCATCCCCTCCCGGTGCGGTGATTTTTGCCCCATCATAATCAGCACATCTCCCCGCTGCAGGCCGATCAGTTGCTCGGCGAGGCTAAACCCGGTGCGATTCATCACATACGAAGGCAGGCCGATACGGTTCAGCAGTCTGCCAGTATATTCAGCGAGGATACCCGAGGCGCCGATACCGAAAATCCCCACCTGACGCGCATCGCTCAGCAGCGCTACCGCCTGAGCCATCGCCGCGCGGTTATCAGGGCGCGACAGCACTTCACAGGCCCGCTGATGCCCTTCCAGTACAAAATTGATGCTCGAATTGACATCGCTCGATAGCGCGCTTACTGTCGAAAGCATTTTTTCCGACGAGGTCGCCGGCGGGCCAAACCAGCGCTCCATGGTTTGCTTCAATTCCCGCAGTCCGGCGAAACCGAGCGCCTGGATCGCGCGCACCACCGTAGCGTCCGAGGTATTCGTGGCGGTGGCTATCTCCATGGCCGTGCGCTCCAGCACCACTTCCCGGTTTTCGTTGATATAGCTGACCACTGCCAGCAGACGCGGTGACAGTTGAGGCGCGCGGGCGCGAAAACGCTCGCCGAACAGGTCAATTCGCCCCTTCTCTCTTTTTACCGCCGTTTTCATTTCAGAGCCTCAGGCAAAGGACGACCGGCAATATGCGACTGTACCTGAGCAACCATCAGCGTCAGCGCGGCAAATGAGTTAGAGATAACCTCCTCGCGCGGCAGCAGAATATAGCGCCCGGTACGGCAAGCGCGCATAAAATCGCACCAGCCCGGCATGACGCCCTCCATCGCCTGCAGCTCATCCTGCGGCTTACCGCCGGTATCGGAGCGCCAGGTGGCAAATACGAAATCGGCATCCAGCTCCGGCAACTGCTCGGCGCTCACGTCAATGCGCTGACCATCGGGGATCTTGTCAATCAGCGGCGGAAAGCGAAACCCGGCATCGCGCAGCACGCGGCCCAGCGCATGATAAGAGTGATGCACAGTGACCTTGCCGTTGTTGGCCTGAATCACCGAGACGACGATTTTTTGCGTATCCACCGTCGCCTTCAGTTGCTTAATCTGTTCCTGATAACGGTGTTCAAGGATCGCCAGTCGCGGCTGGGTACCGGTGAGCTGCGCCAGTTTGCTATAGATGCGCGGCGCGCTACCCTGCAAATGATCGATGCTGACCGTTGGGGCAATCTTCTCCAGTTGCTCCACCGAGACGTGACGGCTGGGTTCGGTGATAATCAAGTCAGGTTTCGCGGCGGCTACCGCCTCGAGATCGATATCCGCTGTGCCGATAAACTGAATCGCGCTGTTAGCGAAATCAAGCCCGGTCAACTGCGCGCTGGAGCGTAAAAAGTGGCTGCCGTCCGGACGGGTCCGTCCGTGGCTGGCGACCGGCGGGACACCAAGCTCGATCAGCGGGATGGTGATATCCAGATCGTGCATCGACACAATCCGCTGTGGGTGCAGCGGAACGATCACCGTACGACCTAAATCATCGGTGAAGGTTTGCGTATCGGCAGCCGAGGCGACCCCCGCCAACAACACCAGCAGAGAAACGAACCAACGCATAGCCATCCTTTTTGATTTACAGGGCATCACGGCGACGCCAGAGCAGGACAATAAAAAACGGGCAACCGACCAGGGCAATTACGATCCCGGCCGGGATCTGTAACGGTGCAAAAGCCAGTCGACCAATGGTATCGGTGACCAACACCAGCAGCGCGCCAATCAATGCGCTGCCGCAGAGCAGCGCCACCTGGCCGCCGCGCAGCAGAAAACGTGCCATATGCGGCGCCATCAGGCCAACAAACCCCAGGCTACCGACGCAGGAGACACTGGCCGAGGTCAGCAGCACCGGCGCGAAAAAACGCAGCAGGGTCAGTTGTTGCAAGCGTACGCCGAGGCCGATGGCCGTGCGATCTCCCAGCAGGGCCACATCGGCGGCCCTGGCGGTAAGAAACAGGATCAGCGCGCCAGGCAGCGCCCAGCAGAAGGCTACTGTCAACAGCGGCCAGGTCGCCGCATGCAGGCTGCCCGACAGCCAAATCATCGCCGTCTGCACATCGCGCACATCGGCGGTGGTCATAAAAATGCCGACCGCCGCCGCCAGCGTCCACGACACGCCGATACCGATCAAAATAAAGCGCGGGCGCGAACAGTCGCGGGCCAGCGCCAGGACCAGCAGCGCCACCAGCACGCCGCCGAGCATCCCTGCCAGCGGCCGCCAGATCAATCCCACCGCCGGGAAGAAAAGCACCAGCGCCAACACTACAATGCTGGCGCCTTCCTTCACGCCGATAAGCCCGGGGTCCGCCAGACCGTTGCGCGTTATGCTCTGCATCGCCGCGCCAGCCAGGCCAAGCATCGCCCCGCACAGCAGCGCCATAAACAGCCTCGGCAGGCGGATATCAAACAGGATAAAACGCTGCTGCCCGGCCACGTTTTCTGCGGCCAGCAGCACACGAAATAAGGTGCCGGAAGGCATCGGGAAGCTGCCGCGCGTCAGGCCAAACAGCGCCAGCAGCAGGATAACGAGCAGCACTCCACCGGCAATTTTTAACGCCGCAGGACGCAGCAAAATATGCCAGTAGCCACAGGTAAGAGGACGAAAACCGGCGCGACGGACGGCGCTTTTCATTTAAAAAACCTCGCGGCGATAAAAATAAACACCGGCGCACCCACCAGTGCGGTCATCGCGCCGGTCGCCAGTTCCTGGGGTGCCACCAGCGTACGGGCGGCGATATCCGCCAGCACCAGCACCAGCGCGCCAACCGGGGCAGCCAGCGGCAGCGCCAGACGGATGTCTTCGCTAATTAGCCGACGCACCACATGGGGCACCACCAGACCAACGAAGCCAATCGGACCGGCCACCGCCACCGCAGAACCGCACAGTAATGCAATGGCGGCCAACCCCAGCAACCGGGTCTGCACAATCTTCACTCCCAGCCCAAGCGCAACGTTGTCGCCAAGCGCCAGCACATTCAGGCGTGGCGCAAGCACCAGCGCGATCGTCACTCCCGCCAACGCCGGGATTAGCGCAGTGCGCAGCGTTTGCCAGTTCAGGCCAGCCAGGTCGCCCGCCAGCCATGTACGCATCGCCAGCAGCGTTTGTTCATCAAGGATCAGTATCGCCGCCGTCACCGCCGAGGCAAACGCCGACAGCGCCACCCCGCACAGGGTAATACGCAGCGGCGTCACTCCACCTCGCCCGGACGACGACAGCAGCATCACACCGCCAAACAGCAGCGCCGCGCCGCAGGCGGCGGTCAGCGGCCTGGCTAATTCCATGCCGTCAAGGCTAAGCCCCAGCGCCGATGTCGCCACCACCGCCAGTGAGGCGCCAGCATTGAGGCCGAGAATATGCGGCTCGCCCAGCGGGTTGCGGATCACGGTTTGCAGCAGCAGTCCCGCCACGCCAAGCGCCGCGCCGGTCAGCAGCGCCGCGGTCAGGCGTACCAGACGTAAATCGATAATAATGCGGTGATCGAAGTTGCGCGGGTCGTAGTGGAACAGCGCCTGCAACACCGTTTGCGGCGCAATCCAGCGCGCGCCGAGCCCAAGATGCACCAGCGAACTACCTAACAGCAGTAAGCTCAGCAGTACCAAAGCCAGCCGGGGCCGGGATTGTCGACGATGCAGCAGCAGCGTAGAGACGCTCATACAGCCTTCTCTTCGCGTGCGCGGAATGGCATAAAAAAGGGCTTACCGGTCTGCGGGTTGAGGGACATCCGCACATCAACGTCAAAGACGGTTTTAATCAGCTCTGGCGTGCAGATTTCCTCTTCATTAATCACGCCAGCGATCTGCCCTTTTTTGAGAAACACCAGCATGTCGGCGTAGTTCACTGCAAAATTCAGGTCGTGGAGAACAGTCACCACGGTGCGGCCATGATCGCGGGTTAAAGTCTGCAACAGTTCGAGGATGTCTACCTGATAGCGCAGATCGAGCCAGGTGGTGGGCTCATCCAGCAGGATAGTCGCTGTTTGCTGGGCGAGGGCCATCGCAATCCAGCAGCGCTGACGCTGACCGCCGGAGAGGCTATCAACCGGTAAATGGGCAAACTCTGCGGTGCCCGTCAGCCGTAGCGCCTCTTCTACCGCCTGTTCATCAGCGTCGGACCATTGACGCATTAACCCCTGCCAGGGGTAGCGCCCGCGCGAGACCAGTTCAAAAACCGTCAGCCCTTCTGGCGTCAGGGGCGATTGCGGCAGAATACCCAAGCGCCGGGAAACCTCCCGGGTCGGCATCTGGTGAATGACTTCGCCATCCAGACGTACGCAACCGCCCAGCGGTTTGAGCATCCGGGCGATAGTCGACAGCAGCGTCGATTTACCCGAGCCGTTGGCTCCGGCCAGCACCGTCATTTTCCCGTGGGGGATGGTCAGATGAATATTGTCGACGATTAGCGTCTGGCCATATCCGGCCGACAAGGAATCCAGGACGATCCCCTGCTCTGCAGGCAACACCCGCTGTGGCATAACTCACTCCCGCGCCGCAACGGCGTGGCGCCAGGCCCGCTCGTTCCGCACTCAAACAAAAATAAATCTCATTCTCTTTCAATCATGCGATGGATGAATGTAGTAGTCAATACCCTATTACTACCAGCGTTACAGCCGAGGACCCGCATAAACCGCACAATAGAAAACCGATCAAATAACTTATAAAAACAAAGAAATAAACAACTATTATCTTTAGCCGTTACCCATACAACAGCAATGATTTACCTTGCAAATTTTTTACCTTATATACCGTTTACTACTACACACTTTCATGATTGAATGATTCTCAATTACATATCTGAACACATATCAGTGTAAAAAATAGACAGTATTATTTTTCAGAGCAATGATTTTATTGGTTTTACCTCTCCGCAAGAAGAGGTTTTTTTACGAGAAAAAAAATGACTCAATTAACTGTTCCTTTTTCGACATTAAAAGGACGTGCGCTTTTTTCACTGATTTTTTTAACCTCGCCGGGATTATTGGCCGCGGAAAGTCGCACTGATGAAGCGAAAAAAACCGCTGAAGAGACCATGACGGTGGTGGCCGATAGCGCGCCGCAGAATGCCACCGATGGCTATCAACCGATCAATACCTCAACCGCCACGCTAACTTCAATGCCGGTGCTGGATATTCCGCAGGTAGTCAATACGGTGAGCGACAAAGTGCTCCAGGATCAGCATGCGACGAACCTTGATGAAGCGCTGTATAACGTCGCCAACGTGGTGCAAACCAATACCCTCGGCGGGACGCAGGATGCCTTTACCCGCCGCGGCTTCGGCGCTAACCGTGACGGTTCGATCATGACCAACGGAATGCGTACTGTGCTACCACGCAGCTTTACCGCCTCCACCGAACATGTCGAAGTGCTTAAAGGCCCGGCCTCAACGTTGTACGGCATTCTCGACCCCGGCGGATTGATTAACGTCATCACCAAACGCCCGGAGCGCACCTTCGGTGGTTCTGTATCCGCCACCTCCACCAGCTTTGGCGGCGGTACCGGCCAGTTTGACGTGACTGGCCCAATCGAAGGGACGCAACTGGCGTACCGGGTCATTGGCGAATATCAAAATGAAGATTACTGGCGCAATTTCGGCAAAGAGAAGAGCAGCTTTATTAACCCTTCTCTGAGCTGGTTCGGCGAGCGGGCGACGGTGAATGTTTCGTATTCGCACCGTAACTACAGCACCCCGTTCGATCGTGGAACCATCTTCGATCTGAATACCGGTCATGCGGTTAACGTCGATCGCAAAACGCGTTTTGATGAACCGTTTAACATCACCGACGGTTATTCCGATCTCGCACAACTGAATGCCGAATATCGTCTCAATGACGCCTGGACCGCCCGTTTTGACTACAGCTACAGTCAGGATCATTACAACGATAATCAGGCCCGAGTGATGGCCTACGACTCAGCAACCGGTAACCTGACCCGCCGCGTCGACGCCACCCAGGGTTCAACTCAGAAAATGCACTCCACGCGGGCGGATTTACAGGGTAACGTGGTCATCGGCGGCTTCTACAACGAGATCCTCACCGGCCTGGCTTATGAGAATTACGATCTGCTGCGGACCGATATGATCCGCTGTAAGAACGTGAAGGGATTCAATATCTATAATCCGGTCTACGGTACAGTTGACAAATGTACCAGCGTCTCGGCAGCTGACAGCGACCAGCGCATTCAGCAAGAGAGCTACGCGGGCTACGTCCAGGATGCGTTGTATCTTACTGATAACTGGATTGCCGTAGCCGGGGTACGCTATCAGTATTATACCCAGTACGCCGGTAAGGGTCGTCCGTTTAAGGTCAATACCAACAGCAGCGACCAGAAATGGACGCCGAAAGCGGGCCTGGTCTATAAACTGACGCCGTCCGTTTCGCTGTTCGGTAACGTGGCGCAGTCGTTTATGCCACAGTCCTCTATCGCCAGCTATATCGGCAACCTGCCGCCGGAAGAGTCCACTGCGTACGAACTGGGCGCTAAGTTCGAGCTGTTCAACGGCGTCACCGCCAATATCGCGTTGTTTGATATTGATAAACGCAACGTCCTCTATACCGAATTCGTGGGCGATGAGACCGTGGCTAAAACCGCTGGTAAAGTGCGCTCTCGCGGTGTCGAAGTCGATGTTGCCGGGTCGCTGACCGATAACCTGAGCATCATCGCCAGCTACGGCTATACCGATGCGAAAGTCATCGAGGACCCCGACTATCAGGGTAAACCCTTGCCTAACGTGCCGAAACACACCGGTTCTCTGTTCCTGAGCTATGACATTCATAACGTCTATAACAGCAATACTCTGACGGTTGGCGGCGGCGGTCGTGCAGTGAGCAAACGTTCCGGTACCAACGGCGCGGAGTATTATCTGCCGGGCTATGCCGTGGCGGATGTATTTGCGGCCTATAAAGTCAAGTTGCAATATCCTGTGACCCTACAGGTTAACCTGAAGAACCTGTTTGATAAGACCTGGTACGCCTCATCTATTGGTTCCAATAACCTCGGTAACCAGATCGGCGATCCGCGTGAAGTGCAGTTTACGGTGAAGATGGACTTTTAAACGGTTGTCATGCCTTGTCCGGAAATGCTCCCTCCTCCTGATAACGAGGGAGCAGAGCAGCATAATACCCAGGAGATACTCCCCAAAAGAGACGTTGTCACCTATATTCAGCTATGCTGTGCAGCAGGAGATACCCAATGCGGCTCTCCTGCTCGCGCAACGCTCAGTTGGGCTACGGGTTCTGTGCCGCCCTCGCAAGTATCTCTGTATTTACAATAAAATCCTCAGACTACCGCTGTGCGTTTCTGTCGGCTCATCAGCCAGAATACCGCCACGCCCGCCAGCAGAATGCCTGGGGCTGAGGCGGCCATCACCCCGATAGTTCCGGTACCCAGCGCCAGCATTTTTCCAGCCAGTAGCGGACCACTCATCGCGCCAAGGCGGCCAATCGCCACCGCCGTCCCCACTCCTGTTGCACGGATTTCGGTGCGATAAAACAGCGGAGCCAGTGCATACAGCACACTCTGCCCGCCGGTAGCAAACAGTCCGGCAACGAATCCAGAGAACAGCATCGTGCCGAACGACGTCGCGGTGCCCAGCGCCAGCAGCGACGCCAGCATGCCGATATAAATCAGCAGCGACATCCACAGCGGGCTGAGCTTATCCATCAGCGCCCCCAGCAGCAACGTGCCGCTGGCGGCGCCAAACTGCAGGACAAACATCACTCCCGCCGCCTCGCTGGGGCTGAATCCCTGACCGACTAACAGCATCGGCAGCCAGTTAATCAGCATATATACCACCAGCAGCGTGAAGAAATAGCACAGCCACAGCAGCAGAGTGGCGGTGGCGCTGCCCGGCGCGAGGAGCGTGCTTAACGGCACGCCTTCGGCGCTGCGCCGGAAGACCTGCGATTCCGGCAGCCAGCGCAGCAACAGCGGCACCAGCAGCAACGGAACAATACCGCCGACCCAGAACACCGTCTGCCAGGCCCCGGTAAGACCGAAAAACCCCAGCGCCGCCGCCAGCGCTGCGCCGATAGGAACGCCGCAATACATCAGGCTCACCGCCCTGCCGCGAAAACGGTGGCCAGCGGCTTCCGAGGTTAACGCAATCAGATTCGGTAATGCCGCGCCCAGCCCAACGCCGGTCAACAGCCTCGCCAGTAGTAGCGTCGGGAAATTCCACGCCAGCGCGGTGGCAATGGAAAACAGGCCAAAGAGAAACACCGATCCCAGCAGAATATGCTTGCGACCATGGCGATCCGCCAGAATGCCGCCAACCAGCGCACCTGGCAGCAGGCCAAGGATCCCAGCGCTGAAAATCCAGCCCATTTGCATTTTATCCAGCGCGAACGCCTGCGCCATACCGACGGCGGCAATGCCCGCCGCCTGCAAATCCAGCCCTTCCATCAGGGCCACCATAAAACAGAGCCCGACGGTTAACATCAGGCGCGAATTGCTTGCAGTCGTTGTTTTGGTCATAGGGTACCTTTGCGATATCCGGACAAGCGGAGCAGGTGAATGGCGGCTGATACTTTGCCAGCCGCGCGTCTCTTTTATTTGCTACGGTTAAGCAGATCCAGGGCGACGTCGACGATCATATCCTCCTGGCCGCCCACCATCCGCCGCTTGCCCAGCTCGACAAGGATATCCACCGCGCTCAGGCCGTAGCGCGCCGCCGCCACTTCGCTGTGGCGCAGAAAGCTGGAGTAAACCCCGGCATAGCCCAGCGCCAGGGTTTCGCGATCAACCCGTACTGGACGGTCCTGGAGCGGACGCACCAGATCATCGGCGGCGTTCATCAAGGCATAAAGATCTGTACCGTGATCCCAGCCGAGCTTGTCTGCTGCGGCGATAAAAACTTCCAGCGGTGCGTTGCCTGCGCCAGCCCCCATCCCCGCAAGGCTGGCGTCGATGCGATCACAGCCCTCTTCCACCGCGGCGATTGAGTTGGCGACGCCGAGGCTCAGGTTATGGTGCGCGTGCATCCCGGTGGCGGTTTCCGCTTTCAACACCGCTTTGAGGGCGCGGAAACGATCGCGAATATCGTTCATATTCATCGCCCCGCCGGAATCGACCACGTAAATACAGGTCGCGCCGTAGGATTCCATCTTCAGCGCCTGCTGCGCCAGTTGCTCCGGGGTGGTCATATGGCTCATCATCAGGAAGCCCACGGTGTCCATCCCCAGCTCGCGGGCGAAGGCGATATGTTGCGCCGAGACATCCGCTTCGGTGCAGTGGGTCGCTACGCGCACCACCCGCGCCCCGGCCTGATACGCGTTTTTCAGGTCGTGTAGTGTGCCAATGCCAGGCAACAATAAGGTGGCGATTTTCGCCCGGTTTACCGACTCCGCAGCGGCTTCAATCCACTGCAGATCGCTGTGCGCGCCGAAGCCGTAGTTAAAGCTGGACCCCTGCAGACCATCGCCGTGGGCCACTTCTATCGAATCGACGCCTGCGCTATCCAGCGCCCGGGCAATCTGGCGCACATTATCGAGCGAGTATTGATGGCGAATCGCGTGCATCCCGTCGCGCAGGGTTACATCTGAGATATAGAGTTTTTTGCCGTTCATGCTACTTCTCCCGCCGCGTCGTTCATCGCCTGGGCCATTTTTTCCGCCGTCGCCAGCGCCGCCGAGGTCATAATATCGAGGTTACCCGCGTAAGCTGGCAGATAGTGCGCCGCGCCTTCGACCTCGAGGTAAACCGCCGTTTTCAGGCCGGAGAAGCGACCAACGCCCGGCAGATTTACCGGCTTATCTTCTGGGATCACCTCAAACTGCACCTGCTGTTTCAGGCGATATCCCGGCACATAGGCCTGCACTGCCGCCGTCATCTCTGCGATCGACGCGGCAATCGCCTGCTGCGATGCCGCTTCGCTCAGGACATAAACGGTATCGCGCATCATCAGCGGCGGCTCCGCCGGGTTCAGCACGATAATCGCTTTGCCTTTCGCCGCCCCGCCGACTTTCTCAATGGCCTGCGAAGTGGTCTCGGTAAATTCATCGATATTCGCGCGCGTTCCCGGCCCGGCGGATTTGCTGGCAATGGAGGCGATAATTTCCGCGTAGTGTACTTTCGCTACCCGAGACACCGCCGCCACCATCGGGATGGTCGCCTGGCCGCCGCAGGTCACCATATTGACGTTACCCGCGGTAATATTGGCCTCAAGATTGACCACCGGAACGCAGTACGGGCCGATGGCCGCCGGGGTCAGATCAATAACACGGATCCCCGGTTTGGCTTCCCGCAACGCGGCGTCGTTTTTCACATGCGCTCCGGCGCTGGTGGCGTCAAAAACGAAATCGATATCGGCGAACTCGGCCATCTGCATCAACCCGCCCACCCCCTTATGCGTGGTAGCGATGCCCATGCGCCGGGCGCGGGCCAGTCCATCGGATTCAGGGTCGATGCCGACCATCACCGCCATCTCCAGGTGCTGCCCGTGGCGCAGAATTTTGATCATTAAATCAGTGCCGATATTGCCTGAGCCGATAATGGCGACTTTACGTTTACTCATCACTGCCTTCCTCTTCGGCGACAAAAGTCGCCGCCACTGAACCTAAACCGTCGATATGGGCTGCAAAGCGATCGCCAGCGTTAATCGCCACCATTGGGCCTAACGCCCCGGTCAGCACGATATCTCCCGCCCGTAGCGGCTCGCCGAGGCTGGCCATTTTGCGCGCCAGCCACACCGCCGCATTCAGCGGATGGCCGAGGCATTCGCTGCCGCGCCCGCTGGACACCTGTTCCTCGTTACGGGTCATGCGCATCGCGCAGTTTTTCAGATCCAGCCCGTCCGGGCGCCGCGCCGGGCTGCCCAGCACATAAACGCCGCAGGAGGCGTTATCGGCTACCGTGTCGACAAAGCCAATCGACCAGTCGCGGATACGGCTGCCGACCACTTCCAGCGCCGGCAGCACCCAGTCGATGGCGGCATACAGCTCATCAAAAGTGGTATCGGCATGCGGCAGGTCGTGCCTGAGCACCAGGGCGATTTCAGCTTCCACTTTCGGCTGTAACACCCGGACGAACGGCACGTCGGCGTTATCGCCGTAACACATGTCGGCAAACAGGGTGCCGAAGTCCGGTTGGTCAACGCCCAGTTGCTGCTGCACTTTAGGATGAGTCAGCCCCACCTTGCGCCCCACCACCCGGCGGCCATTGGCGACGTGGTGCTGCACGTTAATCCGCTGGATGGCGTAAGCCGCCTCCGCATTATCGACACCGAGAGTATCGCGCAGTGGTTCAATCGCCTGGCCGCGCGTTTCAGCCTCACGCAGACGCTGCGCCAGCTGTTCAAGAGATAACGTTGTCATCATGGTTCCTCAGGCCCGCGCCAGGAAATTGAGCACCAGCTGGTTGAAGCTCTCTGCATGTTCCCACTGCGCCCAGTGGCCGCAGTCGCGATAGATATGCAATTCGGAGCCGTTGATCCCTGCCAGCAGACGCAGCCCGGCGTCCATCGGCACAAAGCGGTCGTTGCGCCCCCAGACGATCAGGGTTTGAGCACAAATCTCGCCGAGACGCGGGCTAAAATCCGGGAACTGTTTCGGATTGGCTTCCAGGCTTTTGACGAAGTTATCCAGATGATCCCGGCGCGATAGCATATTATTGAGGCGCGCTTCAAACAGGGTTTCGGTCAGATCGCGGGTATCGAAGACAAAGATACTCATCATCTTTTTCAGGTTTTCAATGGTCGGTTCGCGGTACAGGCCATTCAGCAGCTTGATGCCTTCCGTCGGCATTGGCGTAAACAGGCTCATCCCGCCAGTTCCGCCACCCATCAGTACCAGTTTGCCGACGCGCTCCGGCCAGCTCAGGGTAAAAGCCACCGCGCTGTGCCCCCCCATGGAGTTGCCCAGCAGATGCACTTTGCTGATATCCAGTTGGTCAATAACGCTTTTCAGCACTCTGGCATTCAGATCAGAACGGGAGCCGCGATTGATGACAGAATCACTTTTCCCCCAACCAGGGCAGTCCAGCAGAATCACCCGGTAGCCCGCCTCGACCAGTGGGTCGATATTGCGGCTAAAGTTGGCCCAGCCGGTGGCGCCGGGGCCGGAGCCGTGCAGCAGGACCACGGTTTCATCACCCTGACCACAGTCATTAAAATGGATGCGTAATGTTTCTCCGCCTTCTTCAACGTTGAGGAAACGGCTGGTGGCGGCTTCGGTTTGCGGTTGGTAGCTCATCATATTCTCCCGTTAATTCAGTTCTGCGTGGTGGCGCTCAGCGAGCCAAATCCGGCAATCCACTCGGGGATAGGTCGGTAATAGCGGCCTTCGCAGCGCCAGCGGCCAAAAGCGGATAGCGCGGCAAAGGCGGCCACCCAGGTTTTAATTTCGTGCGTCGATTTGCCAGCCATTGCCGACAGCTCTTCGTTACTGACAGCATCCAGCTCCGCCAGCCGCCCCTGCTCCAGCAGGCTCATAAAGCGGTTGTCCCAGACCGGATTAAGCGGATAGAGCGAGTTCTGGTCCTCGGTAAACTGCTTCGCCGCGTTAATCACCCGCTGCTGGCGAAGCTCCCGCTCGTCCGGCGGCAGTTGCTTGCCGCTGCCCAGCAGCCGATCGCGCATATGGGCATCGGCCTTCGCCAGCTCAGGTACTGGCGGCTGGTGCGACAGACCGCCAGAGCCAAGGATTAATACCCGTTTATTGAGGGTGGTAAGGAAGCGGCCAATAGCTTCGCCCAGCATACGGGTACGCTGAAAGCCCGGCAGCGGCGATGCGACGCCGTTGATAAACACCGGCAGAACCGGCAGCGTGTCCAGCCCGCCGAGCAGGAACTCCAGCGGTTGCGCAAAGCCGTGATCCACCTGCATGCAGTAAGAAACCGCCAGATCGATCCCGTCCTTTATCACCGCATGGGCGCAGGCCTCCGCTAGCGCCGTCGGTACTGGCAGAACGCCGCTGGCGCTGCTGAAATCACCGATAGAGGTCGCCCCGATGCCTAAGCAGAAAGGCGGCATCACGTCGTAGAAAAAGCCGTTGTAGTGATCGGGGGCAAACAGCACCACCAACTCCGGGGCGAAGGCGGCAATGCGCACCCGCGCGTCGGTGATCGCGCCATTGACCTCGTCCAGCACCGCCTGTTGCGGGTCAACGTAGCCCACCAGCGGGGTATGCGAGAGGCAATGAAGATAAGCGTTCATATCAGGCCACCTGCTCAATCGGCGCTGCGACCTGCGCGGAGGCCAGTTGCATTTTGCTCGCCAGCGCGTCGAGCTTTTTGCTCAGGGTTTGCGGAATAGCCACGGTAGCGACGAAGCGATCCGGACGCACAACGGCAATGGAGGTATCGTGCTGCGCGAACCAGCTTTTCAGGCGGTTTTGCGTATCGCCGACGCGGATGACGCCAGGCACATTGTCCTGTGCGCAATGAATCTGCACTTCCGGCACTACCTGGATAAACTGCACTCCGGCGGCGCGCCAACGGGCAATCTGCTCGTCGTTGAGTCCCCACAGCGGATTGCAACCCCAGACGATAATGGCGAACCTGGCGCCAATCACCTCATCCAACAGCATCACCCGCCCCCCTTCAAGCGTGACCTTCGGCTGGATAAACATTTTGCCAACCGGGGATGTTTTCCCTGCGTCTTCCGCCAGCAGTGCACCGTCGTGATATTGCGGCATGGGCTTGAAGCGCATTTCAAGAAAGTAGCGTTTGACCGGCGGAAGATAGTTGAGCAACCAGGAGATACCGTCGCGCACCGCGCCATGCCAGCGTTTTGGCGGTGCCAGTACGTTACCGGCGGTGACCGACAGGTCGATCATCGCTTTGGCATGGTCCCTGCGCTCCTGCTGGTAGCTGTCCAGCAACGACTCCCCGGCTTTACCATTAACCACCAAGGCCAGTTTCCACGCCAGGTTAAAGGCGTCGCGCATGCCGCTGTTGTAACCCTGTCCCTGCCAGACTGGCATGATGTGCGCGGCATCGCCCGCCAGCAGCACGCGATCCACGCGGAAGCGTTCGGCGATACGCGCGTTATGGGTGTAGACGCGCTGGCGGATCAGCTCGACATTGTCCGGGTCCGGCAGCACCTTGCCCAACAGCTGGCGCATTTTGTGCGGCTCGCTAAGCTGAGCCTCGGTTTCACCGGGCATCACCATAAATTCAAAGCGTCGTACCCCGTGCGGCAACGCGGCGGAGACGTACGGGCGCACCGGGTCACAGCACAGATAGACATGCGGCGTCGCCAGCGGGTCGTTGGCGATATCGATAACCACCCATTGATTCGGCGCGGTTTTCCCTTCGAAGGGAATATTGAGCGTACGGCGAATGAAGCTGGCTCCGCCATCGCAGGCCACCAGCCAGTCGGCGCGGACAGTTTCCCGTTCGCCATCGCTGCCTTTTATGTTCAAGGTGACGCTGTCACCATTCTGGCTAAAAGCTTCTACTTCACGTGAAAACAGACAGCGCACATGGGGAAAACGGCTGAGGCCATCGTACAGCACCGCATCGACCTGCGGCTGAATAAACGCATTACGGCGCGACCAGCCAAACTCATCGGTCATCGGCTGAATATCGGCAAAGCAGCGCCCTTTCGGGGTGAGGAAGCGCATAGCGTGCCATGGCGTGATATGCGGTAGCACATTGTCCACCAGCCCCACCGCCTGCATCGCCCGCAGCGCCTCATCGTCGATACCGATGGCGCGGGGATAATCGATCAGCGCATCCAGCTTCTCAATCAGCAGTACGCTTACGCCCATCTGCCCGAGGTAGTTGGCGATCAACAGGCCAACCGGGCCTGCGCCCGCAATAGCGACCTGAGTGGTATGCTGTACCGACGGTTGGATATCAGGATTAGATATTGTCATTTTCAGAACCTCACGCTGCAGACAAATTGCCACCCGTGTAGAAAGTTCAACGGGGCATTTGTTAACTAGATGTAAATATATTTTTATTGTGAGGTCAGTATAGGTTCGGTGATTTACGCTACAATCAAAACATCACCCAACGTGCACTTAGTGCACTCCATTGTTTAAGCTGATTTTTATCGAGAATGTATGAACGAAAACTCGTCGACAGATTACAAAACGGTTCGCGGATTAAGCCGTGGATTATTGTTATTAAATTTGTTAAATAAATTCGACGGAGGCGCGACGGTAGGCACCCTGGCCGAGTTTAGCGGCCTGCATCGCACTACCGTCAGGAGGCTGCTGGAAACACTACAGGATGAGGGGTATGTTCGCCGCAGCCGCTCCGATGACAGCTTTCGGTTGACGATTAAAGTTCGTCAGTTAAGTGAGGGATTTCGTGACGAACATTGGATTTCTGCCCTCGCCACACCACTGCTTGGCGAGCTGTTGCAGGAGGTTTTATGGCCCACCGACATCACCACCCTTGATGTCGATGCGATGGTGGTGCGCGAAACAACCCACCGCTTCAGTCGGCTTTCTTTCCACCGGGCGATGGTTGGTCGCCGCCTGCCGCTGCTGCTGACAGCCTCCGGATTGACCTGGCTGGCCTTCGCTCCGGAACATGAACGGAACCCAATAATCGAGATGCTGGCGGCCCGCCCGGAAGCGGAGTATCAACTGGCGCGCGAGCCGGAAAAACTGGCCGCCATTCTCGAACGCACCCGACAAAACGGTTATGGAGAAAACTTTCGCGGCTGGCAGCAGGAGGAGAAAATCGCCTCCATTGCCGTCCCTGTCCGCCACCAGCAGCGGGTTATCGGCTGCCTGAACCTGATATATATGGCCAAAGCGATGACCATCGTCCAGGCCGCGCAAAAGTATCTCGCCTCGTTGCAGAAGGTTGCCAGACAGATAGAAGAACGCATGTCCGATGAAGAGGTTTTTTACGAATAGGCTTGCCCTGAAAAGACAAATAGTCGGCCGGACATATCCGGCCGACCTGGCGAGTGAGCGACCTTCAGTAGCGGATTTCCGCCAGTTCGCGCAACTGTTCCGGGGTCGCCACCGGCAGGTTAAAGAAGCGCAGATAGGCCGGGATCATTTCAAATAGCATGTCGGTGCCGCGTTGGATGGAACAGCCCGCCGCCTGCGCCGCCTGCAGTAACGGGGTGAACTCCTGGGCCATTACCACTTCGCCAACAAATGTCCCCGGCGTCAGGCGTTGCGGGTCCAGCGGCAGCGGATCGCTCTCTTTCATCCCCAGCGGCGTAGCGTTGACCACCAGATCGTGCCCCTGCGGATCGCGCTGCATCAGGGAAATATCCAGCCGAGGGTAGTGCTGAAGCAGACGCCCGGCCAGCGCTTCAGCCGTCTGCGGATGGACGTCGTATAACGTCAGCGCGCTAACGCCCGCCGCCGCCAACGAAGCAGCAATGGCCGACCCGACGCCACCGCTGCCAACCACCAGTGCCCGCGCGCCTTGCGTCTCGAAACCTTTACGTCGGATCCCGAGGACAAAGCCTTCGCCGTCAAACATATCGCCGCGCAGAGTGCCGTCAGCTTCGAGACGAATCGCGTTACAGGCGCCCGCTATCGCCGCTGTCGGGCTAATATGCTGCACCAGCTCGCAGGTAGCGATTTTGTGCGGCATGGTGACCAGCGCGCCAATAATATTGGTCATCTTAAACAGCATCGGCACAAAGGCGGCGTAATCCTCAGGCTTTACGCCCATCGGCACCACTTTGGCGTCAACCTGCTGATGAGCAAACCACGGGTTGTAAATCATCGGCGCTTTAAATTTTGCGGTCGGGTAGCCCAGATGCGCTATCAGCCACGTATTGCCACTAATCACCATTTCCTGCTCCTTTTGCGACAACACTATGCTACTGCGAAAGTTCAATACGTTTGACATCGCCCAGGATAAACAGATAGCCCACCACGCCCAACAACGCTGCGCCGCCGATATAAATTAGCGCGTAGAAGAAGTTGCCGGAGGCCGCAACAATAAAACCGATAATCAGCGGCGTCAGGATCCCGGCAAGGTTAGCGCAGAAGTTAAATAAGCCGCCGGTCAGACCGCCAAGGCCTTTCGGCGCGATATCAGAGATTAACGTCCAGCCCAGCCCCACCATTCCCTGACCAAAAAAGGCGAACGACATCACCAGGATCACCGCCAGATCGCTGGTTAACCAGTTGGCGGAGATAATGGTGCTCGCCATCAACAGACCGGCAATAATCGGCAGCTTACGCCCGAGATTTGCCGATCCGGTGGCTTTCAGCAACTTATCGGAGACCCAGCCGCCAAACATGACGCCGCCCGCCGCCGCGAGAAACGGCATGATGGCGAAGAAACCAACTTTAATCCATGGCATATGGCGTTCGCTGGCCAGATAGGTCGGGAACCACGTGAGGAAGAAGACCAGCACCGTATTACCGGCGAACTGACCGATGCTGGCGCCGAGAATCTGCCGTTTAGCCAGCAACTGGCGAATTAGCGACCAGCGAAAAGCGGTGTGCTGCTCTGCTCCGATCGACATTCCGCCGTCGTTGACGATGTGCTCACGCTCCAGTTGATTGAGATGCTTATCCTCATGCGGCTCGCGATAGCAGCGCCACCACACCAACGCAAACATCACGCCGATGGCGCCGACGCTAATAAACAGTACGCGCCAGCCAAAACTCCCCATTATCCAGAACAGCAGCGGCGCAAAGCAGGCCAGCCCAAGATATTCACCGACAGTATAGACCGCCGTCGCCTTCGCGCGCTCCTGCTGCGGAAACCAGACGCTTACGACCCGACTGTTCACCGGGAAACATGGCGCTTCGCTGACGCCAAGCCCAAAACGGCACAGCAGCAAGGTTTTCAGGCCAACCGCCATTCCGTGGAACATGGTAAATAGCGACCACAGGGTTAGCGCCAGAAAATAGGTGACTTTGTTACCAAAGCGGTCAAGGAAGATACCGCCGGGGATCTGCGCTAGCGCGTAGGTCCATGCAAAGGCGGAGAAAACAATGCCCATCACCGCAGCATCAATACCCAGTTCAGCAGTCAACTGCGGCGCGGCGATACCCAGCACCGTGCGGTCGAGATAGTTAATCATTGTGCCGACGGCCAGTAACCCAAGAATACCGATACGCCGCCGGGAAGGCCGCACGCCGGGCGCGACGCGCGCCGTCGTCTGATTCTGGCTATAAGAGTTCATAGTCGTTTCCTGTCATAGGGTACAGATAGATGTTGTTATTGTGTGTGCGACGTTGCGTTGCGAACCATCTGCTACATTACCAGGTGTACTGCATTGCTGACAAGCGTACAGCTGCATTTACAGCCCCATAAAGTGCGTAACATAAAGTTAACGAGATGGTTTTCACCAGCACGGGCCAGCAGAGCGTCATAGTGGTTCGCCAGGATCGGCAGCGCATTGACGGCAACCTGCGGCAGGTTTTCGCGCGTGGAGGGCAAATGATGGCAGGCAAATCCGCGTGCTGTAAACCTGCCTGTTGATAACAGGCTACTGAATGGACAATTCGCGTGGCGCGATTGTGTGAAATAGTCAGGGCGCAAATCGCCGGGATCGAACACTCGTTTGGCCCGGCATCTCCCTGCCAGGTGGCGGATATCTGTCGGCGTACCGGTATAATAGAGCGGATCGTTTTCGAAGTGCGGCACGGGAAATAGCTGAAAAACTCCGGCTACCTGAAACCGTTAAACCTCGCCGCCCTGTCCATTCTGGAAGATATTCTTCAGCGCGGTCAGCGGCAAGGCGTGTTTCAGCCAGGGCTGGAAGTGCGCGGGCGGCACCGAGAAACGGCTAGTTTGCGGAAAGTGCATGGATAACCTTCACCATCGCTTCCTGTGTCAGCGCTGAACGATTAACCTTAGGGTTTGCCAGAGCAGTACGCACAACACCGGCGATAACGATATGCTTTGGCTCCTGGCCCAGGTCGCGCATCTCGAGTACCACTTTGCCGACGACGCGGCACATTTCCTGATACAGCGCCTCATCTTTGGCTGTGTTTCCCATCGTATTTCGCTCTCAGGTTTTCATTATCAATCAAATCATTATTGATATATTTCCCGAGTAAATCAAACCGGCTCAGCGCTTCCGCTTCAGAGATCGGTTTTTCCTGTAACGATTGTGAATAAACCCGCGTTTCCGCCCTCTTTATCTTATCAGGCGATGAAGGAATGTGTTGCGCATAAGTGCAGGATTGGTTTGCATTTTGTTAAGTATATGGCTATGGAAGTGAAACACTGTTTTCATTTTCTTTTTTGGATTTGGCAACGTATAATGCCCGACAAATTCTTATTGAATGGTTTCAGCGCATTGGATTGCATGACTAAACGCATAACACGTTGCCTCTTTTCATGGGCTGAACCCCCAGCACACATTCTTCTGCACGCTCTTTTGTTGTCACCTATCCTTAGAGCGTGGCCTGGCAACTTTCGTAATACAGCTTTAACTCTGCGGCAGTGCGCCCACGGAGCCAGATTCCCCATCCCTATCCTTCACAACTTAAAGATTAAACTGTCATGAAAAAGACTAAAATTGTTTGTACCATCGGTCCGAAAACCGAATCCGAAGAGATGTTGACCAAAATGTTGGACGCCGGCATGAACGTTATGCGTCTGAACTTCTCTCACGGTGACTATGCGGAACATGGTCAACGTATCCAGAACCTGCGCAATGTGATGAGTAAAACAGGTAAGAAAGCGGCAATCCTTCTGGATACCAAAGGTCCGGAAATCCGTACTATTAAGCTGGAAGGCGGCAACGACGTTTCTCTGAAAGCGGGCCAGACCTTCACCTTTACAACCGACAAATCCGTTGTGGGTAATAACGAAATCGTTGCGGTGACCTATGAAGGCTTCACCAGCGACCTGAGCGTTGGCAA
Organism: Klebsiella sp.; assembly: GCA_036498385.1. GTDB lineage: Bacteria > Pseudomonadota > Gammaproteobacteria > Enterobacterales > Enterobacteriaceae > Klebsiella. Next base: position 90,098 of record DASYFN010000087.1, read on the forward strand.
TACTGTACTGGTTGACGATGGTCTGATCGGTATGGAAGTCACCGCTATCGAAGGCAACAAAGTTGTTTGTAAAGTGCTGAACAACGGCGACCTCGGCGAGAACAAAGGCGTCAACCTGCCGGGCGTTTCTATCGCTCTGCCGGCGCTGGCTGAAAAAGATAAACAGGACCTGATCTTCGGTTGCGAACAGGGCGTTGATTTTGTTGCGGCATCTTTTATCCGTAAGCGTTCTGACGTGGTTGAAATCCGTGAGCACCTGAAAGCTCACGGCGGCGAGAAGATCCAGATCATCTCTAAAATCGAAAACCAGGAAGGCCTGAACAATTTCGACGAAATCCTCGAAGCTTCTGACGGCATCATGGTTGCTCGTGGCGACCTGGGCGTTGAAATCCCGGTTGAAGAAGTTATCTTCGCGCAGAAAATGATGATCGAGAAATGTATCCGCGCGCGTAAAATCGTTATCACCGCAACTCAGATGCTGGATTCCATGATCAAAAACCCGCGTCCGACCCGTGCGGAAGCAGGCGACGTGGCTAACGCTATCCTCGATGGCACTGACGCAGTCATGCTGTCCGGCGAATCCGCAAAAGGTAAATACCCGCTGGAAGCGGTCACCATTATGGCGACCATCTGCGAACGTACCGACCGCGTAATGACCAGCCGTCTTGAGTTCAACAACGACAACCGTAAGCTGCGCATCACCGAAGCGGTTTGCCGCGGTGCAGTTGAAACCGCTGAAAAACTGGAAGCGCCGCTGATCGTTGTGGCAACCCAGGGCGGTAAATCCGCGCGCGCCGTACGTAAATACTTCCCGGATGCCACTATCCTGGCGCTGACGACCAACGAAACTACCGCGCGTCAACTGGTGCTGAGCAAAGGCGTTGTGGCGCAGTTGGTTGAAGATATCTCCTCTACCGATGCGTTCTATATCCAGGGTAAAGAACTGGCGCTGCAGAGCGGCCTGGCGCGTAAGGGAGATGTAGTCGTTATGGTTTCCGGCGCATTAGTCCCAAGCGGGACCACCAATACAGCTTCTGTGCACGTGCTGTAATAATTTACAGGTTAATTAGTATTTCCTTTAAAAGCGCCTCTTCAGGCGCTTTTTTTTATTCCGTCGCTAGCTGCCATTAATAAAAATGCAAATCGGAATTTACTATTTAATGCGAGATTATCTAAGATGAATCCGATGGAAGCCCCCTGTTTTCACTCGCCTTTTAACCTTACACCAAAATTTCGATGCTTCTTTGAGCGAACGATCAAAAATAAGTGCATTCCGGAAAAAAAATATTCTCATCACAAAAAGGTTTGTGTAATACTTGTAACGCTACATGGAGATTAACTCAATCTAGAGGGTATTAATAATGAATCGTACTAAACTGGTACTGGGCGCGGTAATCCTGGGTTCTACTCTGCTGGCTGGTTGCTCCAGCAATGCTAAAATCGATCAGCTGTCTTCTGACGTTCAGACTCTGAACGCAAAAGTTGACCAGCTGAGCAACGACGTGAACGCAATCCGTTCCGACGTTCAGGCTGCTAAAGATGACGCAGCTCGCGCTAACCAGCGTCTGGACAACCAGGCTACTAAATACCGTAAGTAACAGTACCTGTGTAAATATGGCGCACAATGTGCGCCATTTTTTTTACCTCGTTTATGGGGTTCTTTGCGCCTCATCTACCGGTAAATTCTGTGCCGACAAAGTCGATATTGCGTCCCCGCCATCAGATATAACAACCGGATAACCTGCTCGTCTGGCCAGCGCACGTCTAAGCTGGGTTTCATCCACAGTTTTGTCTCCAGCAAACTGATGAAACTCCACGGGTAGCGTATAGTCCATCGTCTGCGCATTGCTGTCCTCATCCGAGGTCAGAGGACGATGAACTTCCATATAGCGCCTGCCATCCGGCTCTACGGCAAATTTCACCGGCTGGTTGATAATCCGCACCGGTGTCCCGCTTTTCACCTGACTGAATAACGCCTGAATATCCGCCGCATTCATACGCATGCAGCCGGAGCTTACGCGCAATCCCACGCTGTCTGGCGCATTAGTGCCATGAATGAGATATTCACCATTACCATACGCCAGACGCAGGGCAAAGCGCCCTAACGGGTTATTTGGCCCTGCGGGTACTACCGGCGGCAGCTTAATCCCCTTCTCCAGCGAACGAGCGCGGATGCCCGCTGTCGGCGTCCAGGTCGGATTAGGGATTTTTTGCCCTATACGGGTAGTCATTTCTGGCGTTTCCAGCCCCTGCTGACCAATCCCAAGGGGATAAACCTGCACCTGGTTCATTCCCGGCGGGAAGTAGTACAGGCGCAGCTCAGCCAGGTTAACGACTATCCCTTCACGTGGTACGTCGGGCAGCAACATCTGCGAAGGTATCAGCACCTGGGTACCCGGTTTAGGCTGCACCGGCGCAATGGTATCGTTCGCTTCGAGGATCAGCATCGCCGCAGTATCAAAACGACGGGCAATCGCCTGCAGGTTGCGGTCGCCCTCCTGTACCGTCCAGAACTGGTTCTCACCAATCAGACGACTGTTGGCAGGAGGAAGGGGGTAATCAACGGCCCAGGCTGCATGTGACGTGCTGAGGGCGCTCAGAAGGGTTATGGTAAGGAGAGAAGCGCGTTTCATACTGAGATTCCTTCTTTCGCTGATAAAACGCCAGGCCTGCTATGCACGACGGGAGGCTGGCATCCCTTCGTGCATAACAGAATGAAATCTACTGTTTTATTCTAGCTAAGATTTGCCGCTTTCGCGCGAATTGCGCGGATCATGGCTTCCAGTCCTTGTGATCGCGAGGGGGTGAGGTGCTGCGTGAGGGCCATCTTTTCAAACCACGGACGCACATCAAAAGCGGTGATATCTTGAGCCGTCATCTGGTCATACAGGATCAACACCACCGCGATAAGGCCTTTCACGATGGCCGCATCGCTGTCGCCGCGAAGCGCAATAGCGCCAGCCTGATCCTGGGTCATCACGATCCACACCTGGCTCTGGCAGCCCTGGATGAGGTTCTGCGCTGAGTGTTCCTCCGGGCTCAGCGGCGCCAGGCGCTGACCCAGTTCAATAATATAGAGATACTTCTCTTCCCAGTTCGCGCAACGGCTAAAGTTGCGCAGCAGTTTGTCTTTGTCCGGTAACGCCGCCATAGTCGCTTCCTTTAGCTTAATAATTTGTGGATCCGCTGTAGCCCCACCACCAGTCGGTCCACCTCTTCCGTGGTATTGTACATCGCCAGCGACGCCCGACACATGGCCGGAACGCCGTAGAATTCCATCAGCGGCATAGCACAGTGGTGCCCGGTCCGCACTGCAATACCGTAGTTATCAAGGAAACTGCCGACATCATAGGCATGATGTTTGCCGAGATTAAAGGCAATCACCCCCAGGCGATTTTGCGGGCCGTAAAGGGTTAAATCCGCCACGCTCTCCAGCGACTGCAATGCGTAGCGCATCAGGGTCTGTTCATACTCCGCGATGTGCGTCAGCCCCAGCGTGCTGACGTAATCCAGCGCCGCGCCCAGCCCGATAATGCCGCCGGTATTCGGCGTTCCGGCCTCGAAGCGCCACGGCGCTTTTGCCCAGGTCGTCCCTTCGGTCAGGCTGACCGTAGCAATCATCGACCCGCCCCCTTCCCACGGCGGCATCGCCTGCAGGATGTCCTGTTTGACGTAGAGCACGCCGATGCCGGTGGGGCCATACAGCTTGTGCGCGGAGAAAGCGTAAAAATCGCAGTCCAGCGCCTGAACATCCACCGAATGGTGCATCACCGCCTGCGCACCGTCCACCAGCACTTTTGCGCCATGCTGATGGGCCAAAGCTGCCAGAGCAGCGATTGGGTTTTCGGTTCCCAGCACGTTAGACACCTGGGTAATGGCCAGCAGGCGGGTGCGCTCGTCAAACAGGCCGGGGATGGTATCCAGTTGCAAGGTACCGTCCTGGTTCAGCGGGATCACCCGCAGTTGTGCTCCCACTCTGGCGCACAGCATCTGCCACGGCACGATATTAGCGTGATGCTCCATCACGCTGACGACGATATTGTCGCCTGCGCCGACATTGGCGTTTCCCCAGCTGTTTGCCACCAGATTAATGCCTTCCGTGGTGCCGCGAACAAACACCAGTTCCTCCGCCGAGCGGGCGTTGAGGAACGTCGCCGCCTGCTGGCGCACCTGCTCCATGCGCGCTGTAGCTTCTGCACTGAGGGTATGAATACCGCGATGCACCGCCGCATAGCCGTGGCGGTAAAATTCCGCCTCGGCGTTAATCACCGCTTCCGGCTTCTGTGCGCTGGCGGCGCTGTCGAGGTAAGCCAGCGGCTGGCCGTTAACCTCGCGATTGAGAAGCGGAAAATCCGCGCGCACGCGTTCCACAGAAAATGTCATACCTTACCTCCCGGCAAACGCTGACCAATACGCGCCAGTATCTGCTGCCTGAGCGCCTCATCACCGATAACTTCCGTTAACTCCGCAGCAAAGGCGTAAAGAATCATCTGTTGCGCCGCCTGTTGCGTAATGCCGCGCGAGCGCAGATAAAACAGCTGTTCATCATCTATACGCCCGATGGTCGCGCCATGGCTGCACTTAACGTCATCAGCGTAAATCTCCAGTTGCGGTTTGGTATCCACTTCGGATAAACGGCCCAGCAGCAGGTTGTTGTTGGTCATCTGGCCGTCGGTTTTGATCGCATGCCGGGCGACGTTAATCAGGCCATTAAACACCGCTCGCCCTTTGTCGTTGACGATGGTTTTGTGCAACTGACGGCTGTTACAGTATCCGACCTTGTGATCGAGCCAGGTACGGCTGTCGCAGACTTCGCTGTTGACCGGCATCGCCAGCGAATTAATCCGCAGGTTGCTGTTTTCACCGTTGAGCTGCGTGCTGGTGTGATGCCGCAGCACCGACGCGCCGAGCAGAAAACTGCTGCTGAAAGCCGAGGCATCGCGCCCGAGCGCCAGGTCGTTATGGGCAAAGTGATAGCTTTGCGCGTTCTCAAACGCCAGCTTGATATGCTGCAGGTGGGCGTTATCCGCCACGGACATCGTCAGCCTTGCGCCGGTAAAGTGGCGTTCATCGTTGAGGCTCAGATAGTGTTCGATGAGGGTCGCCTGCGCACCGCTCTCCAGTTCCAGATGGTGGCGATAGTGGGCGGTATTCATTTCATCGCTCGCCAGCCCGCGCGTCAGGTGCATAATCAGCAGCGGTTTTTGCGGGCGCTGGTTGCGCCTGACCCGAATGTGGGTAACGGTGGTCGCCAGGCTTTCGGTCAGATGCAGAAAGACTTCGGGCTGAACGGCATCAGGCAATTGCTGGCGGTCGTTATCCACCTGCACTTCATAGCCGCTGGCAGCCAGATCGTCGCTCATACTTTCGCTAAACTGACCATCGACAAACACCAGACGCCATGCATCCATCGTCAGCGCCAGCGCGTCGCATTGGGCCGCCGTCAGCGCCTCAGGTTGGGCGAAGACAAAAGTCTGGTTCAGCAACGCGTCCAGCGGTGTATATTTCCAGTTTTCATGTTTACGCGTCGGCAGGCCCAGCCGCAGCAGTTGTTGCAGATGCTGATGCGCCTGCGGGCTGCGCTGCTCACTCCTCGATTCAAACAGATGATGCCACTGCTGCAGCGCGTTACTGCTGTTCGGTAAGCCAGCCATAGCCCTGCTCCTCCAGTTGTTTGACCAGAGTAAAATCGCCGGATTTGACGATCCGCCCCTGGTACAGCACGTGGACGTAATCCGGCTTGATATAGTCGAGAATGCGCTGATAGTGGGTGACGATGATGAACGAGCGCTTGCCGTCGCGCAGGGCGTTAACGCCGTCAGAGACAATCTTCAGCGCGTCGATATCCAGTCCTGAGTCGGACTCGTCGAGGATGCACAGTTCCGGTTCCAGTACCGCCATCTGCAGGATATCGTTGCGTTTTTTCTCGCCGCCGGAGAAACCGACGTTAACCGATCGGGTCAGCAGATCCTCCGGCATCTTCAGCCGCTTAATTTTGTCTTCCATCAGGTCCTGGAAGTCAAAGCGGTCAAGCGGCTCCTGGCCACGGTAGCTGCGCACGGCGTTCAGCGCGGTTTGCAGGAAAAACTGATTGCTGACGCCGGGGATCTCCACCGGATACTGGAAGGCCATAAAGATGCCTTCCCCGGCGCGATCTTCAGGAGAGAGCTCCAGCAGATCTTTGCCTTTAAACGCCACGCTGCCGCCGGTCACTTCATAGTCTTCACGTCCGGCAAGCGTGGCGGAGAGCGTACTTTTCCCGGAGCCGTTCGGGCCCATAATGGCGTGCACTTCGCCGGGACGAACGTCCAGATTCAGTCCGCGCAGGATAGCTTTATCTTCAACGGCGACCTGCAAATTTTTTATACTTAACATCTTATTTCCTTTGTTATCAGCCGACGCTGTGTTCAAGGCTAATCGCCAGTAATTTCTGCGCTTCGACGGCAAACTCCAGCGGCAACTCTGAGAAAACGTCCTTACAGAAGCCGTTGACGATCATGGAAATGGCATCGTCTTCGCTGATTCCGCGCTGCAGGCAGTAAAACAGCTGATCTTCGCCGATACGTGAGGTGGTCGCTTCGTGCTCCAGTTGCGCGCTGTTATTGCGACATTCCACATACGGGAAAGTATGCGCTCCGCTGTCCGGCCCTATCAGCATGGAGTCGCACTGGGTGAAGTTGCGCGCGTTGGTCGCCGTCGGCATGATTTTCACCAGCCCGCGATAGCTGTTCTGGCTGTGGCCGGCGGAAATCCCCTTCGAGATAATCGTCGAACGGGTGTTTTTGCCGATATGGATCATCTTGGTGCCGGTGTCCGCCTGCTGATGGCCGCTGGTCAGCGCCACCGAGAAGAACTCGCCGATGGAGTTATCCCCGCGCAGAATACAGCTGGGGTACTTCCAGGTGATCGCCGAACCGGTTTCCGACTGGGTCCACGACATTTTGCTGTTCTCGCCTTCGCACAGGGCGCGCTTGGTGACGAAGTTAAGGATCCCGCCGGTATTGTTGTCGCCGGGGAACCAGTTTTGCACCGTGGAGTACTTCACCTCGGCGTCTTTATGAATAATCACTTCGACCACCGCCGCGTGTAGCTGATAGCTATCGCGTACCGGCGCCGAGCAACCTTCAATGTAGCTCACGTAACTGCCTTCGTCGGCGACCAGAATAGTGCGTTCGAACTGGCCGGTTTTTTCAGCGTTGATGCGGAAATAGGTCGACAGCTCCATCGGGCAGCGTACGCCTTTTGGCACATAGATAAAGGTCCCGTCGGATGCCACCGCCGCGTTGAGCGCGGCAAAAAAGTTGTCGTTGCCCGGCACCACGGTACCGAGGTATTTCCTCACCAGCTCCGGGTGATCGTGGATCGCTTCGCCGAAAGAACAGAAAATAATCCCCTGTTCCGCCAGCTTTTCGCGATAGGTGGTCGCGACGGAAACCGAGTCAAAAATGGCGTCGACGGCCACTTCCCGTCCCTCGCGCACCGGCACGCCCAGGAGATTAAACGCCTCTTCGACTTCATTGGTCAGAAACGCGTTAGCGCCCGTTTGCTGTATAGCGCCAGGCTCAGAGGCGCAGGTGTCATCGCAGTTGCCGCAGGAGGGCGCTGAGTAATAGCTGTAAGCCTGATAGTTGAGCTTGTCGTAGTGCGCTTTCAGCCAGTGCGGCTCTTCCATCGCCTGCCAGGCCTTAAACGCATCCAGACGAAACGCCAGCATCCATTCTGGTTCATTGCGGCGTGCAGAAATCGCCCGAACCACCTCTTCATTGATGCCTTTCGCCAGCTCATCGGTCCGTAGCTGGGTGAAAAAGCCCTCTTTATAGTTGAGTGGCCCGCCGCCCCAGGTTTTGACATTGTCAGTTGCTTCAGTATTACGAGACATAGTTACTCCGCCTGAACGCCAAAACTTTCGCCGCAGCCGCATTCGTGCTGGGCTTTTGGGTTATGAAATTTGAAGATTTGATTTAAGCCTTCGCGAACGTAATCGAGTTCGGTGCCATCGATAAACGGCATGGCCTGCAGCGGTGCCCACAGCTTCGCGCCATCGAGCTCAAATAACAGGTCGTCTTTCGCCGGTTCTGCGATGAGTTCAAGAACGTAGCCAAAACCGGCACAGCCGCTGGTTTTGACCCCCAGACGCAACCCCTGCATCTCAGGCTGTTTGCGGACCAGATCGCGAATATGGGCTGCGGCGGCTGAGGTCATGACCAGGCCGCGCCAGCTAAAATCGTCGGGATTAAAAGTTCCTGCATGTGATTCCATCGCTCTACCTCATAGGTTGACGCCATCAGGGCATACCCGTCATGTTAATGATAATGATTATCGCTTCAACCCATCCGGAGAAGGGGTATTCCCTGGCTGGCTCATTTTTTGCGCTTTTTATAAGCATAGACCCTGTTCACCGCGTTTTCAGCCTGTGTATTGCTGTTTTAATATATTGAAAAATAATAAATTATTTAAATATAAAGCGATGAATTACGCGCAATGGAAAAGATGTATAGAAAATACCTATTTATAGAATAGGCAGCAAAATCATCTGCCAGCGGCAACATATTTATACCCATCACGTGGAAGTCTGGAGTGGCGGTGGCAGGCAATAGCGGTGCAATCGACCCGTTAGCGTGCCATTATTCCTGTATAACTTGCTGGCTCCTGATGAGACGCCCGTCTTGTCTGCAAATTTGATACATATTGCCCTCGCCTTCGCCGAGTGGAGTCATGGAACAATTTTTATTCGTTTTTATTATAAGTATTGCCATTGAACAGCAATAAAGATGTATTCACTGCTGACTGCCTCATGTAGAATGCGCAGCTAAATTTCCTTCATCTTTTAATACAATGTCGCAACGGCGACCGAACGGGGACGTGTATAGCACTGAATTATGGATATAGAAACAGATGTCATGTCGATGTGTATGGCCGTATTGTTAATTATTAGCATTTTGCTCGATTAAGCTCTTTCCCCGTCAAATCCAGGAGCCTCGCCGTCGCCGGACAGGCTTTTATATTCGTTACGCAATAAGGTGATTCATAGGATCCACCCACCACAGGATTGTTTGCCACACGCCTTGCCTCTTAGTTATATCCACATCCTCACGAGGTAACAAGAATGATAAACACAATCATTGCGCTCTTCGCAGTCGTTTCGATTACCCTATACAGATAAAGCAGAAAACCTACTACTGACGGCAGAGGCAAATAATACAAGCCATCCACCCTTTGTACTGGCTCAGGACCACTTTTCCCGTTTTCCCCAAAAAGCGTTAATTTTCTCCGCTACGGTGGCAACAACAGATAACCCGCTCGAAGCGAGCAATAAACTTATGGCGCTCATTCCTGCAAGCAAAGCCAAACATTATCAGGTCCGTGTCGAAGTTGTACCGGTCCCCGATCTGCCTGCCCTGTAAGCGCATATCCTGGTCACTGACTGAAAGAGGCTGAATTGCCCTGGCGGGCATTTTAGAGATATTAAAAAGGCTGCCGACAATGGCGGCAGCCTTTTCACTTTATGGCATAGCTGGTGCTGTTAGCTTCTGATCTTTCTGTAGATAAACAGTACAACCAGCGCACCAATCACCGCCACGACAAAACTGCCGAAATTAAAACCATCTACACGGCCAAAGCCGAAGAAAGTACTAATCCAACCCCCAACAACGGCACCGATAACGCCGAGAAGTACAGTAATGATAAATCCGCCGCCGTCTTTCCCCGGCATAATCCACTTGGCTAAAATACCGGCAATAAGACCAAAAATGATCCATGAAATGATACCCATAGTTAACTCCGTCCTCTTGTTACCTTGTAAATATCTGGTATTTAAAAGAGTAGCATAAATATTAACGGTGTTTGCTAAATTTATATTTAATATATATAACCGTCATATAATGAATAGCGTAATGGGCTTTAAACCCTTGCAATAACCAGAGATAAATCAGGGTTTTTCTTATTACCCGTTAAAATCGAACCAGGATGACGTGCAGCAAAAAAAACAATAGTACAAATCCGTAACGATGGAATATTACGAGAAAAGCAGAGAAGGAGTTTAGTATGATCGCAGGGATGCAAAAGTATTAAGGGGGAAAATCCCCCCTTTAGTTTACTTAGATCACGGCAGTAGTCAGCCGCGACGAACAGCAAAGGCGCCCCTGTTCATCAGAGATGTCAATTTGCCACACCTGGTGACGGGAGCCAACGTGCAGCGCCCGACACACGCCGCGAACCCTGCCGCTGCGCACCGAGCGTATATGGTTGGCATTGACCTCCAGCCCCACCACCTTCTGCTCACCTTCGCTGCACAGATAGCCCGCGACCGAACCTAACGTTTCCGCTAATACCACCGACGCGCCGCCGTGCAGCAGCCCAAACGGCTGATGGGTACGGCCATCTACCGGCATGGTGGCTTCAATTGTGTCATCGGTAATCGCCTCAAACCGGATATCCAGCAGTCCCACCATGTTACCGTCGCCCATCGCGTTCAGTTGTTCCAGCGTGCCGGGACGTTTCCAAATCATCCCATAATCTCCAGTAGCGCCTGCAGAGGATGGCGTACGCCGCTGCCTTCGATACGTTTTACCTGGCTACGACATGAGTAGCCCGTAACCAGGCAGCGGTTGCGCGGCAAGCGCTGCATCGCCTGCTGCCAGGAAAGCCCGTAGATGGCCAACGAGTTGGCGTGGTTCTTCACTTCATGGCCATAGGTACCGGCCATTCCGCAGCAGCCCACGTTAACGTTTTCCAGCTTCGCCCCAAAGCGCGCAAAGATATCCGCCCACTGTTTTGTGGAAGCGGGAAGCGCCGTCACCTCGGTACAGTGACCAAACAGATACCACGGCTCGCCGCCTTTATCTTGCAAAGCGGTTTCCGATAGAGCATGCGGCAACCACTCATGTACCAGCATCACGCGGAAATCGCCGCGCTTGTCGCCAAGTACCTGGTTGTATTCATCGCGATAACAGAGCACCAGCGCCGGATCGACCCCCACCATCGGCATGCCGAGCTGGGCCACCCGGTTAAGGAAATCTGCGGTTTTCTGCGCGGTACGCGCGAATCGCGTCAGGAAGCCCTTAATATGCTGCGCCTTGCCGTTTGGCGAGAACGGCAGCAGTACCGGCTGGTATCCCACTTTTTCGACCAGGCGAACAAAATCGGCAACCACCTGCGCATCGTAATAGCTGGTAAACGGATCCTGGACCACCAGTACCATCTTCGCCTTCTGCTCTGCACTCAGCCCTTCCAGTTGCTCCAGCGTAGTGTTTGCCGAGCGATGACCAACCATCTGCTGCTTCAGCGATGGGACGGAGAGCAGCGGTAAATCAACCATACCGATATGCTTTTCCGATAACTTGCGCATCCACGGCTGATTAATAAAAAAGTTGAAGGTCTTCGGCGCATGCGCCATCAGCGGCGCGTAGGATTCAACCGTCGCCACCAGATGGTCACGGACCGGGCGCAGATAACGGCTATGGTAGAGTTGCAGGAAACGCGAACGGAACTCCGGGACGTCGATTTTAATCGGACACTGGGTCGAGCAGGCTTTGCAGGCCAGACAGCCGGACATCGCCTCTTTGACCTCATGAGAGAAATCGTACTCACCCTTACGCGCGTGCCAGCTATTGCGGGTACGTTCCACAAGGGTACGCAGACTGGCGCGTTTTTCCGGCAGATCTTTTTCCAGCTGATTAGGGTCGATGCCGCGGTCCGCCAGCAGGCGCAGCCATTCACGCACCAGCGTTGCCCGGCCTTTCGGCGAATGAATGCGCTGGTTGCTGACTTTCATCGAAGGACACATTGGGCTTCTGGCATCAAAGTTGAAGCACAGGCCATTTCCGTTACACTCCATTGCGCCGCGCCATGAACTGCGCACGGCGATGGGGATCTGCCGATCGAATGTACCGCGTTTAACCGCATCCACCTTCATCATCGGCGCATCAACGCCTTCCGGCGGACAGATTTTACCCGGGTTCAGGCGGTTATCCGGATCGAACGCGGCTTTAATTTTACGCAGTTCGCCAAACAGTTCTTCACCGAAGAACGCCGGGCTATATTCGGCGCGGAAGCCTTTACCGTGTTCACCCCACAGCAGACCGCCGTACTTAGCGGTTAACGCCACCACGTCATCTGAGATCCGCTTCATCAGCATCTCTTGCTGCGGGTCGCACATATCCAGCGCCGGACGCACGTGCAACACTCCAGCATCCACATGACCAAACATGCCGTAGCTTAGCCCGTGGCCGTCAAGCAGCGCGCGAAATTCCACAATATAGTCGGCCAGATGCTCCGGCGGCACGCAGGTATCTTCGGCGAAGGGTATCGGTTTAGCGGCCCCTTTGGCATTCCCCAACAGGCCGACCGCTTTTTTACGCATCGCGTAGATGCGCTCGACGCCATCCAGATCGTGACAAACCTGCCAGCCGATAACGCCCGCTTCGCCGCGCGCCATCAGTTCATCCAGGCGCTGACACAGCGTCGTCACCTGGCTATCAATCAGCTCGACATCATCACCGGCAAATTCGACGATATTCAGCCCCAGCATCTCTTTATCAGGAACATCGGAAATGAGCTCGCTGACCGAATGCCAGACAATATCTTCTCGCGCCAGATTGAGCACTTTCGAGTCGACGGTTTCGACCGATAGCGCCTTCGCTTCAACCATAAACGGCGCGTTACGCAGCGCAGAGTTAAATGAATCGTACTTAATATTGACCAGTCGGCGCACTTTCGGCAAACGGGTGATATCCAGTCGCGCTTCGGTGATAAACGCCAGCGTACCTTCTGAGCCGGTCAGTATGCGGGTCAGATCGAATTCGCTCATCTCGTCATTAAAGACGTGGCGCAGATCGTAGCCCGTCAGGAAACGGTTAAGTTTGGGGAACTTATCGATGACCAGTTGCCGCTGCGCTTTGCAGCGCTGATAGACCGTGCGATAAATACGCCCGATAGCCGACTGCTCTGCGCTCAGCGTTTCCGCCAGCGCCACCGGAATCGGCTGAGTATCAAGAATGTCGCCGCCGATCAGCACCGAGCGCACGCCCAGCACGTGATCGGAGGTTTTCCCGTAGACCAGAGACCCCTGCCCGGAAGCGTCAGTGTTGATCATCCCGCCAAGCGTGGCGCGGTTGCTGGTCGACAGTTCCGGCGCGAAAAAGTAACCGTACGGCTTAAGAAATTGATTGAGCTGGTCTTTAATGACCCCTGCTTCCACCCGCACCCACCCTTCTTGCGGATTAATTTCAATAATGCGGTTCATATAGCGGGACATATCGACGATGATCCCGGCGTTTAGCGCCTGGCCGTTGGTGCCGGTCCCCCCTCCGCGCGGGGTGAAGATAAGCGTTTTAAAACGCTCTTCCGCCGCCAACCGGGCCAGCAGAGTCACGTCCGCTGTGGAACGGGGGAATAAAATAGCATCCGGCAACAGTTGATATACACTATTATCAGTCGCCATAGTTAGCCTGTCGGCGTAGCTGATGGCGGTATCACCGGTAAAACCTTGTTGCTCCAGTACCTGCAAAAAATTCAGCACTAGTTGAACGACACCTGGCGCTTGAGAAATCTGTGGGATCATGACGCTCGACCCTGCCTGACTATGTTGTGTTGTAAGTGATTAAACGTTTGCGTTATGCACTCAGCTTTTTATCACATTTTTTTTATATGCGCCCGCCCGAATTAAGTGCAAAATCAGGCCCGTGAATTTATTGATATTATTATCAGTACATGGAACTACGCTGCGTCAGCCTTTTGACGCGACTGGAAAGGTAAAACTTCACTATGATTAACCCCAATCAGCCCCGGGATATACCGCAAGTTCTGCTGTCGGTGCTGTTTTTGTCCCTCATTATTATTTCCTGCCTGTGGGTCGTTCAGCCATTTATTCTGTCATTTGCCTGGGCCGGTACCGTGGTTATCGCAACCTGGCCGGTACTTTTGCGCCTGCAACGCCTGCTTTTCGGTAAACGCTCTCTGGCTGTTCTGGTGATGACGCTGCTGCTTTTTTTGCTGTTCGTGATCCCGATTGCGCTGCTGGTCAACAGCCTGGTGGATAACAGTGTGCCATTAATAAAAGTCATTACCAGCGGCAACTTTACCCCGCCGAATCTGACGTGGCTGAACACTATTCCACTGATCGGCGATAAGCTGTATACCGGCTGGCATAATTTACTGGAGATGGGGGGAACGGCGATTATGACGAAAATTCGCCCCTATCTCGGCACGACCACCACATGGTTTGTCGGCCAGGCGGCGCATATCGGCAAGCTGCTGGTCTACTGCGGACTGATGCTGCTGTTTAGCGCCCTGCTGTACTGGCGCGGCGAACAGGTTGCTTATGGATTCCGCCACTTTGCTACCCGCCTGGCGGCCAAACGCGGCGACGCGGCGGTGATCCTCGCCGGCCAGGCGATTCGCGCGGTGGCGCTGGGAGTCGTCGTCACCGCCCTGGCTCAGGCGGTGCTTGGCGGTATTGGTCTTGCAGTCAGCGGCGTGCCCTACGCCGCGCTGCTCACCGTGGTGATGATCTTTACCTGCCTTGTCCAACTGGGGCCTTTGCTGGTTCTGGTGCCGTCAATTATCTGGCTGTACTGGAGCGGCGACACAACATGGGGCACCATACTGCTGGTCTGGAGCTGCGTCGTCGGCACCATGGATAACTTTATCCGCCCGCTGTTGATTCGGATGGGGGCTGATCTGCCGATGATTTTAATCCTTTCTGGCGTTATTGGCGGCCTGGTGGCGTTCGGCATGATTGGACTGTTTATCGGTCCCGTGCTGCTGGCGGTCTCCTGGCGTCTGTACGATGCGTGGGTTAACGAAGCACCACTGCCGCCGAAAGACCCTGATCTGGTGCTTGAGGAACTTAACGAGCTAAATACACGAGCCTCTCAGGATAAGTAATTGAAAAGGCGGATAAATCCGCCTTTTTTCCATTGTACCATTATTATCAGGTGGACGACCTGAAAGCTTAAGAAACACGAATGCATTTGTCACAGCATCCCGCCTTCCTCTGCTTACTCCTCCTTTCCCTGCGCAGATTCTTTACCTTAATTTAACTATTGAGAGGAATCCGATCGACGCAAAAACCCTCAGTGCCTAGTATTAGCTCACGGTTATAAATCAATATCTTGGTTTATAAGCATGGAAATCCCCTGAGTGAAACAACGAATTGCTGTGTGTAGTCTTTGCCCATCTCCCACGATGGGCTTTTTTTTGTCCGTGGAATGGTCACCAAAAAAAAATCCCCGCCATTGCTGACGGGGATGGCGTATTTTAACGAAAACTTACTTATTAAGTTCTGCCAGGCCAAGCCAGGTCTGCACGACGGTATCAGGGTTCAGGGAAAGGCTATCGATCCCCTCCTCCATCAGCCAGGCGGCAAAATCTTCGTGGTCAGACGGGCCCTGCCCGCAGATACCCACATATTTACCCTGCTTCTTCGCCGCGTGGATGGCCATCGACAACAGTGCTTTCACCGCATCGTTACGCTCATCGAACAGCTCAGAAACCACACCGGAGTCACGATCCAGCCCCAGCGCCAGCTGCGTCATGTCGTTGGAACCGATCGAGAAACCATCGAAATATTCGAGGAACTGGTCAGCCAGCAGCGCATTCGATGGGATTTCACACATCATAATTAACTTCAGGCCATTCTCGCCGCGTTTGAGGCCCTGGCGTTCCAGCTCTTCAACTACCGCTTTTGCCTGCGCGACAGTACGCACAAACGGCACCATGATTTCGACGTTAGTCAGGCCCATATCGTTACGCACCCGTTTAACCGCTTCACACTCCAGCGCAAAGCAGTCACGGAAGCTTTCGGAAACATAGCGACCAGCGCCGCGAAAGCCCAGCATCGGGTTTTCTTCTTCCGGCTCATAACGCTCGCCGCCGACCAGGTTGGCGTATTCGTTAGATTTAAAGTCGGAAAGACGCACAATCACCCGTTTCGGGAAGAATGCCGCGCCAAGCGTCGAGATCCCTTCCGTCAGGCGACCGACGTAGAACTCTCTCGGCGAGTCATAGCCTTTCATCAGCTCGCGGATTTCGTTCTGCAAATCCGGCTCCTGATCGTCAAACTCCAGCAGTGCGCGCGGATGGACGCCGATCATGCGGTTGATGATGAACTCCAGACGCGCCAGGCCCACGCCTTCGTTCGGCAGGCAAGCAAAGTCGAAGGCGCGGTCCGGGTTGCCGACGTTCATCATGATCTTCAGCGGCAGATCCGGCATATCGCCGACGCTGGAGCTCTTGACGCTGAAATCGAGGATTTCGGCATACACGTAGCCGGTATCACCTTCCGCGCATGAGACGGTCACATTCTGGTTTTCCTGGATACGATCGGTAGCATTGCCGCAGCCAACTACCGCCGGGATCCCCAGCTCACGCGCGATAATCGCCGCATGGCAGGTGCGTCCGCCGCGGTTGGTGACGATCGCCGCCGCTTTCTTCATGATCGGTTCCCAGTCCGGGTCGGTCATGTCGGTAACCAGCACGTCGCCGGGCTCGATGCGGTTCATTTCACTGATATCGTGAATGACTTTTACCGGACCCGCACCAATGCGATGACCGATAGCGCGGCCTTCAGAAATAATCTGTCCTTGCGCATGGAGGGTATAACGCTCCATGACCTGGCCGCGCGAACGTACGGTTTCCGGACGCGCCTGCACGATAAACAGCTTACCGGTGTGACCATCTTTCGCCCATTCGATATCCATCGGGCGGTTGTAGTGCTTCTCGATTTGTACCGCTTGCTTCGCCAGCTCCTGCACTTCCGCGTCGGTCAACGAGAAAGCTTCGCGCTGTGCCTGCGGCACATCTTCGATACGCACCTGTTTCCCGTGCTCCTGAGTTGGGGCGTAAACCATGCGGATCATTTTCGACCCCATGGTGCGGCGTACGATTGCCGGACGGCCCGCTTCCAGCGTCGGTTTATGGACATAGAACTCATCAGGATTCACCGCGCCCTGCACGACCATTTCGCCGAGCCCCCAGGCGGAGGTGATAAACACCACTTGATCGAACCCGGACTCGGTATCAATAGAGAACATCACGCCGGATGATGCCAGATCGGAACGCACCATCCGCTGCACCCCGGCGGATAACGCCACGCCGCGGTGATCGTAACCCTGATGCACGCGGTAGGAAATTGCGCGATCGTTAAACAGCGAGGCAAACACGTGCTTCACCGCGACGAGCACGGCGTCAAAACCCTGCACGTTAAGGAATGTTTCTTGCTGACCGGCGAAGGAGGCATCCGGCATATCTTCTGCCGTCGCTGAGGAGCGCACAGCAAAGGAGGCTTCAGCGTCATCGGCGGACAGCTGGGTATATGCATCGTGAATCGCATTTTCCAGTTCGCTCTGGAACGGCGTATCAATGATCCACTGACGGATCTGCGCCCCCGCTTTCGCTAATGCGGAAACGTCGTCAATGTCGGTTTCATCCAGCAGTTCATAAATGCGCTGATTAACACCGCTTTGGTCCAAAAACTGATTAAAAGCATCAGCGGTGGTAGCAAACCCGTTCGGTACGGAAACGCCCATACCCGACAGATTCGTAATCATTTCACCAAGGGAGGCATTTTTGCCTCCAACCCTGTCTACATCATTCATGCCGAGTTGGTTATACCAAAGCACCAGCGGTGACGAGCCATTGTTGGACATCGAGACAATCCTTTTGTGATTTAATACCAGTGATAAATAATTCACGATCGACTACAGGATTTATCCTGACATAATTATGCCGCTGAAAAAAACGGTGAATCGTTCAAGCAAATTATTTTTTGTTTTTAGTATTATTTGACAGATATAATTAAGCTAATGATTCTTCAGAAATCTGAAGAAATTTGCTACAAATGACACGCAGTTACAAAAAATGAAAGCGACTTTTCATTAAAAATAAAAATAGTGTTTCACTTTTTAAATTTAAGACAAGTCTGGAGCGATATGTTTAAATTTAATATCAACTATACCCATGACATTTGAAGGTGCATGCTCGAGCAGCAATGCAGCCCAGGCCTTATGGGCATAAAGCGACACGGGCAACATGCAACTTGAAGTATGACGGATATATCAGATAATTAAACTCAATTATACCGGATGGTCAAAAATGGAAAGTACTGTAGATCGCCACGTATTTTATATTTCCGACGGCACCGCTATTACAGCGGAAGTTCTGGGTCATGCGGTTATGTCACAATTCCCGGTTGCCACCAGCAGCGTCACCCTGCCGTTCGTCGAAGATGTTAGCCGCGCGCGCGCCGTGAAGGAACAAATTGACGCAATTTTCCAGCAGACCCATATTCGGCCGCTGGTGTTCTATTCCATCGTGCTGCCAGAAATCCGCGATATCATCCTGCAAAGCGAAGGTTTCTGTCAGGATATCGTCCAGGCGCTGGTGGCTCCCTTGCAACAGGAATTACGTCTTGATCCGACGCCCATTGCTCATCGTACCCACGGCCTGACGCCGGGCAACCTGAACAAATACGACGCGCGCATCGCCGCTATCGATTATACCCTTGCTCACGACGATGGAATTTCGCTGCGTAACCTCGATCAGGCCCAGGTGATCCTTCTCGGCGTTTCGCGCTGCGGGAAAACCCCTACCAGCCTCTACCTTGCGATGCAGTACGGTATCCGCGCTGCCAACTATCCGTTTATCGCTGATGATATGGACAATCTGATTCTTCCAGTATCGCTAAAGCCGCTACAACACAAACTTTTCGGCTTAACTATCAATCCGGAGCGACTGGCCGCCATCCGCGAAGAGCGACGGGAAAACAGTCGCTATGCTTCCATGCGCCAGTGCCGGATGGAAGTTAGCGAAGTTGAAGCGCTGTATCGCAAAAACAAGATACCTTGCCTGAACAGTACCAATTATTCCGTGGAAGAGATCGCCACCAAAATCATGGATATTATGGGACTAAATCGTCGCATGTACTAATAAACTAGTGCATTATCATAAATCTGTTTATGCTATCACCCATGGCCTGTACAGGATCATGCCCTGCTCTTGCAATAAGCAGGGATTGGTTTATCGTGATGCGCATCACTTTCCGGCATTTTCGCCGCGGAAGAAACAGATTTTTGAGACCCTAATGAATAAAACAGACGAATTGCGTACCGCGCGCATTGAAAGCCTGGTAACGCCCGCGGAACTGGCGCAACGGCACCCTGTATCAGCCGAGGTTGCAGCCCATGTTTCCGCCTCGCGCCGCCGAATCGAGAAAATTCTCAACGGTGAAGATCGCCGCCTGCTGGTAGTGATCGGTCCATGTTCCATACATGACACTGATGCGGCGATGGAATATGCGCGCCGCCTGCAAGGCATGCGTGAACGTTATCAGCCGCAGTTAGAAATCGTTATGCGCACCTATTTTGAAAAACCGCGTACGGTGGTCGGCTGGAAGGGGCTGATCTCCGACCCCGATCTGAATGGCAGCTATCGGGTGAATCACGGCCTTGAGCTGGCGCGTAGCCTGCTGTTGCAGGTGAATGAGCTCGGCGTACCGACCGCCACCGAGTTTCTCGATATGGTGACCGGGCAGTTTATTGCCGATCTGATAAGTTGGGGGGCTATCGGCGCGCGTACGACCGAAAGCCAAATCCACCGCGAAATGGCCTCCGCGCTCTCTTGCCCGGTAGGCTTTAAAAACGGTACTGATGGCAATACTCGTATCGCTGTTGATGCTATCCGCGCTTCCCGCGCCAGCCATATGTTCCTGTCGCCGGATAAGCAGGGACAAATGACTATCTACCAGACCAGTGGTAATCCGTATGGTCATATCATTATGCGCGGCGGCAAAAAGCCGAATTATCACGCCGCCGATATCGCGGCAGCCGGGGAAGCGCTGGCCGAGTTCGACCTGCCGGAACAGTTGGTGGTTGACTTTAGCCACGGCAATTGTCAGAAACAGCACCGCCGTCAACTGGAGGTTTGCGCCGATATCTGCCAGCAGATCCGCGCGGGCTCAACCGCCATCGCCGGGATCATGGCCGAAAGTTTCCTTCAGGAAGGCACGCAGAAGGTCGTTGCGGGTCAGTCGCTGGCCTGGGGACAATCGATTACCGACCCCTGCCTGAACTGGGAAGATAGCGAACGACTGCTGGATGAATTAGCCGCCGCAACCGCAACCCGCCTGTAGTTCCCCTCCCGCAGCTAGCGCGGTGGAGAGCTCTTGCCTGAGGCTTCCGGTGATTCATCTATCAAAGCGGTTTATTGGCTGCGGCAAGCCGAATGCTGGACAAATAATGATCCCCGCCATTTTTGGGCGGGGATCAGGGTTTACTAGCTGGAACAGCTCACTTCGAGACGTTTTCCCCAATCCGGTGGAGAATGAATATAATCATCCGTTCGATCGACAAAGGGCTGAGATAGTGCATTGTGCAGACGTTCCAGCTCACTCATATCCCCCTGCTCCGCCTGCTGAATTGCCCGCTGGGCCAGCCAGTTACGCAGCACGATCGCCGGGTTTACGCTCCGCATATGCGCCTGCCTTTGCGCATCGTCGATCTGCTCCTCACGCAGGCGCGCGCGATAATTGGCAAACCAGCGATCGAACGTCTCGCGGTCGATAAACTCATCGCGTAGCGGCGAGGCGGCGCTCTCCTGCTCACTGGCGCTCAGCATGCGGAAAGTCCGGGTGTAGTCGCTGCTCTCTCGTTCCATCAGAGCAAACAGGCCTTCCAGCAGTTCGTTATCCCCTTTTTGCTGGGTAAACAGGCCAAGCTTGTCGCGCATACGGCGGCCATATGCCATCAACAGCGAGTGCTGGTAGCTATCCAGCGCGCCGTTCAATGCCTCAGCGCTGATAAATGGTGATAGCGTCTGCGCCAGGCGTTGCAAATTCCATAACCCTACCGCTGGCTGATTATCAAAGCTGTAGCGGCCCTGATAATCGGAATGGTTGCAGATAAAGCCCGGCTGGAAATCGTCAAGGAAACCGTACGGACCGTAGTCCATCGTCAGCCCGAGGATCGACATATTATCGGTATTCATCACGCCATGAGCAAAGCCGACCGTTTGCCAGCAGGCAATCATCTCAGCCGTTCGTGTGACAACGTCACTGAACCACACAATGTACCTGTCCGCTTCATTTTGCAGATGCGGCCAGTGATGACGAATCACGTAATCCGCTAGTTGCTGCACTTTTAGCGGATCGCGACGGTAATAAAAGTGCTCAAAATGGCCGAAACGAACGTGGCTTTCCGCCAGACGCATCAGCATCGCCCCGCGCTCGACGGTTTCACGGTATACCGGCGTATCACTGGTCGCTATCGCCAGTGCGCGAGTGGTGGGAATACCCAGCGCATGCATCGCTTCCGAGGCCAGCCCTTCACGGATCGTCGAGCGCAGCACCGCTCGTCCGTCTCCCATTCGCGAATAAGGGGTCAGCCCGGCACCTTTTAAATGCCAGTCAAAGCGACGACCATCAGCTAGCTGCTGTTCACCAAGAAGAATACCGCGCCCATCGCCGAGCTGTCCGGCCCAGGAGCCGAACTGATGGCCGCTGTAAACCTGTGCCAATGGGGACATCCCCGGCAGTAGCGTTTCGCCACCCCATACGCCAGCGCCCTTGTCCGGGATAAATAACGAATCGGGAACACCCAGTGTTTGCGCCAGCGGAGCATTGTGCCAGGCAAGCCGCGCATTCTCCAGCGGCGTGGGGGCTAAAGCAGTGTAAAAATCCGGCAGTTGATCACGCCAGTGGGTAGTAAAAGACAGGGTCATGGTTCCTCCTGCCTTCAGTGTAGTACTTTCAACAAATTATTAACACGGAGCAATTCAGAGGGGATGACATAGAGCCGTCTGAAGGTTCCCTTCAGAGAATTGACCGACGCTAGATCCTTCGCGCCTGCCAGAAATTTTTATGCCAGTACGCATTATCCAGCGATGAGCGCGTCACGCCCTGGCTGGTGGAAGCATGGATAAACTGGTTGTCCGTGTCATAAATACCGACGTGCAGACCGCTCTCTCCGGAACCGGTCCTGAAGAAGACCAGATCGCCGGGCAGCAGTTCGCTCTTATCGATTTTAGTGCCAATTTTCGCCTGTTCTCGGGTTTCACGCGGCAGCTGCAACGCAAACTTATCGCGAAAGGTCATCAGCACAAAACCAGAACAATCAACGCCGCGCAGCGACATTCCGCCGTAGCGATACGGCGCTCCCCGCCAGTTCCTTAGCTGCTCATTCAGATTGGCAACAACGGTAATCGAATCAGCAAGCTGTGGATTTGGCGGCGGTGCCCGGTGGCTGCTACAACCCGCCAGAATGAACACAACACACAAAGCAAGCCAGAAACGCATCTCAGACGAATCCTCTACACCCAATCCTATTGTTAGAATAATATATCTTGTTTATCCATTCACTGGCAAGCTGACTGCGTGTTACTGTGACGCAACGAGCATAAGGTGACCAGCCACCTCGATCCTCTGGAAGTCCATCGCATAGGCGGCAGTTAAATTCTCTTCACTTAATACCTCAGCGGTGCTGCCGCAGGCGATAGTTTTCCCTTGACAGATAAGCCAGGAGCGATGGGCATGCCGGAGGGTATGATTAAGGTCGTGGCTGCTCATCACAATGGCAATCCCGGATGCGCAGAGTTCGCCTAACAGTCGATCGAGCGCGGCCTGCTGCGCCACATCCAGGCTGTTCATCGGTTCATCCAGCAATAGCAATTGCCCGGACGGATTAGCCTGACGATGAATCTGCAGTATCACCGCCGCCAGGCGCACGCGCTGCCACTCCCCGCCAGATATGTGATTCACCTGGCGCCCAAGCTTATCTCTTAAGCCCAGTTTTTCTGCGACAGCCATCAGTAGCGCGTTTTGTGCGTCGTTCTGGAGATGCAACGACAGGTAATGCCAGACCGGCATCGCGAAAGGCGGCATCTGGTGTTGACTTAAATAGGCGCGATGACGCGCCAGCTCCTGCGCCGACCAGTCGTTCAGGGGGCATTCATTCAGTTTCACCTGTCCCAGGCCCGTAGAGAGTCCCGCCATACGCGCCAGCAACGTACTTTTCCCCGCTCCGTTTGGCCCCACCAGATGAATAATCTCTCCCGGTCGGATATCTGCTGAAAACGGCGCCAACCGCCCCGTCTCTTCTACATCCTGTAGCTGCATCAAAAACGACATTATTCCGCTAATGCTCCTTTAATTGCGGCAACCAACTGCGGGTAATCCGGCGTCATATCCGGTGAGAAACGACCAATAACCTTCCCATCGCGACCAATCAAGAACTTTTCAAAGTTCCATAGAATATCATCAACATAAAGCGGCGCACGGCCTTTACTGGCCATTCGCTCATAGAAATCGCTGCCTTCAGGCGCGACAGCCTGCGGAGCAGCATCAACCAGCTTCTGATACAAAGGCGCGCGATGTTCTCCATTGACGTCAATTTTGCTGAACAGAGGGAACGTCACACCGTAAGTGGTGCTACAGAACGTTTTAATCTCCTCTTCGCTGCCCGGCTCCTGCCCCAGAAACTGGTTACACGGAAAGCCCAGCACACTAAAACCTTCACTTTCGAGATCTTTTTGCAGCGCTTCCAACTGCTCATACTGCGGCGTCAGGCCACATTTTGAAGCGACGTTAACAATCAACAGCACTTTGCCAGCCCACGGGGCAAGCGTTGTTTTCTCACCATCGATGGTGGTGACTTCAGTATTGAGAATATCGTATTGCATAGCCTTCCCTCAGTGAATAAAACCGGTTACTGCTTCAGGTGATCCCTATCTACTGTAGCGGATTCAGGCTGAGTCATTCTACTTTGAATCGCTCGGGAGTGTCTCTTGATGTAACAGACTGCCAACATGAATTCATCTCAACACCGGAACAGAACACTTGAGTGTATACCTGAATCTCCACTCAGGCTGGCCTGTCGACCGCCCGCGATGGGTTATTTATGGAAGAGTCGGGCTCTCCGTAAATCAACGCCATTGTTTCGCGCGAAGGTAATAAAGAGAGTAAAAAGTTCAGGAACTGAAAGGGGCCTTCCTGACTAAAGCAGTGCCAGTAAGGCGGCAGAAGTCTACAAAGGCGATGCGATTAAATTTTATTGACTGCTTGCAGATACAGCGATAACGCTCCATCTGCATTTACAGCCGCCCGTCATTGCGGGCGCCCTGATTTTAATAATAACCAGATAAACACCGGCGCGCCCAACGTGGCGGTGACCACGCCAATAGGCAATTCCGCCGCAGAAAGCGCCAGACGCGCGACAATATCCGCTCCCAGCAGAGCGCTGGCTCCCGCTAACAGGCAAGCCGGAAGCAGCACGCGGTGATCGCTCAAACCACATAAACGCAGAATGTGCGGGATAACCAGACCGATAAATCCAATCGCTCCGGCAAGCGCCACGCTGACGCCGACCAGCCAACCGGTAGCCACCACCAGCACTTTACGCCATAACCACAACGGTAACCCCAGTTGGCGGGCTGAAACCTCCCCCAGCGCTAACAGATTGAGAGGCTGCGATTGCAGGCATATCCAGGCCAGCACCGGCAGCAGCGCCAGCATCAACCACAGCTGCTGCCAGTCCACACCGCCAAAACCGCCCATCATCCAGTACATCAATTGGCGAAGATCAAAAGAGGTAGAGAAATAGACCGCCCAGGTCATCAGCGCGCTACAAATGATACCGAGCGCAACGCCCGCCAACAGCAGGCGGCTGGTAGACAGATGCCGTCTGGCAAAACGCAGCAAAATAAAGGTGATAACCAGCGCGCCAACAATCGCGCATAGCCCCAGCGCCCAGCCCGGAAGCAGCCCTTTCCCCAGCAATACCGCGGCAATCAAGCCAACTCCAGCCCCGTTTGATACCCCCAGTAGCCCAGGCTCCGCCAGCGGGTTTTCAAACAGTGCCTGCATAATCGCTCCGGAAAGCGCCAGCGCGCTCCCCACCAGCAGGACGGCCAGCGTTCGCGGCAAACGAATCTGCCAGATAAAAAGCTCGCCTTTGGCGCTAAACCATTCGCCGGGACCAATCCACTGGTCGCCAGCGCACAGGCTGATGGTCGACGTGGCCAGCAGCAGCAAAGTTAATACCGTAAGCCAGCGCCGGCTGCGGCGCCGTTGAATTTGAGCAAAGGTCAGCATAGATTCCTGAATCCGGGAAATGGATGTGATTGATTTTACGGTATTCGGCCAGGAAAAGAAAAAGACCGCATAGCGGCCTTTTTAGTTAGTTCAGATTATTTGTCTCTGGGTGACGCATTTTCGACACGGCTTTTTAGCTTCTGGCCAGGTCTGAAAGTCACCACTCGCCGGGCTGTAATAGGAATATCCTCTCCCGTTTTCGGGTTACGGCCTGGTCGTTGGTTCTTATCACGCAAATCGAAGTTGCCGAACCCGGAGAGTTTTACCTGCTCTCCGTTTTCCAGAGCGCGACGGACTTCTTCGAAAAACAACTCTACCAGCTCTTTGGCATCCCGCTTGCTAAGCCCAAGCTTATCAAACAGATATTCTGACATTTCAGCTTTTGTAAGCGCCATAGGTTCAATCCCTCAATGATGCCTGGAATCGCTCTTTCAATGCCTCTACACATTTGGCGACGGTAGCGGCAATCTCCTCTTCTTCGAGTGTACGGCTGGTATCCTGAAGGATTAGGCTAATCGCAAGACTCTTGAAGCCTTCCGCCACGCCTTTACCGCGGTACACGTCAAATAAGTTTACGCCAACTATCTGATTTACGCCAACTTTCTTACACTCGGCTAAAACATCGGCTGCGGGAACGTTTTCTGCCACAACGACGGCGATGTCGCGACGGTTCGCCGGGAAGCGAGAAACTTCTCGCGCCTGAGGCACCACGCGGTCTGCAAGCTTGTTCCACTCCAGTTCGAATACCAAAGTGCGCCCGTTCAGATCCAGTTTACGTTCCAGCTCGGGATGAATAACCCCAATAAAACCAATGCGTTCACCTTTCAGATAAATCGCCGCCGACTGGCCTGGATGAAGCGCATTATTGGCTTCTATGCGGAATTCGATGTCGGACAGTTTACCGGTCAGGTCGAGAACAGACTCAAGATCGCCTTTTACATCATAGAAATCGACGGTTTCTTTTGCCAGGTTCCAGTGTTCTTCATAGCGGTTACCGCAAATCACGCCAGCCAGCATCAGATCCTGACGAATGCCCAGTGGAGCTTGAGTATCAGGAACAAAGCGTAAACCGCTCTCAAAGATGCGTACGCGACTCTGCTGACGATTCTGGTTGTAGACTACCGTTCCTAACAGGCCGGTCCATAATGACAGGCGCATCGCCGACATTTCGCTGGAGATCGGGCTCGGCAGAATCAGCGCTTCTTCACCGGCGTGGATCCACTGCTGTATTTTCGGGTCAACAAAGCTGTAGGTGATCACTTCCTGATAGCCTTTGTCGTTAAGTAACGTTTTCACACGCTTAAGCGACAGATCCGCTTCGCGGTGGGTACCCATGATCAGGCCCGCTTGTACCGGCTCGTCAGGAATATTGTTATACCCATAGACGCGGGCGACTTCTTCGACCAGATCCTCTTCGATTGCAATATCGAAACGCCAGCTCGGCGCAACGGCTCGCCATTCATCCTGGCCTTCGGTGACTTCACAGCCCAGACGACGCAGAATGTCGCTAACCTGCGCATCCTCAACGTGATGACCAATCAGACGATCCAGTTTGCTGCGGCGAAGCCGGATAGTCGCTGGCTCAGGCAGGGTCGCCAGGTGGGTAACGTCAATAATCGGGCCAGCTTTACCGCCGCAAATATCCATCAGCAGGCGAGTAGCACGTTCCATCGCCTGATACTGTAACGCGGAGTCCACACCACGCTCATAGCGGTGAGAAGCATCGGTATGCAGGCCATGACGACGGGCGCGACCGGTAATGAATAGCGGGCTGAAGAACGCACATTCCAGCAGAACATTTTGCGTTTCATCGTTTACGCCAGAGTGCTCACCGCCGAAAATGCCGCCCATAGCCAGAGCTTTCTGGTGGTCAGCAATAACCAGAGTATCGGTATCCAGCTTAGCCTCAGAGCCGTCGAGCAGGACCAGGGTTTCCCCTTCATGCGCCATACGCACGACAATCCCGCCTTCAATACGGTCTTTATCAAATGCATGCATTGGCTGACCCAGCTCAAGCAGTACGTAGTTGGTCACATCAACTACGGCATCGATGGAGCGGATCCCACAGCGGCGCAGCTTCTCTTTCATCCATAATGGCGTCGGCGCTTTAACATTAATGCCTTTTACCACACGCCCCAGATAGCGCGGACATGCATCCGGCGCATCGACCTGGATTGGCAGGACATCGTCGACAGTCGCGGCAACTGGGGTCATTTCCGGGACATTCAATGACACCTTGTTGAGCACAGCGACATCGCGGGCTACGCCGATAATACCGAGGCAGTCGGCACGATTCGGCGTGACGCTGATTTCAATAGTGTTATCGTCGAGCTTCAGGTATTCACGGATGTCGGTGCCCAGAGGCGCGTCAGCGGGCAGTTCAATAATGCCGCTGTGATCATCGGAAATACCCAGTTCGGAGAAGGAGCACAGCATGCCTTCCGACGGCTCGCCGCGCAGCTTTGCCGCTTTAATTTTAAAATCGCCCGGCAGAACGGCACCGATGGTTGCAACGGCAACCTTCAGACCCTGACGGCAGTTCGGCGCGCCGCAGACGATGTCCAGCAGGCGTTCGCCGCCGACGTTGATTTTTGTGACGCGCAGTTTGTCGGCATTAGGGTGCTGAGCGCACTCGACCACTTCACCAACGACAACGCCGTTGAAGCTGCCCGCAACCGGTTCAACGCCGTCAACCTCAAGGCCGGCCATCGTTATCTGGTCCGACAGCGCTTCGCTATCGATAGCCGGGTTAACCCACTCGCGTAACCACAGTTCACTGAATTTCATTGCTCTGTCCTGCCCTTATTTAAACTGTTTGAGGAAACGCAGATCGTTTTCGAAGAACGCGCGTAAGTCGGTCACGCCGTAGCGCAGCATGGTCAGACGCTCCATACCCATACCGAAGGCAAAGCCGGAATAGATTTCCGGATCGATACCCACGTTGCGCAGTACGTTTGGATGCACCAT
>DASYFN010000088.1:0-10412 GCA_036498385.1 Klebsiella sp.
TTACTTAATCTCTTCACTGCTCTCTTTCTTCGCTTCCTCACGCTCCACCTCGTGGTACCAGCGCGGATGATGCTTTTTCGCCCAGCGGCGACTCACCTTCCCTTCGATCATTCCTTTTATCGATCCTTTAACCCAGAATGCCATATACATATGGATCAGAATCGCATGAATGAGAATAATCGCCGAGGTCGCGTGAATCAGCAGACTATAGCGAACCACCTGAATCGGGAAATAGTGAGCAAAATAAGGCTGCCAGATAATCACTCCTGTCACCAGCAGCACAAAAATCATGCTCATAATGGTCCAGAACATCATTTTCTGCCCGGCGTTATATTTCCCTACCCGCGCCACTTTATGCTCGTTGCCTTTCAATACCTCAACAATTCCCTTTAACCAGGGAATATCCTGTTTGTCAGGAATATTGTGATGAACAAAGCGCACAAACATAAACATCAGGACGATAAAAATCAGTACGCCAAAGAACGGGTGCAGAATTCGCCCCATCTGCGGCGTGCCGAACGTTTCAGTCAGCCACTGCAGCGTCGGGAAGAAAAACGAAATACCCGATAGCGCAACCAGAAAGAAGCAGATAACCACCGTCCAGTGACAGGCGCGGTCAACGAACTTCGTGCGCACAATCATTTTCGATTTACTCATCATGCTTCTCCTCATCGTCATCCGCTTCCTTGTTCGGCCCTATTCCGATGTAGTGATAAATCAGCCCGGCAAAGGTGGCGATAAAGCCGACGGCAGAGAGTGGCTTCAGCACACCTTTCCACAGATTGATCGAGGTATCGATCTGCGGCGCTGCCGGCAGGTTGTGGTACAGCTCCGGTTGATCGGCATGATGTAATACATACATCACGTGAGTCCCGCCGACGCCCGGTGGGTTATAGATACCTGCATTCGGAAAACCGCGCTTTTTCAGCTTCGCCACCCGCTCATCCGCCACCTCCAGCATCTCTTTCCTGGTGCCGAAATGAATCGCGCCAGTCGGACAGGTCTTCACGCAGGCCGGTTCCTGGCCCACGCTAACCCGGTCAACACACAGAGTGCACTTATAGACCCGGTTATCCTCTTTATTGAGGCGCGGGACATTAAAGGGACATCCCGCGATACAGTAACCGCAGCCGATGCAGTTCTCCTGCTGAAAATCGACAATGCCATTAGCGTACTGAATAATCGCCCCGGCGGACGGGCACGCCTTCAGGCAGCCCGGGTCCTCGCAGTGCATGCAGCCGTCTTTGCGTATCAGCCACTCCAGCTTGCCGTTCTGCTCGGTTTCGCTAAAACGCATCACCGTCCAGGATTTGGCGCTCAAATCGGCGGGGTTATCGTATACCCCGACGTTGTGACCCACTTCATCCCGGATATCGTTCCACTCGGAGCAGGCCACCTGGCAGGCTTTGCAGCCCACGCAGGAGGAGACATCAATCAGCTTTGCCACTTCCGCCTTAAAATCCCGCGCGCGCGGCGCGGGAGTCATTGCGTTGGTGGCGGAACGTTTAATAATGTCCTGGGTTTCCATCGCCATTGATTCGCTCCTTAGGCTTTCTCGATGTTGACCAGAAACGCCTTGTACTCTGGCGTTTGCGAGTTGGAATCCCCCACGTTCGGCGTCAGGGTATTAGCGATGTAACCTTTACGGGCCACGCCTTCAAAACCCCAGTGCAGCGGGATACCGACGGTTTCCACCTGCTGACCGTTAACGTTGAGCGTTTGCAGACGACGCGTCACCACCGCCACCGCGCGAATAAAGCCGCGCTTGCTGCTGACTGTCACCCGATCGCCATTAGCAATCCCTTTCGCTTTAGCCAGACTTTCGCTGATTTCAACAAACTGCTCCGGCTGCGCAATCGCGTTGAGCAGCGCATGCTTGGTCCAGGTGTGGAAATGCTCGGTCAGGCGATAGGTGGTGCCGACATACGGGAATTTGTCCTTCTTGCCTAAACGAAGGGCATCCTCTTCATACAGACGCACCACTGGACTGGAGACCACGTTCGGGTGCAACGGGTTGGTTCCAAGCGGCGTTTCCATCGGCTCGTAATGTTCCGGGAACGGTCCTTCCGCCAGTTTATTAAGCGCAAACAGACGCCCCAGTCCTTCCGACTGCATAATAAATGGCCCGGTTTTGCTGCCCGGCGGCGCGGTATTGAAGTCCGGAATATCATTTCCAACCCACTTGCTGCCGTTCCACTGGATCAGCGTCCGCTTCGCATCCCACGGCTTGCCATTGATATCCGCCGAAGCGCGGTTGTACAGCACGCGGCGGTTGAGCGGCCACGCCCATGCCCAACCGAGCGTGTTGCCAAGACCTGACGGGTCGGCATTATCGCGGTTAGCCATCTGGTTGCCCTGCTCGGTCCAACTGCCGGTATATATCCAGCAAGACGAAGCGGTGGTGCCATCATCTCGCAGCAGTGCGAAGCTGCTCAAAAGCTGGCCTTTTTTCGCTACCAGCGCGCCGTTGGCATCATAGAGATCCGCCAGCGCGTAGCCGTTGTTCTCTTTCGCTAGCTCTTCCGATTCCGGGTGATCCGGCTGCTTGTAGCTCCAGCCCATCTTCAGCAGCGGCTCAACGCCTTTGCCGCCCTCGGTGCGATACATCTCGCGCAGGCGGTGATAAATCCCGGCCAGAATTGCGCCATCGTTACGCGCTTCGCCCGGTGCATCCTGGCCTTTCCAGTGCCACTGCAGCCAGCGCCCGGAGTTGGCGATCGAACCATCCTCTTCGGCAAAGCAGGTGGACGGCAGACGAAAGACTTCGGTCTGAATCGCCGCAGAATCGACATCGTTCGACTCGCCGTGGTTTTGCCAGAAGGTTGACGTTTCGGTCACCAGCGGGTCGATAACCACCATGTACTTCAGCTTGCTCAGGCTACGGACAACTTTGTTCTTGTCCGGGAACGAGGCCACCGGGTTGAAGCCCTGGCAGATATACCCCGTCACTTTGCCGTTATCCATCATATTGAAATACTTGATAACGTCGTAAGTTTGATCCCACTTCGGTAGCCAGTTAAAGCCCCAGTCATTCTCTTTTTGCGCCGCGTCGCCGTAGAACGATTTCATCAGGCTGACGAAGAACTTCGGATAGTTGCTCCAGTAGTTAACCTGATCCGCCAGCATAGCCTTTGGCGTATTCGCCGTCAGATAACTTTGCAGATCCGCCTGTTGCTCCGACGGCAGCGTCAGGTAGCCCGGCAGGCTGGTTGAAAGCAGACCTAAATCGGTTAAACCCTGAATGTTGGAGTGACCGCGCAGCGCGTTCACGCCGCCACCCGCCATTCCCATATTGCCGAGCAACAGTTGAATCATCGCCATGGTGCGGATGTTCTGCGCCCCGACAGTATGCTGCGTCCAGCCTAGTGCATACAGGAAGGTGGTGGTTCGGTCCGCCGCGCTGGTTGAGGCCAGCACTTCACACACTTTCAGGAAGTCGGCTTTTGGTGTCCCGCAGATATTCTCCACTACCTCCGGCGTATAGCGCGAAACGTGCTGCTTGAGCAGGTTCCACACACAGCGCGGATGTTGCAGGGTTTCATCGCGTATGGCGTAGCCGTTTTCGTCGAACTGATAGTTCCAGGAAGATTTATCGTACTGACGCTTTTTGGCATCGTAGCCGCTGAACAGGCCATCTTCGAAGGCAAAATCGTCGCGCACCAGCAGGTTGGCGTTGGTGTAGTGTTTAACGTACTCCGCATTAATTTTGTTATTTTCGATCAGATACAGCAGAACGCCCGACAGGAAGGTAATGTCGGTACCGGAGCGAATCGGCGCATAGATATCGGCCACCGACGCCGTACGGGTAAAACGCGGGTCGACGACAATCAGCGTCGCATCGTTGTTGTTTTTCGCTTCCATCGCCCAGCGGAATCCCACCGGATGGGCTTCGGCAGCATTACCGCCCATCACCACCACCACGTTGGCATTTTTGATATCAACCCAGTGGTTGGTCATCGCACCGCGACCAAATGTTGGAGCAAGACTTGCTACCGTTGGTCCGTGTCAGACGCGCGCCTGGTTATCTACCGCCAGCATGCCGAGAGAACGCACAAACTTCTGCGTCAGCATGCCAGTCTCGTTGCTGGCCGCCGAGGCACACAACATCCCGGTGGAAATCCAGCGATTAACCGTGACGCCCTGCTCGTTTTTCTCAATAAAGTTGGTATCACGATCAGCTTTCATCAGTTTGGCGATGCGGGTAAACGCCTCATCCCAGGAGATACGCTGCCATTTATCCGAACCTGGCGCGCGGTATTGCGGGTAGCGCAGGCGGTTATCACTGTGGATATAGTCCATCAGCCCTGCCCCTTTCGGGCACAGCGCGCCGCGGTTTACCGGATGATCCGAGTCCCCTTCAATATGGTAAATTGCTTCTTTTGTGTTTTTCGCGCCGTCGCCAAGGCTATACATTAATAGCCCACAGCCTACGGAGCAGTATGTGCAGGTGTTGCGGATCTCTTTGGCGCGCAGCAATTTATAATTACGCGCCTGAGCCAGGGCCATTTTGGGCGCAAAACCCAAAGCAGCGGCTGTTGTTCCGGCCATACCGCCTGCGCAGATTTTAAAAAATTTTCTGCGGCTGACGTCCATTGTTCCCCTCCATACGGGATGTTTATTCATCGCGAAAAACCAAATTAACAGCAATAACCCTGTTTTATTTGCGTCAAATCAATGTCGAAAACTACCCCCTCCTTAATAGTCAGCAGCATCGGATTTCATTACTCCATTAGTATTAATTACTATGGAAAATATCCCCCCAGGCGCGAACAAAAAGTGTTATAAAACCCGACTGCGTTTGCACCAACATCAGGTTAAATATGGAGAAGAAGAGAGCCACACTCATTGGATTCGCCGCTATCGTACTCTGGAGCACAATGGTAGGGCTGACTCGTGGCGTAAGCGAAGGGCTTGGCCCAGTGGGCGGCGCGGCGATGATCTACAGCCTGAGCGGTCTTTTGCTGATCTTTACCGTCGGCTTCCCGCAAATACGTCAGATCCCCCGGCCCTATTTGCTGGCAGGCAGCCTGCTATTTGTCAGTTATGAAATTTGCCTTGCGCTGTCGGTAGGATTAGCCGGAACGCGTCAGCAGGCAATTGAAGTCGGCATGGTTAATTATCTGTGGCCCAGCCTGACGATTTTATTCGCCATTTTGTTTAATGGGCAAAAAAGCAGTTGGCTGGTGATCCCTGGCTTATTGCTCGCTTTATTTGGCGTCACCTGGGTATTAGGGGGTGAACATGGTTTGAATATTGACGAAATTGTCAGCAACGTGGTCTCCAGCCCGCTGAGCTATATTCTGGCGTTTATCGGCGCGTTTATCTGGGCGGCCTACTGCACGGTCACCGCTAAATACGCCAAAGGCAAAAACGGTATTACCTTGTTTGTTCTGCTCACCGCCCTGACTCTGTGGCTGAAATTCCTGTCCAGTGATCAACCGCCGATGGCCTTTAGCTGGCCGGTGACCATCAAACTGATCGCGCTGTCAGTCGCGCTGGGATTAGGCTACGCGGCGTGGAACGTCGGGATCCTGCACGGCAACGTCAGCCTGCTGGCAGCCGCGTCTTATTTTACCCCCGTACTCTCTTCGGCGCTGGCGGCGATGTTGCTCAGCGCCGCGCTCTCGTGGTCATTCTGGCAGGGAGCCGGGATGGTGTGTATCGGGTCCCTGCTCTGCTGGCTGGCGACCCGGCGCAGAGATTAATTCAGCTCAGGCGCTTTTGCCAGACTACGCCAGATACCGGCCGTCAGCAGCAGGAGCAGGACACCAGCCGTCGCCAGTACGATACTGTGCGAGTGAATGAACGCCGCCTTCGCCGCTTCGAGCAGGTTTTGCGCAGGTATCGCGGGCATCGACTGCGCCAGTTTAATCGCCTCGCTAATGGATGACGCCGCCTGCTCCGCCGCTGCGCCCTCAATACCCTCAGGCAGAACAATTGATGAGGTATAGCTGCGGGTCAGGATCAGACCAAACAGCGCAATCCCCAGGCCAGCGCCCAGCTCGTAGGCCATGGTTTCTATGGCCCCTGCTGCTGCCGCTTTCTCCTTCGGCGCGGCGGCCATAATCGCTGAGCTGGAAGCAAGCAACGCACTGGCGACGCTAAAGCCCAGCAGCGTCATCAACCCCCAGGCCTGCCACTGCTGAGTACTGAAATCGGTCATCGACAGGCCGAGGAAGCTCAGCGCGCTCAGCAGCATTCCGCCGGTAGCCACCTCGCGCAGACCCAGGCGCGACACCAGTATTCCGGCAATGGGCCCACTGAAACCGCTCGCCACCATCACCGGCAGCATGAACAGCCCGGCTTCAAAGGGCGTTTTGTTATGCACAAACTGGAGTTCCTGCGCCATCAACAGTTCGAAGCCCACCAGGGTAATCAGCGCAGTCATCGCCATTATCACCCCGCTTAAAATAATGCGATGGGTGAACAGACGCATATCGACCATTGGACGCGCCGCTGAAAGTTGTTTGCGTACAAACCAGAACAGCATCGCGGCGCCAGCAATGGCCACCAGCCCGGTTAACCACAGCACTATTTGCCCTTTGAGCGCCGTTTTGGCGCTAAACACCAGCATCAGTATGGCGGCGATCAGGATCAGCGCCTGGAATAAATTGAGCGGCTGCTCACGCCGCGCGGGCTGACGCGGCACCACTTTGGCATTAATCGCCATCACCAGCAGCACGATCGGCACGTTGATCAGAAATACCGATCCCCAGTAAAAATGCTCCAGCAGCATACCGCCCACCAGCGGGCCGAACGCCGCGCCGCCGGAACCGACTGCCGCCCACAGGCCAAGCGCCATATTGCGCTGATGCGCTTGTGAAAAGGTACTGCGGATCCCGGCAAGGGTCGCCGGAACGATCATCGCCGCCCCTACCGCCAGCAAAGCGCGGGAAGCAATCAGCGTCTCTGCCGTAGGCGAAAACGCCGCCGCCAGCGACGCTAAGCCAAAAATACTGCTGCCGAGCAACAACAGCCGTTTAAAGCCGATTTTGTCGCCCAGTGCGCCCATAGGCAGCACCATGCCTGCCATCACCAGCGAATAAATATCAATAATCCACAGCAGCTCGTTGCCACTGGTACCCAGCGCTACGCTTAGCGTTGGCGCAGCCACATGCAAAACAGTGGCGTCAATTGCCACCGGAATATAAACCAGCAAAATCGCCATCAGCGTCAACCATTGCCGAGACATACTACTTTTTCCTCAAGTTGAAAACTGGACACTTGTCCAGAATGGCGATCCTGCCGGAATGTTGAACGAGTGTCCAACTTTTTGTTACTATCGCTAAAAACGGGGGGTCACACATGTTATGAGCTACTTAAATCGCGATGCGCGTCGGGAAGTTATTGTGCAGGCGGCCATGCGCGTTGCGCTAAGAGGCGGATTTAGCGCGATGACCGTACGCCAGATTACCGCCGAAGCTGGCGTCTCCGCCGGTCAACTGCACCACCATTTCACCTCTGTGGGCGAGTTAAAAGCTCATGCTTTCGTGCGTCTGATCCGCGAAATGCTGGACATGTCGCTGGTCGCCGATAATGCCACATGGCGTGAACGCCTGTTTTCCATGGTTGGCAGCGATGACGGTAAGCTTGAGCCGTATATCCGTTTATGGCGTGAAGCACAACTGCTGGCCGATAGCGACGCTGATATCAAAGGCGCTTATCTGCTTACGATGAGCATGTGGCATGAAGAGACGCGGAGGATTATCCAGCATGGTACCGAGGCGGATGAGTTCCGGCCAAAGGACAATGCGCAAAGTATCGCCTGGCGGCTTATCGCCCTGGTCTGCGGCCTGGAGGGTATTTACGCACTGGGGATGGAGGAAATAAACGATGCCACTCTTAATCGATATATAAATTATTATATATCGATGGAATTATTTTAACCAGGGTGGCGTTTCGCGTGACCTAAAAAACCTACTTCCCGGCCTGCGGATGTGTATCAAACGCTGCCATCACCGCCGCCAGTTCCGCTTCGCTGAAGCCATATTTGGCATCGTCCACGCCGAGGCCAAAACGCGTTTGCAACGCTTCGTACAGCGCAGGTACATCCGGCAAATCCCGTTTTTCAACCACATGGTTTTTATCCCACTGGGTAAAGTGGAAATTGGTCAGCGTCATCTTGCCGCCGTCCGGTAAATGGCGACACATGAGCAGATGATGGCGGAAGTGCGACTGCGGCCAGTGCGCCGACCAGAAGTTGCCCATCACATAGTCAGCAGCATACTGGCGACCTAAATCAAAATGGTACATCGACTGCCAGTGACCATGATGGCTGAACTGCAACGTCCACTCATCTCCCTCATAAATCAGGCGATACTCGCCATGCGGCGTGGTTTGTTCAACATCCGCCAGCAGCTTAATCGGCGCGGTCAGAGTCTGGCCACCGAAGCCGACGTCGGCAATCCAGCGTTCGTCCTCAATGTCCACCAGCAGTAGCCGGTGAGTTCGCGGCGGCATATGCGGCGGGTTGGCCAGCACGACCCGTCCCAGAAGACTGCGCACGTTAAAACCCATCTCGCGCAACGCTCTCTCCAGTAGTCCATTTTGCTCAAAGCAGTAGCCGCCACGGCGACCATGAATCAGCTTCTCTTCCAGCGTTTGATCGTCGAGATGAATCTCTCTGGACAGCAGCACATCCAGATTCTCAAAGGGGATAGCGCCATTCTGGTGGATATGTAATTCGCGCAGCGTGTTAAGTGAAACATCCGGAGTGCCCGTCCACCCCAGACGAGAAAACCAGGCGCTTAAAAATGGGCTCATCAATGCCTCCAACAATCGGTGTCCGACATTTATAGCCTGTTTTTGTCGCCTGATGGCGTATTTTGTGCGATCGCTGTTATTCGCGCGCGCCACGGGCATCAACGATAATGCATCAGCTATCGCGCTGCCTTTTTTCTGTACCAGCACCAGCCGCCAATTACACCGACTATCAATGCCGAAGCCAGCGCCAGCGAAAGGCTGATGCCCAGCGCCGACAGCGTGTCATCCTGCCGGGCATATTGATTACATTTTGATTGCGGATTAACGTGTTGTCTGGCATCAGCCCCATTTACCAAGGAACGCATATGAGCCGTTTTCGCCACGTAGAACTCCAGTACGCCAGCCGCCTGCTCAACCATGGCCCGACCATTCTGATAACCAGCTATGATGTGCAGTCGCAACGCCGCAACGTCATGGCCGCCGCGTGGTCAATGCCGGTGGAGTTCTCCCCGCCGAGGCTGGCCATCGTGGTGGATAAAAGCGCATGGACGCGGGAAATTATTGAGCGCAACGGCACCTTTGGCATCGTCATCCCCGGCGTAGAGGCCGCCAGTTGGACCTACGCAGTCGGCAGCATTAGCGGGCGCGATGAGGATAAATTTAACGCCTACGGTATTCCGGTAGTCCAAGGCCCTGAGCTGGGATTGCCGCTGATTGAAGAGAAGTGTCTGGCGTGGATGGAGTGTCGTCTGCTGCCGCCGACGGCGGCCCAGGAGCAGTATGATACCCTGTTTGGCGAAGTGGTTTCCGCCGCCGCCGATGAGCGCGCGTTCGTCACCGGACGCTGGCAGTTCGACGACGATAAAATCAATACCCTGCATCATCTCGGCACCGGCAACTTTGTCGCCAGCGGCCGCCACGTCCGTGCCAATACCCCGCAAGAATTCAGGCGGCAATAGGCGGCCTCGCGGGAGCAGGCATTAAGCTGCTGACGCTGACGGAGACCGGGCTACAAAGGCCGCGAATTCTTGCGGACGGGTAGCCCGGATAAGGCGCATCGCGCCGCAATCCGGGAAAGCAGAGAAATTACATGCTGTAACCCGGCTTCTTAATCAACTGCTCCATCTGCGGGGCGATTTCGCTGTCCCACACCTGCTGCCAGTCGCTCTCTTTAATCTCATTCAAGGCCACGCTCACCGAGCTCTCTTTGCTGTTCAGATGACGAATCAACACCTCGGTAATATCGGCGGCCAGCGCCGTTTTTTGTTCATCATTCAGGTCGCGGGGAAAACATTTAATATCCACGTGCGGCATAGCGGGCTCCTTATTGTCAGGACAATAAAACTAGCATAAAGAGTGTCATACGATACGTTTTTTGTGCTTTAAATCAGCTCGTTGCGATGCAGAGCGGTTTCCAGCCTGGGGTGACGATACACCGCATCCGCCACGGCGACGAATTTTGGCGTATGCGCGGCAAACCACTCCCGGCGCGGCCCCCAGGAACACATCGCCGCAATATAGCAGTCCAGCAGGGTTATCTCCGCTCCAAGAGCATACGGCGCGGCGGCAAGCTGCTGCTCCAGCCACAAATAGAGCGATTTACGATAATTGATACAGTTTTCCCGCAATTGTGCTGGCGCATCGGCAGCCCAGCGCTCCGGGTAATCCGCAAAGGTAAAAGTGGGATAAACGTTCGCCACCAGCCAGAT
>DASYFN010000089.1:0-6795 GCA_036498385.1 Klebsiella sp.
TCAAGCGTTACGCCAAAGAAAGATAAAATCTTAAACGAAGACTGACAGCGAGGCTGGCTTCTGACAAAATATCATTATCCCCCTTTCGTAAAGATACAGATGGAATCCTCTCTCTGATGGCAGCAAAAATTATTGACGGTAAAACGATTGCGCAGCAGGTACGCTCTGAGGTTGCGGAAAAAGTGAAGGCTCGCGTTGCGGCCGGATTTCGTGCCCCTGGGTTAGCCGTCGTGCTGGTCGGCAGCAACCCGGCATCGCAGATTTATGTCGGCAGCAAGCGCAAAGCGTGTGAAGAGGTCGGCTTCGTCTCCCGCTCGTACGATCTCCCGGAAACCACCAGCGAAGCAGAGCTGCTGGAACTTATCGACACGTTAAATGCCGATGATGCTATCGATGGCATTCTGGTTCAGTTGCCGCTGCCCGCCGGCATTGATAATGTCAAAGTCCTGGAGCGTATTTTGCCGGACAAAGACGTTGACGGTTTTCACCCGTATAATGTGGGTCGTCTGTGTCAGCGCGCGCCGCGCCTGCGTCCATGCACCCCCCGCGGTATCGTCACGTTGCTTGAGCGTTACAACGTTGACACCTACGGCCTGAACGCTGTGGTCATTGGCGCATCCAATATCGTTGGTCGCCCGATGAGCATGGAACTGTTGCTGGCGGGTTGCACCACCACGGTCACCCATCGCTTTACCAAAAATCTGCGTCATCACGTCGAAAATGCCGATCTGCTGATCGTTGCGGTCGGTAAGCCGGGCTTTATTCCCGGCGAGTGGATTAAAGAAGGCGCTATTGTGATTGACGTAGGCATTAACCGTCTGGAAAACGGCAAAGTCGTCGGCGACGTTATCTATGAAGATGCCGCCGCGCGCGCGTCATACATCACGCCGGTTCCTGGCGGTGTCGGCCCGATGACCGTTGCCACTCTCATTCAGAACACGCTGCAGGCGTGCGAAGAGTATCACGATATTCAGGAGGCCTGAGATGGCGAATTTTTCGTTAGGCACACACCCGTACGTTGAACTGTGCGACCTGCTGAAACTGGAAGGCTGGAGCGAAAGCGGCGCGCAGGCGAAAATCTTCATTGCTGACGGATGCGTCAAAGTTGACGGTACGGTAGAAACCCGCAAACGCTGCAAAATCGTCGCTGGTCAAACCGTTAGTTTCGCAGATAACAGCGTTACCGTTACTGCCTGAGCAACAAACCGGCGCTATTATGCGTCGGTTTTCAGACAGTTACCCGATTGATCATATTTTCATCGGCTGATAGCATGCTGTTTTTTCATACACGACCATCGCCATGCCGACAATCATTACTCACGCTGCCGTACCGCTTTGCCTGGGAGTGGGCCTCGGGCTAAAAGCGATCCCCCCTCGTCTGCTTTTTGCTGGCATCGTGCTAGCCATGCTGCCTGACGCCGATGTGCTGGCCTTTAAGTTCGGCATCGCCTACGGTAACGCCTTTGGCCATCGCGGGTTCACCCACTCGCTGTTATTCGCTTTTAGCGTTCCATTGATTCTTTGCAGCATACCTGGCTGGCGCTGGTTCGGCGTGGGGCTGATTCGCTGCTGGCTCTTTCTGACGACATCGCTACTGTCACACAGCCTGCTGGATTCGGTGACCACTGGCGGAAAAGGCGTAGGTTGGCTGTGGCCATGGTCGGATGAACGCTTCTTCGCCCCCTGGCAAGTGATTAAAGTCGCGCCATTTGCCTTATCAAGCTATACCACACCGCACGGGCATCAGGTGATTATCTCTGAGTTGTTATGGGTGTGGTTACCAGGCATATTATTGATGGGGATATTATGGGGGTACAGACAACGTTAAAAAACCAGGCCTGCCAGGTGCCGGATAGCATAGCTACCCGGCAACCCATGTGCTTATTTCCGCCGCCAGGTGGTACCCTGCGGGCCATCTTCCAGCACGATGCCCATCTCGTTGAGACGGTCACGCGCGGCATCCGCCGCCGCCCAGTCTTTCGCTTTACGCGCATCCAGACGCTGTTGGATCAACGACTCGATTTCCGCCACTTCGCCATCGTCCGCCTGCGCGCCGCTTTGCAGGAAAGCATCCGGCTCCTGCTCAAGTAAACCAAGAACGGAGGCGAGCTTACGCATATGCGCCGCCATAGCGTTGGCAGCGGCAGCATCTTCGGTCTTCAGACGGTTAACTTCACGCGCCATATCGAACAGTACGGAATAGGCTTCCGGCGTGTTGAAATCGTCGTCCATCGCTTCGATAAAGCGCGCTTCAAACACCTCGCCGCCAACCGGTTCTGCGGTTTTATCGGTTCCGCGCAGCGCGGTATACAGACGCTCCAGCGCGGAACGCGCCTGCTTTAAGTTCTCTTCGCTGTAGTTCAGCTGGCTGCGATAGTGGCCGGACATCAGGAAGTAGCGAATGGTTTCCGCATCGTAGTACTTCAGTACGTCGCGCACAGTAAAAAAGTTGCCCAGCGATTTTGACATTTTCTCGCGATCAACCATCACCATCCCGGAATGCATCCAGTAATTGACGTACTCACCATCGTGGGCGCAGGTGGACTGGGCGATTTCGTTTTCATGATGTGGGAACATCAGATCCGAACCGCCGCCGTGGATATCGAAATGGTTGCCCAGCTGTTTGCAGTTCATCGCTGAACACTCAATGTGCCACCCTGGACGGCCTTCGCCCCACGGAGACGGCCAGCTCGGTTCGCCCTCTTTCGACATTTTCCACAGTACAAAGTCCATCGGATTATGCTTGACATCAACGACATCAACACGCGCGCCAGCCTGCAACTGGTCGAGATCCTGGCGCGACAGCTGACCATAGTTCGGGTCAGTCGGCACATCGAACATGACGTCGCCGTTGTCGGCAACATACGCGTGACCTTTAGCAATCAGCTGCCCGGTAATCTCAATGATTTCTGCAATATGGTGGGTCGCACGCGGTTCCTGATCCGGACGCAGAATATTCAGTGCGTCGAAGTCTTTGTGCATCTCGGCAATCATGCGCTCCACCAGCGCAACAAAGCTCTCACCATTCTCGTTAGCACGCTTAATGATTTTGTCGTCAATATCGGTGATATTGCGCACGTACTTCAGCTTGTAGCCAAGAAAACGCAGGTAGCGAGAAACCACATCAAATGAGACGAAGGTACGGCCAT
This sequence comes from Klebsiella sp., assembly GCA_036498385.1. Classification (GTDB taxonomy): domain Bacteria; phylum Pseudomonadota; class Gammaproteobacteria; order Enterobacterales; family Enterobacteriaceae; genus Klebsiella. The sequence continues at coordinate 3,150 of DASYFN010000089.1, forward strand.
GGCCTATATGACAGAGATCGTAAACGGTAATACCACACACGTACATGCCAACTTCCCCGGCATGGATAGGTTTAAATTCCTCTTTTTGGCGCGTCAGTGTATTAAAAATTTTTAACATCGAAGATTCCGTTAGACGTGTGTGGATATAAGTCGCGTATTCTAACCTTAATTCAACCCCGAAGCAGCACACATTGCAAGGTGATCCAACCCCGCGGTTATGCTATAACAGCCCCCTATATTTCACCCGACTCCGGGTGCAGGCACCACAATCATCGGAACAGGATGCAAAAATGGTTACTTTCCATACCAATCATGGCGATATCGTAATCAAGACGTTTGACGACAAAGCGCCGGAAACAGTTAAAAACTTCCTGGACTACTGTCGTGAAGGTTTCTACGACAACACCATTTTCCACCGTGTTATCAACGGTTTTATGATTCAGGGCGGCGGTTTTGAGCCGGGTATGAATCAGAAAACCACCAAATCTCCGATTCAGAACGAAGCTAACAACGGTCTGAAAAACACCCGCGGTACCCTGGCGATGGCCCGTACTCAGGCGCCTCACTCCGCCACCGCGCAGTTCTTCATCAACGTCGCCGATAACGACTTCCTGAACTTCTCCGGCGAAAATTTGCAGGGTTGGGGCTACTGCGTATTTGCAGAAGTTGTTGAAGGCATGGACGTGGTCGACAAAATCAAAGCGGTAGCCACCGGCCGCAGCGGCATGCACCAGGATGTGCCGAAAGAAGATGTTGTGATCAAAAGCGTCACCGTCGGCGAATAATTCGTGGCGACACTTTTTATTGCGGATTTGCATCTGCAAACGGAAGAACCGGCGATTATCGCCGGTTTTCTGCACTTTTTACAGGAGGAAGCCCGCAAGGCGGATGCCCTGTATATCCTCGGCGACCTGTTTGAAGCATGGATCGGCGATGACGATCCAAACCCGCTGCATCGGCAAATTGCCGCTGCGCTCAAAGCTGTAGTCGACTCTGGCGTTCCCTGCTACTTCATTCATGGTAATCGCGATTTTCTCGTCGGTCAGCGCTTTGCCCATGAAAGCGCGATGATCCTGCTGCCGGAAGAAAAGCTTCTCGATCTCTATGGACGCAAGGTGCTGATTATGCACGGTGACACCCTCTGCACCGACGATGCGGGCTATCTGGCGTTTCGCGCGAAGGTTCACAATCCCTGGATCCAGCGCCTGTTTCTGGCCCTGCCGCTGTCTATCCGCCGCCGTATCGCCGCCAAAATGCGCGCCGACAGCAAAGCGGCCAACAGCAGCAAGTCGATGGAAATTATGGATGTGAATCCGCAAGCGGTGGTTGATGTCATGGAAAAACATCACGTTCAATGGTTGATTCACGGACATACGCACCGCCCTGCCGTCCACCCGTTAGAAGCCAACGGCCAAACCGCGTACCGCGTGGTGCTCGGCGCCTGGCATAGCCAGGGCTCTATGGTCAAAGTGACGCCAGAAGACGTTGAGCTGATCCATTTTCCTTTCTAGTCTCCGGCAAGCGCTGATTCTTTATTTTTCCGCGACTTATCCGGGCCGCACGATGAGCGCGTTGTGCAAATCTACCTGCTGGTTATGAGCATTCTTATGCTGACCCGGGGACGGGTGCTGGTTTTACTTTTTTGCCAGCTCATAACCGGCGCGTTTCATCGAATACCGACAACACAAAGGCGGCTGGCCATGCGCACGCAACCGTTTTCCTTGCCGGGAGTTCATGCTATTCTCTGTGGCCTCTAAAGCAGTGTGAAACACACCCACAGGAGTTTTAAGACGCATGTCTTCCCGCAATAATTCGGCGCGTATCGCCATCGTGATGGGGTCCAAAAGCGACTGGGCTACCATGCAGTTTACCGCAGAAATCCTTGATGCCCTGAACGTTCCGTACCATGTCGAAGTGGTTTCCGCCCATCGCACTCCCGATAAACTGTTCAGCTTCGCCGAAGGCGCGGAAGAAAACGGTTTTCAGGTCATTATTGCCGGTGCGGGTGGCGCGGCACATCTGCCGGGCATGATTGCGGCGAAAACGCTGGTGCCGGTGTTAGGCGTACCGGTTCAGAGCGCAGCACTGAGCGGTGTTGACAGCCTCTACTCCATCGTCCAGATGCCGCGCGGCATCCCGGTTGGTACGCTGGCGATCGGCAAAGCCGGGGCCGCTAACGCCGCCCTGCTGGCGGCACAGATCCTCGCCCAGCACGATGCTGAACTGCACCAGCGCCTCAGTGCCTGGCGTCAGGCGCAAACCGATGAGGTGCTGGATAATCCGGACCCGCGGGGTGCGGCATGAAACAGGTTTGCGTTCTCGGCAACGGTCAGCTAGGTCGGATGCTGCGTCAGGCCGGTGAACCGCTAGGTATTGCTGTCTGGCCGGTCGGTCTGGAAGCCGACCCGGAAGCGGTGCCGGTACAACAAAGCGTGATCACCGCAGAGATTGAACGCTGGCCGGAAACCGCACTGACCCGCGAGCTGGCGCGTCATGCTGCCTTTGTCAATCGCGATGTCTTCCCGATTATCGCCGACCGTCTGACGCAAAAGCAGTTGTTCGATAAGCTCGAGCTCGCTACCGCGCCATGGCAACTTCTGGCAGACAAAAGCGAGTGGCCTGCGGTATTCGCCCGTCTCGGCGAGTTGGCTATCGTTAAGCGTCGCGTCGGCGGCTATGATGGCCGTGGTCAGTGGCGTTTGCGGAAAAATGAAACTGCGCAATTGCCGGATGATAACTACGGCGAGTGTATCGTTGAGCAAGGGATTAATTTCTCCGGGGAAGTGTCGCTGGTCGGCGCTCGCGCTCAGGACGGCAGTACGGTCTTCTATCCGCTGACCCGCAACCTGCATCAGGACGGTATTTTGCGCGCCAGCGTCGCTTTCCCGCAGGCCAATGCCAGCCAGCAGGCGCAGGCGGAGCAGATGCTGTCGGCAATTATGGATGAGCTTAGCTACGTTGGCGTGATGGCGATGGAGTGTTTCGTCACCGCTGATGGCCTGCTGATTAACGAACTGGCACCGCGCGTGCACAACAGCGGCCACTGGACGCAGAACGGCGCATCAATTAGCCAGTTCGAACTGCATCTGCGAGCGATTACCGGTCTGCCGCTACCACCGCCAGTGGTGAACAGCCCGTCGGTGATGATCAACCTGATCGGTACCGATCTGAACTATGACTGGCTGAAGCTGCCGCTGGTGCATCTGCACTGGTACGACAAAGAGGTGCGCCCGGGGCGTAAAGTTGGACATATGAACCTGACCGACAGCGATACTGACCGCCTGAGCGCAACGCTGGAAGCGTTGAAGCCGCTGCTGCCACCGGAATACACCAGCGGTATCTTCTGGGCACAGGCACAACTGGCGTAATCCTGCACCCTTTATCCCGGCTCGCGGCGCGCTGCGCCTTAGCCGGGCTACCCAACTTGCCAGCCCCGCGGATGCTAAAATCCAGCCATTCCTGAGGCTATTCAGCGATACACCGTGAAAAATCAATCCAGCATGCCGCTCACCGCGTACAATAGGAGAATTATCGCGTCGAGCGACGCGTCTGGATTGCTTAACGGTTTGAATGATGGAATTAGTACCACAGAATATTCGGCAGATCCTCGCCAGTGATACGCCGCTGATTGACGTGCGAGCCCCGG
>DASYFN010000090.1:0-15361 GCA_036498385.1 Klebsiella sp.
GGTCTACGGGTGATGATCGACGCCAGCAGCGTAGTGATCGGGGACGTTAGAATGGCTGATGATGTCAGTATCTGGCCTCTGGTCGCGATTCGCGGCGATGTGAATTATGTAGAAATAGGCGCTCGCACTAACATCCAGGACGGTAGCGTCTTACATGTTACTCATAAGTCCTCATCTAACCCGCAAGGCAATCCACTGATCATTGGCGATGATGTTACTGTCGGCCACAAGGTCATGCTACACGGCTGCACCATTGGTAGTCGGGTGCTGGTCGGTATGGGTTCGATTTTGCTGGATGGCGTGATTGTAGAAGACGATATAATGATTGGCGCAGGCAGCCTGGTCCCGCAGAATAAACGCCTTGAGAGTGGCTACCTTTACTTTGGTAACCCGGTAAAACAGATACGCCCCCTGACAGAGGCGGAAATTGCCGGGCTACGATATTCAGCGAATAACTATGTAAAGTGGAAAGGTGATTATCTGGCTCAGGAAAACCAGACCCAACCTTGAGCATCTTCCTGCTGATCGAGAATCAGAACCTGGGCTTCATCTTCCAGATCCCAGCGATGTTCACGAAAAGCGGCCAGCCATTGCCCAGGTTCTTCACCACCAAAGCGCTTCTTGAGTACCGTTAACGTTAAGGCGCAGGTGAGCTGCATTCCGTTAACTAATGCTGGAAAAGCGATACATTGATGCGCTTCATCCCATACTTCCCTGTCTGGAAACTGAATAGCCTGGTTCATGCATTCAGTTCTTTCTGCAAAGCCGCAATGACCGGCGTAATTTCTGGCAAAATGCCGTGCCATAACAACACCGCATGGGCAGCCTGCGCCACCAGCATTCCCAACCCATCAGCGCATTTCGTCGCACCGTGTTGCTGGCATAAGGCTAAAAATGGCGTACAGCCTTTCTGATAAAACATGTCATAACAACAGACATGGGGATTAATTAAAGTAACAGGGATCGCGGGAACGTCACCGTCCATACCGCTGGAGGTCGCATTAATGATGAGATCAAACTCCTGATCGCCTAACGCTTCTATACCCAAAGCGCGGACGCTGCCGGTATGAGCAAAAAGCGTAGCCAGTTCATGAGCGCGAGAAAAGGTACGATTAACAATAGTGACGGCGCAATCCAGTGACAAAAGGGGAAGCAATACGCCACGTGAAGCGCCGCCCGCGCCAATAAGCAACACCCGGAATCCAGGTTTAATAAAACCAAGTCGTTCTAAATCGCTCAGGAGTCCAATTCCATCTGTATTGTCCCCAAGCAGGCGGCCATCTTCCAGCCGTTTAAGTGTATTGACTGCGCCAGCCAACGCTGCACGTTCGGTTAACTCATCAGCTCGCGCAAAGGCCTCTTCTTTAAAAGGCACGGTGACGTTAGCACCCTTGCCGCCTTCATTAAAGAAGGCGTCAAGCGTCGTAACAAAATCATCGAGCGGAGCCAGTATACGTCCATAGGGATGCGTAATGTGCAACTGCTGTGCAAAAAGCCGATGAATGGATGGCGACTTGCTATGGGCTATGGGGTGTCCAAAGACTGCATAAGTTTCCATAAGTTATCCCTGTCGGAAGAGTTCGCCCGTCAAGGCATCACGTATTTCAGATGGGTTTTGACGCCCTCCCGTTTCCCCATCAACTACCGGGAAATCAGCGCCAAACTGAGTATAAACTTCCGCCGTCGTGCGGCAAGGAGGCTGACCAGATAAATTGGCGCTGGTTGAAACCAGCGGTTTCCCATAAGCCTTACACAGTTCGATCACCAGCGGATGATCTGTGACCCGTACAGCCAATGAATCGAAGCGCCCGGTCAACCAACGCGGCGTTGAAGCGCAAGCGGGGAAGACAAATGTCACAGGCCCAGGCCAGCAAGAAAAAATAGTCGCTAGCTGCTCATCGTTAAGTTGCGTATCGTCAATATACGGTTTGAGTTGCTCGAAGTTAGCAGCGATCAGGATCAATCCCTTTTCGACAGGGCGCTGCTTAAGTGCCAGCAAACTCATGACAGCTTTTTCGCTATCGGGATCGCAACCGACTCCAAAAACGGCTTCTGTAGGATAGGCGATGACACGTTCATTATTCAGAAGCGCCACAGCACCTACGATGGCTTCTGAGGGCAGGTTATTATTCACAGATTTATTCCGCCGATATCGGCTTTCCACATTGTTTGCTGGCACAAAAACGCTTAACGCCCTGTGCCGTTTTCTTTTCAATTAGCAACGGGTAATGACACTCAGGACATTCGCCCGCCACCGGCCTGAAGTTAATAACGAACTGGCAATCGGGGTAACGATCACAGGAATGAAAGTTTTTTCCAAAACGTGAACGCCGTTGAACCAAATGTCCTTGTCCACATTGCGGGCAGGCTATTGCGGTTTCATCCGGCTTATCGATAAGTTCAGTATGTTCGCAATCTGGATAGCTGCTACAACCGATAAACATACCGAAACGTCCCTGCCGGAGTACCAGCATTGCGCCGCAAGACGGACACGTTTGCCCCTCCAGAACTTTGACAATATGTCCGTCCGCCTGGCTTTTCAGGGGCCGGATATAGTCACACTCAGGATAATGCGAGCAGCCGAGAAAAGGCCCGTGTTTCCCGGAGCGTATTACCAGTTCAGCCCCACACTGCGGGCAGGGTTCGTTTTTACGCACCGAGAACAGCGCTGTTTTGGTCATAACAATTCTAATGTCGCAGCAAAAAAGTTAGTGAAGCATACCTTCATTTACTTCAAAGAGTAATTCTTCCATTTGCTGGTAGGCATTTTCGCAACCGGGAATATTGAACAGTACCATCAGGATCACCCATTTAAGATCCTCCAGATCGAACTCTGCCGTATCCAGCGCCAGCACCCGCTCAATCACCATTTCCCGTGTTTCGAGGTTCAACACCTGAATTTGCTCAAGGAATAGTAAGAATCCCCGGCAACTCGCATCAAGACGCTGACATTCCTCGTCAGTATATACGCGTAACGAGAGTGGGTCAGAAGCAAGCTGCATGGGCGCAACCAGCCCCTCCTGATAATCAGCCAGTTTCTCTAGCCACATTAAGGCGTTATAGATATCTTCGCGTTCAAAACCGGCATCGGTAAGATCCCGAGTCAGCTTGTCCTGATCCACGCGCATTTCTGCTTCGTTATGGATGTAAGTTTCAAACAGATACATGAGTACGTCGAACATGGCTTGCCCTCCTTAATCGGACATAGCCGCCGGGTACAGCTGCGATCCAGCCTGCTAACTCCAGTTCTAGTAGCTGGGCTACGGTTACTGGCACAGATTGGCCGGCACGTTCAGCGACAACGTCAACAGGTGTTACCTCATCTCCTACGTTAGCCAGGAGCTCTGGAAATGGCAATGCTACAGAAGACCAATTACCGCAATTATTTGTGTCATCGGGCTCAGGAAGAATATACGGCAACTCATCCCGCCAGTATTCGACGATATCTTCAGGTGTTGTCACGGGAATCGCTCCCTGCTTGATGAGCCAATGGGGACCTTCTGAACCCGGGCTGCCAATCGGCCCTGGCAGGGCAAACACATCCCTTCCTTGCTCCAGAGCATAACGAACCGTCACTAATGAGCCACTTTTCAGTGCTGCCTCAACAACCAACACACCGACGCTTAGCCCACTAATAATCCTGTTACGACGAGGAAAATTACCTGGCAGCGGTGGAGTAAACAGCGGAAACTCAGAAATTACGGCTCCGCTACTGTTAGTAATCTGCTCCGCTAATGCCTGATGACGACGAGGATAGATCTCTCTTAAGCCATTCCCTAAAACAGCAACCGTCTTACCTTTCCCTTCCAGTGCACCACGATGAGCAATTCCATCAATGCCAAGGGCCAGGCCGCTCGTGATCGTAATGCCATAACGCGCTAAAGCTTCGCTAAACAGTTTTCCCCAACGAGCGCCATACCACGAATGGGCTCGGCTCCCAATGACGGACAACTGCCGGCTACTCAGCAGCGCAGGGTTTCCACATACTAAGAGGGCGCAAGGAAAGTCGACAATCGCTCGCAACTGGGGTGGGTAAAGCGGGTCTTCGGCAGTCAGTAGATAGCAATTTGGTCGCTCCAGCCATTGCAGCGTGGCATCGATCTCGCATTGGTTAACGCCAAGAAAATGCTTCGATTGCGCCAGATTCAAACCACAGGCACGCAAATCTTCACGATCTAACGTTGTAGATGAACATAGCTGACGGGCGGCACTGATAGCACTGTCGCCATACAGGCTGCTCACGCTCATCAAACGTAACCAAATTTCCCCTGGCGTCATCCCTATCCCCCTGCCACAAGCGACTTTAACAATCTTTGCGATTGGACAGCGAGACTGTCAATTGCAGGGGGTTTTGTCTAGAATAGAAGTAATAATCTTTCCAACTCCTGAACACAACTCTGGATAACTATGTCAGTTTTGCAAGTGTTACATATTCCGGACGAGCGCCTTCGCAAAGTCGCAAAACCGGTAGAAGAAGTAAATGCAGAAATTCAGCGTATCGTCGATGATATGTTCGAGACGATGTATGCTGAAGAAGGTATCGGTCTGGCCGCAACGCAGGTGGATATTCATCAGCGTATTATCGTTATTGATGTATCAGAAAATCGTGAAGAGCAACTGGTATTAATTAACCCTGAACTGCTGGAAAAGAGCGGAGAAACAGGCATTGAAGAGGGTTGCCTCTCTATTCCTGAACAACGTGCTTTAGTGCCGCGGGCAGAAAAAGTGAAAATCCGCGCGCTCGATCGCGAAGGTAAACCTTATGAGCTTGAAGCTGACGGCCTGTTGGCAATCTGTATTCAGCATGAGATGGATCACCTCGTCGGTAAGCTGTTCATCGATTATCTGTCGCCGCTCAAGCAACAACGCATTCGTCAGAAAGTTGAGAAACTTGACCGCCTGAATGCCCGAGCTTAAGGACGAGAATTAACGTGTCAGATTCACTACGTATTATTTTTGCGGGTACACCTGACTTTGCAGCGCGTCATCTCGACGCGCTGCTGTCTTCTGACCATAACGTTGTTGGCGTGTTCACCCAACCGGACCGGCCGGCAGGTCGTGGTAAAAAACTCATGCCCAGCCCGGTAAAAGTTCTGGCGGAAGAGAAAAGCATACCGGTATTCCAGCCTGCTTCGTTACGCCCGCAGGAAAACCAGCAACTCGTCTCTGACCTGCACGCAGACGTTATGGTCGTCGTAGCCTATGGTCTCCTTCTGCCGAAAGCCGTACTGGATATGCCGCGTCTGGGCTGCATTAACGTTCACGGCTCGTTACTTCCGCGCTGGCGCGGCGCGGCCCCCATTCAACGTTCGCTTTGGGCTGGCGATACCGAGACAGGGGTCACCATCATGCAGATGGATGTCGGTCTCGATACGGGTGATATGTTGTATAAGCTTGCGTGTCTCATCACTGCAGAAGACACCAGCGGAACGCTGTACGACAAGCTGGCTAATCTGGGGCCACAGGGGCTTATCGAAACCCTTAAGCAGCTTGCCACAGGCACTGCTAAATCGGTTGTACAGGATGAAACGCTGGTTACCCATGCGCAAAAACTCAGCAAAGAAGAAGCGCGCATCGACTGGTCTCTTTCAGCCGCTCAGTTAGAACGCTGCATTCGCGCCTTTAACCCGTGGCCAATGAGCTGGATAGAAATTGATGGCCAGCCGGTAAAAGTCTGGCAGGCGTCGGTTATTAATGTGGCCACAACAGCCGAACCAGGAACTATCATTGAAGCGACAAAACAGGGGATTCAGGTTGCGACCAGCGACGGTGTTCTGAATTTACTCTCGCTACAGCCAGCCGGGAAAAAAGCAATGAGTGCTCAGGATCTATTAAACTCGCGCCGGGAATGGTTCGCTCCTGGCAACCGTCTGGCCTGACGCTCCCTTCTTAATACGCCCGGTGTTACCGGGCATTTTTATTTTTGTGCTTATGAAAAAACAACTCAATTTACGTAGTCTGGCAGCGCAGGCCGTCGAACAGGTTCTCGAACAAGGGCAATCCTTAAGCAACGTTCTGCCCCCGCTGCAACAAAAAGTATCCGACAAAGACAAAGCGCTGCTTCAGGAGCTCTGCTTTGGCGTGCTACGTACGCTCTCACAGTTAGATTGGCTGATCAACAAGCTCATGTCCCGACCGATGACGGGTAAGCAGCGTGTTGTGCACTACCTTATTATGGTGGGCTTTTATCAACTGTTGTACACACGAATTCCGCCCCATGCTGCGTTGGCGGAAACGGTTGAGGGCGCAGTTGCTATTAAGCGTCCTCAGCTCAAAGGGCTGATCAACGGCGTATTGCGCCAGTTTCAGCGTCAGCAGGAAGAGTTGTTATCTGAATTTTCTCGTAGCGAGGACCGCTTTTTACATCCCTCCTGGTTGTTGAAACGTCTGCAGAAAGCGTATCCCAGACAGTGGGAAGCCATTGTGGAAGCGAACAACCAGCGCCCGCCGATGTGGTTGCGCGTAAACCGAGTCCATCATTCGCGCGACAGTTGGCTTGCATTGCTGGAAGAGACAGGTAGGAAAGGTTTTACGCATCCCGCTTATCCTGATGCTGTACGCCTGGAAACACCGGTACCAGTTCACGCACTGCCCGGATTTGAAGACGGTTGGGTTACGGTCCAGGATGCATCTGCTCAGGGCTGCATCACATTTCTTGAGCCACAAAACGGCGAGCAAATATTGGATCTGTGTGCTGCCCCGGGTGGAAAAACCACGCATATTCTCGAAGCGGCTCCTGAAGCACAAATTCTGGCCGTCGACGTTGATGAGCAACGACTTTCCCGCGTCTATGACAACCTGAAGCGCCTGGGCATGAAGGCAACCGTAAAGCAAGGTGATGGTCGTTATCCAGCCCAATGGTGTGGAGAACAGCGGTTCGATCGTATTCTGCTGGATGCCCCTTGCTCCGCCACCGGTGTCATTCGCCGTCACCCGGATATCAAGTGGCTGCGCCGGGATCGTGATATCGCGGAACTGGCCCGGCTACAGTCTGAAATCCTGGATGCGGTATGGCCGCATCTGAAATCCGGCGGCACTCTGGTTTACGCTACTTGTTCCATATTGCCAGAAGAGAACAACCTGCAAATTAAAGCCTTTCTGCAACGTACAGCGGATGCGGTGCTCAGCGAAACCGGTACTTCTGATTTGCCGGGACAGCAAAATTTGCCTGGCAACGAACAAGGTGACGGCTTCTTTTACGCTAAGCTAATCAAAAAGTAACGAGATAACGAGTCGCGACTGATGAAAATTATCATATTGGGCGCAGGACAGGTCGGCGGAACTCTGGCAGAAAACCTCGCCGGCGAGAACAACGATATTACACTGGTAGACACGAATGGTGACCGCCTTCGCAGTCTTCAGGACAAATTTGATCTCAGAGTGGTCCAGGGCCACGGCTCACATCCGCGCGTGCTGCGTGAGGCTGGTGCGGATGATGCTGACATGCTGGTTGCAGTGACCAGCTCAGATGAAACGAATATGGTGGCCTGCCAGGTTGCCTATTCGTTGTTTAATACGCCAAATCGTATTGCTCGCATCCGCTCTCCAGATTATGTACGCGACGCCGATAAACTTTTCAACTCAGAAGCTGTTCCTATTGACCACCTCATCGCGCCAGAGCAACTGGTCATTGACAGCATTCACCGCCTGATTGAATATCCGGGCGCGCTGCAGGTTGTCAATTTTGCCGAGGGAAAAGTCAGCCTGGCAGTCGTTAAAGCTTATTATGGCGGTCCTTTAGTGGGAAACGCGCTTTCAACTATGCGCGAACATATGCCGCATATTGATACACGCGTAGCGGCTATTTTCCGCCACGATCGCCCCATCAGGCCGCAAGGTTCAACAATTGTAGAAGCCGGCGATGAGGTATTTTTCATCGCCTCATCACAGCATATCCGTGCCGTCATGAGCGAACTTCAGCGCCTTGAAAAACCTTATAAGCGCATTATGTTGGTTGGTGGCGGTAATATCGGAGCCGGGCTCGCCCATAAGCTGGAGAAAGATTACAGCGTCAAACTTATTGAACGCAATCAACAGCGTGCCGCAGAGCTCGCAGAAAAACTGCAAAATACAATTGTCTTTTACGGTGATGCTTCAGATCAAGAATTGCTGGCTGAAGAACATATTGATCAAGTCGATCTTTTCATTGCGGTCACCAACGATGATGAAGCCAATATTATGTCTGCAATGCTCGCTAAGCGCATGGGTGCCAAAAAAGTGATGGTACTGATCCAGCGCCGAGCCTACGTTGACCTTGTTCAGGGGAGCGTGATCGACATTGCAATCTCACCACAGCAGGCAACAATATCAGCTCTGCTCAGTCATGTACGTAAAGCCGATATTGTCGGAGTTTCTTCTCTACGCCGCGGTGTTGCAGAGGCCATTGAAGCAGTAGCGCACGGAGATGAGAGTACTTCGCGAGTTGTTGGCCGCTCTATCGATGAGATTAAGCTTCCTCCTGGAACAATTATTGGGGCAGTTGTACGCGGCAATGATGTCATGATAGCTAATAACAATCTGCGTATTGAGCAAGGGGATCATGTCGTTATGTTTCTGACTGACAAAAAATTCATATCAGATGTCGAGAGACTATTCCAGCCAAGTCCTTTCTTCTTGTAGTTTACAGGCGTCGGCAAGACGCCTTTCTTTTATCCCTTATATATCAAAGGATAATATTTCCCTGTAATTATTTCCTGATAATGGAAAATAGGAATACATTTGTTAAACTTGTCAGTGTCAGCTGGCTCAAGGAGAATAAAATGAGTTTTTTAAAAGAATTTCGCGAATTTGCAATGCGCGGAAATGTCGTTGATTTGGCAATCGGTGTCATCATTGGTGCGGCATTTGGTAAAATCGTATCGTCGCTAGTTGCCGATATTATTATGCCGCCTCTAGGCTTACTCATTGGCGGAATCGACTTTAAACAGTTTGCTGTAACGCTACGGGATGCCCAGGGAGACATCCCGGCTGTCGTCATGCATTATGGCGAATTCATCCAGAACGTCTTCGATTTTATTATCGTGGCGTTTGCTATTTTTATAGCAATCAAACTGATGAATAAATTGAACAGAAAACAAGAAGAGGCCCCGGCAGCACCACCAGTTCCGAGCAAAGAAGAAGTCCTGCTTAGCGAAATTCGTGACCTGTTGAAAGAACAGAACAATCGTTCTTAAAAGGCTTTAAAAACAGAAGGCCAGTGGTAAAAAAGTCATTTACTTTCTTGCCACTGGCCTCCTGACCGTTGCGTCCTGCATGTTTTTCTTTTCTTTGGTAGCTACCTTTCCCTTTCTTGTTCTTTTCAACTCGCTGTCTGAACAACGGGTCATGAAGTAATGCTTCAATGGCGTTATCTTTTATTTGCCCTTTAGTATGCTGATAGCGGCTCATAAACTCTCCAGATCAGTAAAAGAAATCGGCGTGAGTGTAGACGCGTCTGATGAAAAAATCAACGTACTGGATTTTGGTTGCTGGCACCCTGCTCGAGCGCTTCAAGAATTGAGCAATAGACGCTACTGTGCGCTGTACCACAGCAAGCATCGTTGAGACGCTGCAAGGAACGACGCATGGTTTGTAGCTCTTTAATCCGGGATTCCACCTCGCTTAAACGAGCCTGCACAATGCCTTTAGATTCCTGACAGGTATGATGTTCCGGATCGATGCGGATCGAGAGAAGTTCGCGGATCGATTCCAGCGTAAAACCCAGTTGCCTGGCATAGCGAATAAAACGCAGCCTCTGTAGATCGTTATCCGAATAAAGACGAAACCCACCTTCAGTACGTACGTTATGATCCATCATCTGCTGTTTTTCATAATAGCGGATGGTATCAGGAGTAACGTCAGCCAATTTAGCCAGTTCACCTATACGGTACATGATTACTCCTCATTAATCTTATGCAGCAACTTATCAGCATAATTCCCACGCAGAAAATCAGTGTTCAAGCCCGCCTGTCGCAGCTTTAACTCGAGTAGCGCGAGACGACGGCTCAGCTCTGAATAGTGAGGATCGCTCTCATGTACACTTCTGAGTAAGTCAGCAAGCATAACGGCTTCTTTACGATGTTCAAGTTCGGGAGGTAAACAACCAGCATTCTTGAGTAATCGATACCCTGCGCGTAGTTCAGGTGGCACATGCGAGTCATCATCCAGACTCAGTGGTTCCCCACGTCCCGGAAGGCTATCAAACTCACCTTTGCGCTGTGCATCAAGAATATGGCGTTCTGCCCACTGATCCAGTAACCACACCATAAGGCTCCGGCGATGAACAAAAATAATGCAGATATTGTAAACAAGCAGGAAAAGGGAGGGTATAAAAAAACCCGCCTGAGCGGGTTTTTTTACGTTACTACAGATTACTCTGCAGCAGCTTCTGCTTTCGACTCAGAGCGATCAACCAGCTCGATGTATGCCATCGGCGCGTTGTCACCTGCACGGAAGCCACACTTCATAATACGAGTGTAACCACCAGCACGGCTCGCGAAACGCGGGCCCAGCTCGTTAAACAGTTTTGCCACGATCTCGTTATCACGAGTGCGGGCGAATGCCAGACGACGATTAGCAACGCTATCAGTCTTGGCAAGAGTAATCAGCGGCTCAACTACGCGACGCAGTTCTTTCGCTTTCGGCAGGGTCGTCTTGATGATTTCATGACGAACCAGCGAACCAGCCATGTTACGGAACATAGCCTGGCGATGGCTGCTGTTGCGGTTCAGTTGACGACCACTCTTACGATGGCGCATGACCTTATCCTTCTCAGTAAAACCTTAACCTGTGATCCGGTTACTCGTCAGCAATGCTTGCCGGTGGCCAGTTTTCCAGGCGCATGCCCAGAGACAAACCACGTGAAGCCAGCACGTCTTTAATCTCAGTAAGAGATTTTTTACCCAGGTTCGGCGTTTTCAGCAACTCAACCTCGGTACGCTGTACCAGATCACCGATATAGTGGATAGCTTCTGCCTTAAGGCAGTTAGCAGAGCGGACAGTCAATTCGAGATCGTCAACAGGGCGCAGCAGGATCGGATCGAATTCTGGTTTCTCTTCTTTCACTTCCGGCTGACGTACATCACGTAAATCAACGAAAGCTTCCAGTTGTTCTGCCAGGATGGTTGCCGCACGACGAATCGCCTCTTCAGGATCGATTGTGCCATTGGTTTCCATTTCGATGACCAGCTTGTCCAGGTCGGTACGCTGTTCTACACGCGCTGCTTCAACATTGTAGGCGATACGCTCTACCGGGCTGTAGCATGCGTCGACCAGCAGACGGCCGATTGGGCGCTCATCTTCTTCCGAATGAATTCGGGCAGAAGCCGGCACATAACCGCGACCGCGCTGAACTTTGATACGCATGCTAATAGCTGCGTTTTCATCGGTCAGGTGGCAGATCACATGTTGCGGCTTGACGATTTCGACATCACCGTCATGGGTAATGTCGGCTGCGGTCACAGGGCCAATGCCAGATTTGTTCAAAGTAAGGATAACTTCATCTTTACCCTGAACTCTCACCGCCAGCCCTTTCAGGTTGAGCAGGATTTCAAGGATATCTTCCTGAACGCCTTCTTTGGTGCTGTACTCATGAAGTACACCATCAATCTCAACCTCGGTCACCGCGCAACCCGGCATCGATGAGAGCAGAATACGGCGCAGTGCGTTACCCAGAGTATGGCCAAAGCCACGCTCTAAAGGTTCAAGGGTCACCTTGGCGTGCGTCGAACTCACTTGCTCGATATCGACCAGGCGCGGTTTTAGAAACTCTGTCACAGAACCCTGCATTGTGTCCTCTCTTTGGTACTAAGCTTTACTTGGAGTAAAGCTCGACGATCAGGTGTTCGTTAATGTCCGCAGACAGATCAGAACGTTCCGGCAGACGCTTGAACGTACCTTCCATCTTGCCAGCATCAACTTCCAGCCAGGTTGGCTTTTCACGCTGCTCAGCCAGCTCCAGAGCGGCTTTCACGCGAGATTGCTTTTTCGCTTTCTCACGAATGCTGACAACGTCATTCGCTTTAACCTGATAAGAAGCGATGTTAACAACACGACCGTTTACCATGATAGCTTTGTGGCTAACCAGCTGACGTGATTCAGCACGAGTCGCGCCGAAACCCATACGGTATACAACGTTGTCCAGACGACCTTCCAGCAGGGCCAGCAGGTTTTCACCTGTGTTGCCTTTCAGACGTGCTGCTTCTTTATAGTAGTTACGGAACTGACGCTCCAGCACACCGTACATACGGCGAACTTTTTGCTTTTCACGCAACTGCACACCATAGTCAGACAGACGCGGTTTACGCGCACCGTGCTGGCCAGGAGCTTGTTCAATTTTACACTTGGTATCGATCGCGCGAACGCCAGACTTAAGGAACAGGTCTGTGCCCTCACGACGGCTCAGCTTGAGCTTAGGACCCAAATATCTTGCCATTTTCTTTCTCCAACAATCCTAGAAACGAACGCGTTATACGCGACGTTTTTTCGGCGGACGACAACCGTTATGAGGGATCGGAGTCACATCAGTAATGTTAGTGATGCGGAAACCAGCGGCGTTCAGTGCACGAATAGTAGATTCGCGACCTGGACCCGGACCTTTGACCATAACTTCCAGATTCTTGATGCCGTATTCTTTTACAGCTTCAGCGCAACGCTCTGCTGCAACCTGAGCTGCAAACGGAGTGGATTTGCGAGAACCACGGAAACCGGAACCACCGGCTGTTGCCCAACCCAGTGCGTTACCCTGACGATCGGTAATGGTAACGATGGTGTTGTTAAAAGAAGCATGGACATGAGCCACGCCATCAGAGACTTGTTTTCTTACACGCTTACGTGCACGAACTGGTGCCTTTGCCATTATTCAATCACCCCGACTATTTCTTGATCGGTTTACGCGGACCCTTACGGGTACGTGCGTTGGTCTTAGTACGCTGACCGCGAACCGGAAGACCACGACGATGGCGTAAACCACGATAGCAACCAAGGTCCATCAGACGCTTGATGCTCAGGGTGATTTCACGGCGCAGATCACCTTCAACGACAAATTTACCAACCGCTTCACGCAGGGATTCAATTTGTTCTTCAGACAGCTCACTGATCTTAACACTTTCAGCGATACCCGTGTCAGCACAGATGGCTTTAGAGCGGGTTTTGCCGATACCGAAAATAGCAGTTAATGCGATTACGGTATGTTTGTGATCAGGAATGTTAATGCCTGCTATACGGGCCACTATGCACTCCTACTATTTAATATGTACGCACCATGCTGAAAAGCCCGTTTTCAGGATACTCAAATGGAAACGTACAGACATACAAAAGATTGGCTGGCTAATCTAGCCAGCTCAACCCAACTTTGCAAGAAAAAAATGCGAAATAATCAGCCTTGACGCTGTTTATGTTTCGGCTCGGCACTGCAAATCACGCGGATGACGCCATCACGCTTAACGATTTTGCAGTTACGGCATAATTTCTTGACGGAAGCACGAACTTTCATTTTTACTCTCCGTAACTTCTCGGGCGACCAATTAACGGCCGTAGCCTTTTAGGTTCGCCTTCTTCAAGGCAGACTCATACTGACTGGACATCATCAGAGTTTGCACTTGAGCCATAAAGTCCATAATCACGACGACAACGATAAGCAGTGAGGTCCCACCGAAGTAGAACGGTACTTTCATTGCATCACGCATGAACTCCGGGATCAGGCAGATAAAAGTAATGTACAACGCACCAATCAAAGTCAGACGAGTCATTACTTTATCGATATACTTCGCCGTTTGCTCTCCCGGACGAATTCCTGGTACAAATGCACCGGACTTCTTCAGGTTATCTGCTGTTTCACGCGGGTTGAAAACCAACGCCGTGTAGAAGAAACAGAAGAATATGATTGCAGACGCATAGAGTAACACATAAAGCGGTTGCCCAGGCTGCAAATACAGCGAAATTGTTGTCAGCCAGTTCCAACCGGTTCCGCCCCCGAACCATGACGCGATGGTTGCTGGGAACAGAATGATACTGGAAGCGAAGATTGCTGGGATAACCCCGGCCATATTCACTTTCAGCGGTAAATGTGTGCTCTGTGCAGCATAGACACGACGACCTTGCTGACGTTTCGCGTAGTTCACCACAATGCGGCGTTGACCACGTTCAACAAAGACAACAAAGAAGGTCACGGCAAATACTAATACTGCAACCAATAGCAACAGGAGGAAGTGCAGGTCGCCTTGACGCGCTTGCTCGATTGTATGGGCAATGGCTGGCGGGAGTCCCGCAACGATACCGGCGAAGATAATGATTGAGATACCGTTGCCGATACCTCGCTCAGTAATCTGTTCGCCGAGCCACATCAGAAACATAGTCCCTGTGACCAGACTTACAACAGCGGTGAAATAGAATGCAAAGCCCGGGTTAATAACCAGGCCCTGCATACCAGGCATATTCGGTAAACCGGTAGCAATACCGATTGACTGGAATATTGCCAGCACCAGAGTGCCGTAACGGGTGTACTGGCTGATCTTACGACGACCAGACTCCCCTTCTTTCTTCAACTCTGCCAGGGCCGGATGAACGACCGTCAGCAGCTGGATAATAATCGATGCCGAAATGTACGGCATGATACCCAGTGCAAAGATAGAAGCACGGCTGAGAGCACCACCAGAGAACATGTTAAACATCTCAATGATGGTGCCTCGCTGTTGCTCAAGCAGTTTGGCAAGTACAGCGGCATCGATACCAGGGATCGGAATAAAAGAGCCAATACGGAAAACGATCAGCGCACCAACAACAAACAAAAGTCTGCGTTTCAGTTCGCCAAATCCACCCTTGGCACTTTGAAAATCTAATCCCGGTTGCTTAGCCATCTGCTACTTATTCCTCAATTTTACCGCCAGCAGCTTCGATAGCAGCACGAGCGCCTTTAGAAACACGCAGGCCACGAACAGTTACCGGAGTAGAAACTTCACCAGCCAGGATCACTTTCGCGAACTCGATCTGGATACCGATAATGTTTGCTGCTTTCAGCGTGTTCAGGTCTACAACGCCGCCTTCAACTTTCGCCAGGTCAGACAGACGGATTTCCGCTGTAATCGCTGATTTGCGAGAGGTGAAACCGAATTTCGGCAGACGACGGTACAGTGGCATCTGGCCACCCTCGAAACCGCGACGTACGCCACCGCCAGAACGAGAGTTCTGACCTTTGTGACCACGACCACCGGTTTTACCGAGGCCAGAACCGATACCACGACCAAGGCGTTTACCCGCCTTTTTAGAGCCTTCGGCTGGAGACAGAGTATTTAAACGCATCTCTTACTCCTCAACTTTAACCATGAAGTAAACCGCGTTGACCATACCACGTACAGCGGGAGTATCCTCACGCTCAACGGTATGA
>DASYFN010000091.1:0-3025 GCA_036498385.1 Klebsiella sp.
CATCTGACAGATCGTAAAGCGCCGGAAGGTAAAATGCCTGCACCAGCTGAATAACTCAGCGCGCTGACTTAAGACCGCCGGTCTTGCCCAATAATGCCAACAGGCTTTGGGCAGGACCGGCGGTTTTTTCTTTCTTCTTTATGCAAAGCGCCGCAGTTGAAGAATCATTCATAGAGAAACCGGGTTTGCCCGGCGATGTGGAGTATGTCAATATAAATATCCCTGTCATTACGGTGGGTATGCGTGCAATGTTTCTGCAGCCTGCTGTCGCTATGGATTTTGTATATGGAAATGTATATCGGCCTCGCCGTCATCATTATACTCCTCGTCTGGGTTGTAATGACCTATAACCGCTTTATCTCTCTGCGTCGTTTCAAAGACGAAGCCTGGAGCGGCGTCGCTGTACAACTCAAACGTCGTCACGATCTGGCGCCTAATCTGTTGAGTCTGGTGAAACGCTATGCACAGCACGAAAAGGAACTACTGGAAGAGTTATCGCGTCAGCGCGGTAGCCTGATCGGCAGCACCCAACAGATAGCCGACAGCGAGCGCCAATATTCTGCTACCCTGGGGCGCATCGTTGCGCTGGGCGAAGCCTGGCCGCAGCTCAGAGCCAGCGAAAACTTTATCTCTCTGCAACAATCCCTCAGCGAAATCGAAGAGCAGATACAGATGGCTCGCCGCTATTTCAACGGTACGGTACGCGATCTCAATATTCTGGTAGAGTCTTTCCCCAGCCTGCTGCTGGCGCGTCTGTTTAATTTTAAATCGGACGTTTTCTTTGAACTTGATTCACCAGACGAAGCTAAATCACCACGGATGGAGTGATTTAATGTCGAGTTTATTTTTTCGGCGGTTTTGTGCCTGGATAGCGCTGCTGCTTTGGTCTATCAGCACGGCTTTTGCCGCCAACGACATGATTATCGTCAAGGATGCCTCGCAGCTTCCCGCTGGCGCTATTCCGGCCT
The DNA here is from genome assembly GCA_036498385.1 of Klebsiella sp. Taxonomy (GTDB): domain Bacteria; phylum Pseudomonadota; class Gammaproteobacteria; order Enterobacterales; family Enterobacteriaceae; genus Klebsiella. The sequence goes on from DASYFN010000091.1 coordinate 969, forward strand.
ATGAACATATCCTCTCATTCGATGCCCGGGCGAGATTTAAGCCGGACGGCAGCATGGAGATGCAGGAAAATATTAAGGTCCTTGCACTGGGGAATGAGATCCGGCGAGGAATTTTCCGTACGCTGCCTCTGACCTGGAATCGCCAGGATGGGAAGATCTTTCGCGTTTACTACACGGTCGAATCGGTGTCGCGCGATGGCGTCCCGGAACCATTTAGCCTCGATGAAGCAGCAAAAAACCTGACAGTACGTATTGGCAGCGGCGAACGTATCCTGACACCAGGGATCTATAACTACGAGATTCGTTATCAGATAGCCAACCATTTCAGTCGTTTTCCCGAGTGGGATGAGCTTTACTGGAACGTGACGGGCAACGACTGGGCCTGGCCCATCAGCAAGGCCAGCTTTCGTCTTGAATTACCGGATGCCGCCGGGAATCGCGATGCCGATGCTAAGGACGCCAGACTGCGCTCTATTGATATTTATACCGGGGTTGCAGGGGCGAAGGAACACAACGCCGAGGTTCTTCCCGATGGCAGCGTGCGCACCCTGCGGCCTCTGGCTCAGGGGGAGGGGTTGACCGTGGTTTATACCTGGCCGCGGGTGATTCTTGCCGGAGCCCCGGCTCCGGAAGCCGCCTTGCCGCTGGTGCATCTGCTTATCCCGACGCTGAAAACCTCTGTGATATGGCTGCCGCTGCTGTTAATGGCCGGTTACTACCTGCTCTGGTGGCGAAAAAATGTCGCCAGGGCCGGGCTAAAAATGCCGCCTGTCGTGCCGCTTTATTCTGTGCCGGCCGCCATGTCGCCGGGCTACCTGCGTTTTATCACCCGGCGTAAATATGATGATGTGGCTTTTAGTAGCGATTTATTAGCGTTGGTTGCTAAACGCGGGATGGCGGTAACGGGGGATAAAAATCAATCCCGTAGCCCGTGGCTTGCCGATTCAGGGGAAAAACAGCGGCTAACCCGTTTGCCCATTGAGGGAAACCGGCGGTTAAACAATGATGATTTGCAACTGCTAAGCACGCTTTTTAAAGGCAAACAGAAAAATATCGACCTCAGTAAGGCTCATCAGAAACCAATGCAGAACGCGCGTAAACAGCAGGAGAAACGGTGTGAAGCACAGCGCGCGAAGCTGTTTCGCAAATGGGCGCAACCGCTGCGGCGCTGCATCTATATTGCGCTGCTGATACCGGTGGTCTGCGGTATCTGGCTTAATACAGAGATTGCGCTGCTGACGATACCGGCCGCCATTTTCATGCTGATAGGCGGAGCGATGCTCACCTATTTACTGCGTTTTTTATCTCGCCCGCGAGAAATGTGGCGCGCCTGGGGGCCGGTCCCGGTCTTTTTTGCCGCGATCTTCGGCCCTTTCACGACGTTTGCTAGTGGGCTGTTTATCTTCAGTATATTGCCCATCACCCAGCTTCCGCCAGGGTATATTGGCGCGCTGCTGGCCGCGTTCGCGCTGTGTGTTTTCGTTGGCTGGAAAACACCTCGCTACACACAGCGCGGGCTGGATGAACTGGCGATCGCCAAAGGATTGAAGCAGTATCTTGGCACCGCTGAAAAACATCGCTATCAGATTATCTACCCGCCTGCGCAGATGATTTCTCATTTTGAAGAGCTGTTGCCCGTCGCGCTGGCGCTCGGCGTGGGGAAAACCTGGGCCACTACCTTTGCCCACTATCTGAGTAGTACCGGAGCCATGTCGGAAGCGTTTGCCAGCGCCGACTGGGTAAGCGTGCATCAATTCAACAAATCCTGCCAGACATCTTCTATGTCAACGCCGTATAGCCGTTCCGGGAGCAGTTCATCGTCGGGTTCAGGCTACAGCGGCTCCGGCTCTTCCAGAGGCGGTTCATCCGGCGGCGGTTCGGGTGGTGGTGGCGGTGGCGGCTGGTAATTGACAGGAAATGGCCCCGATAATAAACCGGGGCTGAATTCGGCTCACAACGGATGGAGGGTATAGCGGCCGCTGAGCAGCGGTTTACACAATATTTTATAACCGTCATGATCAAATTTGGCCGACAGGCGTGTTAGTGATGACGCTTGC
>DASYFN010000092.1:0-12773 GCA_036498385.1 Klebsiella sp.
CCTGGTTGATAAGCTGCTACAGCAATCCGGTACGTTCGACGCGCGTACTGAAGCACAAGAACGAGTGATGGACTCCAACGATTTGGAGAAAGAGCGTGGGATTACCATCCTCGCGAAAAACACCGCTATCAAATGGAATGACTACCGTATCAACATCGTTGATACCCCAGGGCACGCCGACTTCGGTGGTGAAGTTGAACGTGTTATGTCCATGGTAGATTCTGTGCTGCTTGTGGTTGATGCCTTTGATGGTCCGATGCCGCAGACGCGCTTCGTCACCAAAAAAGCTTTTGCCCACGGCCTGAAGCCAATCGTTGTTATCAATAAAGTTGACCGCCCAGGCGCGCGTCCTGACTGGGTTGTCGATCAGGTATTTGACCTGTTCGTTAACCTCGACGCTACCGATGAGCAACTGGACTTCCCTATCGTTTACGCTTCTGCGCTGAATGGTATTGCGGGTCTGGATCACGAAGATATGGCTGAAGACATGACTCCGCTGTATCAGACTATCGTCGATCGTGTACCGGCACCAAACGTTGACCTTGATGGGCCACTGCAGATGCAAATCTCCCAGTTGGACTACAACAACTACGTTGGTGTCATCGGTATTGGCCGTATTAAGCGCGGTAAAGTGAAGCCGAACCAGCAGGTTACTATCGTTGACAGCGAAGGTAAAACTCGTAACGGTAAAGTCGGTAAAGTTCTGACCCATCTGGGCCTTGAGCGTATCGAGAGTGACGTTGCAGAAGCTGGCGATATTATCGCCATCACCGGACTGGGCGAGCTGAACATCTCTGACACCATTTGCGATACGCAGAATGTTGAAGCGTTGCCAGCGCTATCTGTTGATGAGCCGACCGTATCGATGTTCTTCTGCGTTAACACCTCTCCATTCTGTGGCAAAGAAGGTAAGTACGTTACCTCTCGTCAGATCCTTGACCGCCTGAACAAAGAGCTGGTGCATAATGTGGCGCTGCGCGTTGAAGAGACTCCGGATGCAGACGCATTCCGCGTTTCTGGTCGTGGTGAACTGCACCTGTCCGTTCTTATCGAGAACATGCGTCGTGAAGGTTTCGAAATGGCGGTTTCCCGTCCGAAAGTTATCTTCCGCGAAATCGATGGCCGTAAACAAGAGCCGTTCGAAAACGTTACGCTGGATGTCGAAGAGCAGCACCAGGGTTCTGTCATGCAGGCACTTGGCGAGCGTAAAGGCGACCTGAAAAACATGAATCCAGATGGCAAAGGTCGCGTACGTCTTGACTACGTGATCCCAAGCCGTGGTCTAATCGGCTTCCGTTCAGAATTCATGACCATGACCTCTGGTACCGGTCTGTTGTACTCCACCTTCAGCCACTACGACGATGTGCGTGCGGGTGATGTGGGTCAACGTCAGAACGGTGTATTGATCTCCAACGGTCAGGGTAAAGCGGTTGCGTTCGCACTGTTCAGCCTGCAGGACCGCGGTAAGCTGTTCCTGGGCCACGGAGCAGAAGTTTACGAAGGCCAGATCATCGGTATTCACAGTCGTTCTAACGACCTGACGGTAAACTGCCTGACCGGTAAGAAACTGACCAACATGCGTGCGTCTGGTACTGACGAAGCAACGGTGCTGGTGCCGCCGGTTAAGATGACCCTGGAGCAGGCTCTGGAGTTCATTGATGACGATGAACTGGTAGAAGTAACTCCGATGTCTGTGCGTATCCGTAAACGTCACCTGACCGAGAACGATCGTAAGCGCGCGATGCGTGGTGCGAAAGAAGAGTAATTAACACTCTTTCTGCTATCTGAACCCTGCCTCAAATGGCAGGGTTTCTTTTTTTGTACAAAGCCTCCCATAGTCAAACCTCTTCTTTACCGCTACAGTTAATTTTCCACGGTGCAAAAGGAGAAGACCATGCTCTATATCTTTGATTTAGGTAATGTGATTGTCGATATTGACTTTAACCGTGTGCTCGGGACGTGGAGTGATTTAACGCGTATTCCCTTTGCGACGCTGAAGCAGCATTTCACTATGGGTGAAGCGTTTCACCTGCACGAGCGCGGTGAAATCAGCGATGAGGATTTTGCTGCGGCGATGTGTGACGAAATGAACATGCCGCTTAGCTACGAGCAGTTTTCCCTCGGCTGGCAGGCCGTTTTTGTTGCCTTGCGTCCGGAAGTGATAGCCATTATGCAAAAATTACGCGAGCAGGGGCATCGCGTGGTGGTTCTGTCCAATACTAACCGTTTACATACCACTTTCTGGCCGGATGAGTATCCAGAGATACGCGCTGTGGCTGACCATATTTATCTTTCTCAAGAGATGGGGATGCGTAAACCCGAAGCGCGGATCTACCTGAGCGTCCTCGAATCAGAAGGTTTCTCCGCCGACAATACCATCTTCTTCGATGATAATGCCGATAATATCGCCGGAGCTAACCAGTTAGGTATAACCAGTGTGTTGGTGACCGGGAAGGATACGATCCCTAACTATTTTGCTAAATAGCTATGCTAAAAACCGTTCATCAAAAAACAACGCGCCATATTCGGCCACTGATGGCCTGGCTGAAACTGTTATGGCGGCGTATTGATGAAGATCATATGACGGCCCTGGCGGGAAATCTGGCCTATGTGTCGTTACTTTCTCTTGTGCCGCTTATCGCGGTTGTGTTCGCGCTGTTCGCGGCTTTTCCGATGTTTTCTGATGTCAGTATCCAGATTCGCCACTTTATCTTCGCGAATTTCATTCCGGCAACCGGGGATGTTATTCAGGGCTATATTGAACAGTTTGTCGCCAACTCCAGTCGGATGACTGCTGTGGGGGCTTTCGGCCTGATTGTGACATCGCTACTGCTGATGTATTCCATTGATAGCGCGTTGAACACCATCTGGCGCAGTACCCGAACCCGACCAAAAATCTACTCCTTTGCCGTTTATTGGATGATCCTCACCCTGGGGCCGCTGCTGGCAGGGGCCAGCCTTGCCATCAGTTCCTATCTCCTGTCGTTACGCTGGGCCAGCGACCTGAATAGCGTGATTGACGATGTGTTGCGTATTTTTCCGTTAATTTTGTCCTGGGTGGCATTCTGGCTGCTTTACAGCATTGTGCCGACGGCCGAGGTGCGCAACCGCGATGCGATAATGGGTTCCCTGGTGGCGGCGCTGCTCTTTGAAGCGGGTAAGAAAGCTTTTGCTTTATATATCACTGCATTCCCGTCATATCAGTTGATTTATGGCGTGATTGCCGTGGTGCCTATTTTGTTTGTCTGGGTGTACTGGACGTGGTGTATCGTCTTGCTTGGCGCTGAAATTACTGTCACTCTCGATGCATACCGCAAATTGAAAGAAGAAGAAACAGAACAATCATGATTGCATTAATTCAACGCGTATCCCGAGCTAGCGTTACCGTGGAGGATGAAGTGACGGGTGAAATCGGCCCCGGGCTTCTGGTGCTGTTAGGCGTCGAGAGAGATGACGATGAGCAAAAAGCCAACCGCCTGTGCGAGCGCGTGCTGGGATACCGTATTTTTAGCGACGCTGAAGGCAAAATGAATCTTAACGTGCAGCAGGCTGGCGGCAGCGTACTGGTGGTCTCTCAGTTTACACTGGCGGCGGATACCGAGCGCGGGATGCGTCCTGGATTTTCGAAAGGAGCGGCGCCGGATAAAGCGGAAGCGTTGTATGAATATTTCGTTGAGCGTTGCCGCCAGCAGGAAATGAATACACAGACCGGGAGATTCGCTGCCGATATGCAGGTTTCTCTGGTGAATGATGGTCCCGTGACCTTTTGGTTGCAGGTATGAGCCAGCTTCCGGGCAAGCTGCGGATAACAAAAGAGAGTACATCTATGTATCACCTTCGTGTACCGCAAACAGAAGAAGAGTTAGAGAGTTATTACCAGTTTCGCTGGGAGATGCTACGTAAGCCGCTGCATCAGCCGAAAGGGTCTGAGCGTGATGCCTGGGATGCGATGGCACACCATCAGATGGTGGTCGATGAAGAGGGCAATCTGGTTGCTGTTGGACGGCTGTATGTGAATGCGGAAAACGAAGCCTCTATCCGTTTTATGGCCGTTCATCCGTCAGTACAGGATAAAGGGCTGGGTACCCTGATGGCGATGACGCTGGAGTCCGTCGCCCGTCAGGAAGGTGTTAAGCGGGTGACCTGTAGCGCCCGTGAAGATGCGGTGGAATTTTTTGCTAAGCTCGGTTTTGTGAACCAGGGAGAAATCACTACGCCGACGACTATACCGATTCGCCATTTTCTGATGATTAAACCGATAGCCTCGCTGGATGATATTTTACATCGCGGCGACTGGTGCGCTCAGTTGCAGCAGGCCTGGTATCAGCATATTCCCCTCAGCGAGAAAATGGGTGTGCGCATTCAGCAGTATACCGGGCAAAAATTTATCACCACCATGCCGGAAGCTGGCAACCAGAATCCGCACCATACGCTGTTTGCCGGCAGCCTGTTTTCTCAGGCAACGTTAACCGGCTGGGGGCTTATCTGGCTGATGCTGCGCGAACGGCATCTTGGCGGCACAATTATTCTTGCCGATGCTCATATTCGTTACAGTCAACCCATTAGCGGACGCCCCAGCGCCGTTGCCGATCTCGGTTCATTAAGCGGCGATCTTGACCGGCTGGCACGAGGCCGTAAAGCGCGCGTTCAACTGCAGGTTGAGCTATTTGGCGACGATCGGCTGGGCGCGGTTTTTGAGGGTATCTACATTGTTCTTCCCGCGAAGCCGTTTGGCCCGTATGAAGAGGGCGGTAATGAAGAGGAGTAGCCTCCCTTTATATCGGCCTATTGGCCTGGTGATTTCACCCGCCAGGCGATATCTCTCATCGCGTTTCCTGCCGCCAGACTCATACCGCCCAACTGAAAGAAGCCGTGGATCACCCCGAGATAACGCTGACAGGTACAGTCAACGCCCTGCTCAAGCATGCGCTGGTAAAGCGCTTCGCCTTCATCACGCAAAGGGTCGTATTCCGCAGTCAGAATATGCACCGGCGGTAAGCCATGAAAGTCTTTACGCCACAGCGGACTGGCTTCCGAATGGTGGAGCGCCGTCGATGAAAGGTACATTTCATAGCCGCTGAGCAGTGTATCTTTAGTGATGATGTAATCTTTACCGTTATCGATATAGCTCTGCATGCTGGCGGTGGCATCCAGCATCGGGTAAATCAAAACCAACTGCGCGGGTTGCCAGGCTTGCGCTGTTTTCAGCCGCAGGGCGGTCACTAATGCCAGATGTCCCCCGGCACTGTCGCCAGCCAGCGTAATACGGGAAGCGTCGATGTCCAGTTGCTCTGCGTGGCGGTGAATAATCAGCGTGCCTCTCTCCGCATCGTCATGTGCGGCAGGGAAGATATGTTCCGGTGCCAGCCGGTATTGCACAGCGATAACCCGACAGCCGCTGTGGTACGCCAGTTGACGGAGTTGATGGTCATGAGTGGCGAAACCGCCGCTGATAAAGCAGCCACCGTGGAAATAGATAACGGCAGGCAGTGCGCCTGAAGCGTTAAGGGGTGAGACAACGCGAAATGCCATACCCTCGAGCTCAATATCTTCTACCTTAACGCGCTTCTCCTGTTCCCCGGCCAGTACCGTACTGGCGATATAGCCGCTTCTCCGGTCATCAATATTCTGTTCGCGCGATGAGGGGCGGCCTGCATCGATAAATTTCCGCACCAACTCTGCAATACCCTTTTCAAGCGCCATTTTTATTCCTTTAAACTGTTTGGATATACAGTGTTATAGCCTGATTGTGAACAAAAGAAAACGGGGGATTCTCGTTGGGAAGCGATTCTGGAAAGCGGCTCGCAAAAGTGAAACTGATTGCTGAGGGGACTTTTCCCCGCTAACCCTGGGTGTATGTTGTTTGAAAATTCATCGCTAATGATATACTGGAGGTATATGTGAGTATGATGACAGGAATGGAGATGGGCAGAATACTACTCGACTTATCGGATGATGTTATCAAACGTCTTGAAGACCTCAAGCAGCAGCGCAACCTTCCGCGAGCGGAACTGTTACGCGAGGCGGTTGAACAGTATCTGGAAAGACAAGCTGAAATCACTATTTCTAATGCGCTGGGGCTTTGGCAAGGCTGTGAGGAAGATGGTGTTGAATACGAAAGGAAGCTCCGCGAGGAGTGGCAATGATTAAAGGCCCGGCGCTGTTTGATACCAATATCCTCATTGATTTGTTCAGCGGCCGTGTTGAAGCGAAACAGGCTCTGGAGGCTTATCCGCCACAGAATGCGATTAGCCTTATCACATGGATGGAGGTGATGGTGGGGGCAAAAAAGTATCATCAGGAACACCGCACGCGTATTGCACTGAGCGCTTTTAATATTATTGGTATTTCACAGGATATTGCTGAACGAAGCGTCAATCTCAGGAAGGAGTATGGGATGAAGCTGCCGGATGCCATCATTCTGGCGACGGCGCAAATGCATCGTTATGAACTGGTGACGCGCAACAGCAAAGATTTTGCCGGAATACCGGGAGTGACGACACCTTATCATTTGTAAGCCGGGCAGCAGGCGCCGCCCGACATGGCGCCTGAGTTATTCCCCTTCGCCCGGGAACAGGAACGGGTTGATGGAGCTACGGGCGAAGCCCTCTTGTTCCATTCGTGCGTCCAGCACCAGCGAGGCGAGGTCGTCGGCCACGGCTTCCACTTTTGGGTCTTTTTCCTGATAGAGAATCTTCAGGTAGGTGCCGCAGTCACCACAGGTTTCGGCTTTAATCGCCGACTGCTCGTTATCTAATGACCAGTAGTGCAGATCGCGAGTCTGTTCGCAGTTGCTGCATTTCACGCGTACCACGTGCCACTCGGTTTCGCACAGGTTGCAGTGCAGATAGCGCAGGCCCTGAGTCGTACCAATTTGCACCATGCTGGAGACCGGCATCGAGCCGCAAACCGGGCAGAACTGACGCTGCTCGCCGTATTCGGCGCGGGCTTTACCGGGGATCAGGCTGGCCATCTGTGCCCAATAGAGCGATAGCGCGGCCCAGATAAACGGCGCTTTATCGCTGCTGACAGAAGCAAAATCGGATGCGAACAGCGCGCTTGCCATCAGCTCCAGCTCCTGTTCTGACGCTTTTTCCAGATTCTCGATGACCGCCAGCGCCGGGCCGCTCATCTCCGGCTTCAGTTCGGCAATCAGCGAATGCAGCAGCTTGTGCCAGTGCTTATCGCGCGGCAAAACGTGGATATCCAGCGGCGGTTTACCTTGTTCGTTCGCTTCTTTAATGCGCGCGGTCAGATCTATCTGCAGCGGATGGTCGTACAGCACCACTTCCTGCGCGTGGGCGATAAGCGCAGCAAAGCGCAGGTAATCGCCCAGCGGGTTATTTTCAGCCAGTTCGCGCAGGCGTTCTGCACGACGGTTATATAAATTTTTGAGCCGGGGGAACAATAACGGCGGGATCATATCTGTCGCGCGTTTCTCGCTCTTTTCCAGCTCATCTTGCGGGATGATACGAATGCTCATTCAGTCACTTCCTGGTTTCAGCAGATTCGGCGATGGTCGCGTCCGCTCTGTGATTTTGCGGGCATCATGCGCCCGCTCTGGTGAATGTCATTAATGATAACCGCGATCGGCATACGGGATATACCCATGATATCGCAATGTGTGCGCTACGATACCTGATATCGATACCCCAGACCATGCACCGTTCGGATTAGTTGGGGATGGTTAGCATCCTGCTCAATGACTTTACGTAACCGGGATATGTGCTGATCCAGCGTGCGGCTGTTAGGTATATAGTCATAGCCCCAGGCGGCATCAAAAAGCATATCCCTGCTAACAACTTGATTTTTATAGTGCTCAAGACAGGTTAAAATTCGCACTTCGCGCAGAGAAAGCTCCAGTCTTTGTTCGCCGCGCCATGCGCATAGTTCGTTGGGAAACACGGTTAAGTCGCCGAAAGGAAAACTGAGCTTGCTCTGCGGGGAATTGTGACTTAAGCAGCGCCGGGCGATGGTTTTTATCCGCGCCCGTAGCTCGTGGATGCCAAAAGGCTTACTGATGTAATCATCCGCCCCCAGTTCCAGGCCAACCACGCGGTCAATTTCTTCATCTTTCGCCGAGAGAAACACTATTGGGATATGCTCGTTGTGGCGACGAATTTCGCGGCAAACGCTGTAGCCATCCATTTCGGGCATCATAATATCCAGCAGAACGAAGTCCGGCATTTCCCGATGATAGAGCGTCAGCGCCGCGCGACCATCGGGAGCGGCAATCAGCGTGTAGCCTTCACGCGATAATGCATCGACCAGGCCCTGGCGGATATTGGCGTCATCTTCAGCAAGCAATATTTTCATGTTCTCATCCTTGAGGCAGTATCAGGGTAAAACGTACGCCGGGATTTTCCGCCGTCACGAGAATTCGCCCCTGCAGGCGCTGCGCCAACTGAGAGGCGATAGTCAGCCCTATCCCGGTTCCCGAAACTCCCTCAGTGATGGACGACTTAACCCGATAAAATGGATGGAAAATCATCTTCATCTCTTTCTCCGCAATGCCTGGACCATAATCACGAACGGCAATCTCAATCTGTTCCGCAGTTGTTTTTACCAGAATATCAATCTGCTTTCCCTGCACTGCGTACTTTTCAGCATTACTCAAAAAATTGCTGACAATTTGCATGATCACATCGCGATCGCTGCGTAATATAATATTTTCAGCACAGATAATATGCATTTCCATCCCCTTTGCCCGTAATGCCGGGGTAAAAATGTGGGCAATTTCCGTAATAAGACGCGAAATATCCACCTGCTGGAGATGTAGCTTCGGCGCTCGCGTAAAGCTCAGGATATTCTGGATTAGCCGGGTTAAGCGCTGCCCTTCCTGGGTGATGACATCCAGATATCGCTGCTCCTGGGTTTGTTCGTCATCCAGACCTTCACGCAGCAGTTCAGCATAGAGCGTGATATTGGTCAGCGGGGTTTTCAGTTCATGTGACACCTGGCTGACAAAATCCACCTGCTGACGCGCCTGGCGCGCGGCGCGTGTGTACTCCCGCCACAGCGAATAGCCCAGCAAAGCGACTGCCGACAGCAACAGAACAATTAGCAGACTCCCCCATAGCCAGACGTGCAAGAGCTGTGTCTTCACACCATAAACGCTGACTTGCCACGTGGTCAGCGGGTAATCCAGCGGGCGCGAATCCAGTTGCGTCAACTGGTTCAGGTCTGCCGCTTCGTTCTGATAAAGCTGGCGACCATTTTCAGTAACTCGTACGATCTGCTGTTCTTGCGGGTTTACCTGAACATTGTTCACAATATCCATCATCAACTGTACATAAGAGAGGCGGAATCCAATGATCGTGCTGCCTATTTGTCGCCAGTAAATCAGCAGTGGCTCCTGAGTTTCATTAGCGATAAACCAACCGGCCTGCGGCGTTTCCTGCTCACCGTGGGCCATGTGGGCAGCCAACAGGCTGGGATCGTTAATCAGCGAGGTAAGCTGCCGTATCCATTCTTTATCCTCATTACTCAATGGGTTACGCTCGTCTGGGTAGAGAAGCTGGTTTTTACGCAGCGTAAATACGGCGGCAATATCGCTGTCATTTTCTTTGAGGGTGCGCAGAGTGGCAGCATTATCTGGTTCGATAAAATCGCTGATGGTGTGCAGACGCGAGGCCTTTTGTTGCAGAAGGTTCTCAATGCTCGCAACAATGCTGGTGGTCTGGGTTCTGGCTAGAGCCTGAGTCTGGTACTGCCGCAATAACACTTCATGCTCCAGAGTGCGAATACCCAGATAAGCAAGCAGAATAAAAAACATCAACGTAACGATGAGGTAAATCAGCTTGCTTCTGAGCATCCAGCACTCCTTGTGGATTAGTATGATTTCGAATTCTGATATTTGGTTCTGTAGTTCTGTTCTTTGAGTGACTTACGAGAGTCTTCTTTACTTTCCGTTTCCAGCTTTTGCAGCAACTGGAGGTTCTCTTCTATACTTTCCTGCGCTTTCATTCTTGGCGCTGACTCGCGAAGTGGCAGCCCGCGTAGATCGTTGGCGCTGTCACGTAGTACCGCTTTCGCTTCATCCATTTTACCTTCGTCGATAAGCTTTAAAGCCTGTTCATTTTGAATTGCTGATTGCTGAATTGCCGAATCGACGACCACATCTTCCACTTGCGCTTTCTGCACTTCGCTGGCAGAGGCGGTGTATTGAATGGCCATTTTCTCATCCCAGCGCTCTTTCTGTCGGGTAGCGAGGTTGTCGTAGCGGACATTGACATCGGCCAGAGGCTGGCTTTGTGCGGCTTTGCCTTTTGCCGGGAGAATTTCCAGCATGACATATTTTTCCTGGTTGGCGTAAAGCTGATTCAGTTTCACGGTGACCGTATTATCGTGAATATCACCCTCGCGCCCCAACAGGCGCAGCGGCTTAACGTTATCGGCGACTTTAATTTCTACCACCACATCCTGGGCGACAACAGACATCACATCGCCAAATTCATGGGTGAAAGCTTTCTCAAGATCGCCTGTATTCTGCACAAAAACGTGATTGCCATCGCTGTACTGCGCAATGGCGGCCATCAAATCCTCGTTGTAGCCGCTGCCAATCCCCATCGTGGTGATGGCTATCCCTTTTTTGGCCGCAATTTTACCCAGTTCCGCCAGTTCGCTGGTTGATGACGGGCCAACATTTGCCTGACCGTCAGAGAGCAGAATAATGCGGTTAACATGGGCTTTATCGAGATATTTACTGACTTCTTTAATGCCTCGACTGACACCTGCAAATAGCGCAGTGCCGCCGCGTGCGGTCAGCCGTTCACGGATCTGGCTGATAAGCTTCCCTTTATTACCGAGTTTAGCCGCAGGCACGATGACATCCACCACGTCGTCGTAAATCACCACCGAGAGCGTATCCTGGGAGCTTAAGGTGTTTACCGCCATCACGGCGGCTTCGGTAGCCTGTTTGATGCGATCGCCGCTCATTGAGCCGGAGCGGTCAATAACCAGTGCGAGGTTAATCGGACTGCGTTTGGTAGCGTTCAGGGGAAATCCCGTCAGCGATACTTTGAGATAGTTTTTGTCCTGCGTATTTTCCAGTACCACAGGCGAGGCCAGTTCAGATTTGATGGTCACTTTGGGTGCGGGTTGCTGTGCGCCTGCGGTTGTCGCAAGCAGGCTCAGGGTCAGAGCTGCGAAGAAATGCTTTAGATTCACGATACGTCTCCTTGTCAAAAGAATCGGCTCTATTCTTATGCGACATGAATACCGGTTGGTCTGTTATCTGTATAAGGTTGTCAAAAAGTTGTCAAAACTGAACCGCACTCCCTAAAAAAATGGCATCGATAGACGACGCCATTTTAGAGACTCACAAAGACAAAGCGCTCGGGCTTACGACTGTCGCTTATCCTGTTTTTCGCGGACTTCACGATACCAGCGCGGATGATGTTTCTTCGCCCACGTCTTCGTGACCCAGCCTTCCACCATCGCGGTAATGGTACCTTTCACCCACAGCGCGGCGTAAATATGCACCATGATAACCACAATCAGCGCCACTGCTGAGAATGAGTGCAGCATCAGCGCGAAGCGGATAACCGGGATTGAGAACGCTGGCGCAAAATACGGACGCCAGATAATCACCCCGCTCACCAGCAGCAACAACAGCAGAATAATCGCCGCCCAGAACACGCATTTCTGGCCGAAGTTATAGCGTCCGGTGTCGCCCACTTCCTCGTTGACGACAATCTTGCGAATATTCTTCGCCCAGAAGATATCGTCCCGGTTGATCAGGTTGTGGTGCCAGTAGCGGAAGAACATGATGATGAACGACGCAAACATGATCACGCCGACAAACGGATGCAGAATACGCGCCAGTTGCGGGGTGCCCATGATTTGCGTCAACCAGTTGAACGACGGGAATAAAAAGCCAAGCCCGCTCACCGCCGCCAGCACGAAGCAGAAGGCGGTGACCCAATGGTTAATTCGCTCTGGCGCGGTGTAGCGCACAATGGTGTCACGTCTTTTCATTTGCGCACCTCGTCTTTCTTTTCATCCAGATTGTCCTCTTCCTCTTCTGCGCGGTTCGGACCGACACCGACGTAGTGGAAGATGCTGGCGGCGAAGGTGGCCGCAAAGCCGACCGCAGCCAGCGGTTTCCAGATCCCTTTCCAGAACTTCACGGTGGCGCTGATTTCCGGGTTCTCCGGCAGGCCGTGGTACAGATTCGGCTTGTCGGCATGGTGCAGCACGTACATCACGTGCGTGCCGCCAACGCCTGCTGGATCGTACAGGCCTGCGTTGTCGTAACCGCGGGTTTTCAGTTCCGCCACACGCTCACCTGCCAGCGTTTTCATCTCCTCTTTAGAACCAAAGTGGATAGCGCCGGTCGGGCAGGTTTTCACGCAGGCTGGCTCCTGTCCGACAGTCACACGGTCAACGCACAGCGTACATTTATAGACGCGGTTGTCTTCCGGGTTCAGGCGCGGCACGTTGAACGGACAGCCGGCGATGCAGTAGCCGCAGCCGATACATTGCTCGGACTGGAAATCGACGATGCCGTTGGCATACTGAATGATCGCTCCTTCCGCCGGGCAGGCCTTCAGGCAGCCCGGGTCGGCGCAGTGCATACAACCATCCTTACGGATGAGCCACTCCAGTTTGTCGTTCTGCTCCACTTCTGAGAAGCGCATCACGGTCCAGGATTTGGCGCTCAGGTCGGCGGGGTTATCGTACACCCCGACGTTGTGACCGACCTCATCCCGGAGGTCATTCCACTCGGAACAGGCTACCTGGCAGGCTTTGCAGCCGATACAGGTGGTGAC
>DASYFN010000093.1:0-7044 GCA_036498385.1 Klebsiella sp.
CTATATTGTGCCCACTCCGATAGGTAATCTGTCTGATATCACGCAACGCGCGCTGGAAGTGTTGCAAAGCGTTGATTTAGTTGCGGCGGAGGATACCCGCCATACCGGTTTGCTGCTGCAGCATTTTGCGATTAACGCTCGCTTATTTGCGCTTCATGACCATAACGAGCAGCAAAAGGCGGAAACGTTGGTCGCGAAGCTAAAAGAGGGGCAAAATATCGCCCTGGTTTCCGACGCCGGAACGCCGCTGATCAACGATCCTGGCTATCATCTGGTGCGTACCTGCCGCGAAGCCAATATCCGCGTGGTGCCGCTGCCCGGTCCTTGTGCGGCGATTGCGGCGCTGAGCGCCGCAGGGCTGCCTTCGGATCGTTTCTGCTATGAAGGTTTTTTGCCTGCCAGGTCTAAAGGGCGTCGCGATACGCTGAAGGCGCTGGAAGAAGAGCCGCGCACGATTATCTTTTATGAATCCACCCACCGCCTGCTGGAAAGCCTGGAAGATATTTGCGCAGTATTGGGGGGATCCCGCTACGTGGTGCTGGCGCGTGAGCTGACCAAAACCTGGGAATCGATTCACGGCGCGCCGATCGGCGAGCTGCTGGCATGGGTGAAAGAAGACGAAAACCGCCGCAAAGGCGAGATGGTGTTGATCGTCGAGGGTTTTAAAGCGCAGGAAGAGGCGCTACCGGCGGTGGCGCTGCGCACACTGGCCCTGCTGCAGGCTGAATTACCGCTGAAAAAAGCCGCCGCTCTGGCCGCGGAAATTCACGGCGTGAAGAAAAACGCGCTGTATAAGTATGCTCTGGAGCAGCAGGGGTAAGCAGAACCCTTGGGGGATTTCCTGGGCTAGCGGGTATTGCTTTGAAGATGAACATCTTAACGGTTGTAGAGTGACAATAACTGCACCCTGGCAATTGTTCGGGAATATTCAATTATACCCGGCATACTTCGAGTTGCAGGACAAAACGGTTAACCGTTTTGAACAGCATGGTGCTCAGTCCATAAAATATACTGACCTTATTAAATCAAAGTCTGAGCGTTAGCCCCTCAGGGTTAACGCTTTACTAAGAGATGGTCTCGGAAGTGCTGGCAATAATCAGGCTTCGGCGGTTTGTAACAGGCGGTTGGCCGACCCGCATACGGCGATCTTACTGCGTACCACCTCTTTCATCGCATCCATGCCGACGCGCATGTAATAACGCGGATCGTTACCTTGCGGGTTTTTGGCAAACCATTCTTTTACCGCATCGGCAAAGGCGATCTTCAGTTCGGTAGCGACATTAACCTTGCACACACCCAGTTCGATGGTGCGGCGGACGTACTCATCAGGCACATCGCTTGCGCCATGGAGTACCAGCGGAATATCCACCACTTCACGGATTTCCGCCAGACGCGGGAAATCAATTTTGGGTTTTTTGGTGTAAAGACCATGCGCGGTGCCGATAGCCACGGCCAGGCTGTCTACCTCCGTTAGTTCGACGAAGCGTTTAGCTTCCTGCGGATCGGTCAAAAAGGCGCTTTCCGCATCGACGCTCATGTCGTCTTCTACTCCGCCCAGACGTCCCAGTTCAGCTTCTACGCTGCAATCGCGGGCATGACAAAAATCCACAACTGATTTCACCAGTTGCACATTCTCTTCAAACGGAAAATGGCTGCCATCGATCATGGCACTGCGTACACCAGCATCCACCTTACGGCGAATATCTTTCAGTGATTCGTGGTGATCGAGATGCAGCGCCAGCGGTATACCGAAACTCGTGGAGTAGGCGCTGCATAGCGCGTAGATCTCTTCCAGCGCAATATGTTTAAAAGTACCCGGCGTTCCGGCGAGGATCACCGGTGATTGCATTTCGCTGCACACTTCAAGGATCGCCTGGATCGTTTCGGCGTTATGGATGTTGAAAGCGGGTACCGCATAGCCCTTTACCTGGGCATCCTGCAGAAGATACTTGGTGGAAATGATGCTCATGAGCGGATCCTCTTAAGCCAGCCATGGATGAATAACAACACCCTGAACCACGCGGTTGACCGTGCCGCTGGCGGAGGGGGTATCCGGCGTATTTCCTACGGCGATCGACTGCGTAAGGGCGAATACCTGGGCGTATATCAGGAAGCAGAAGGCCAGTTCCATATCAATGAAATGACGTGCTGGCGGCAGCAGAATATGCGGACCGGCTTCGATAATGGCATCGCTTTCTGCAGCAATGGCTACCACCCGCATGGCCTGCCGATCGCGCCGCAGTTCAGCCAGCAGGTCGAGATCGTACTGGCGGGTGTAAGGATGGCTGGAGATATACACCACGATCAGCGTTTCGTTATCGACCAGCGATTTTGGCCCGTGGCGGAAACCGGTCGGCGAATCGTAGAACGCCGCCAGCTTACCCGCCGTCAGTTCCAGTACCTTTAAGGCTGATTCACGCGCCGCGCCCTGTAATCCACCGCTGCCGAGGTAAACGATCCGTTTCCAGGGCTCATTGCCAAATACCCCGTGGCTGAAATCGCCGAGTGAAGTCAGGATAGCGTGGCAGCGATCGGCTACATCGCGGAATGTCTGGCTGTTAATGACTTCCGGTACGAAGACCGCCAGGCAACTGGTCATCATGGTGGTAATACTGCTGGTCATCGCAAAGCCGCGATCGTGCGTTTCTGCTGGCATCAATAGCGCAAAGGCGTTCCCGCTCTTAAGTGCGTTTTGATACAGGCTACCCGCTTCGTTGCAGGTAATTGAAAGGTGATAGCACTCAGGGACGAACTGGTTTGCCAGTTCAACGGCGGCGACGCTCTCTGGGCTGTTGCCGGAACGAGCGAATGAGACCAGCAGTAGCGGGTGTGCCGGGTTCAGGTAATCCATCGGGTTGGTAACCAGATCGGTAGTTGGTACAGCGCTAATGTATTTTCCGCTGTGGTTGGCAAGCCAGGGAGCGATGATCTCGCCGATAAATGCCGAAGTGCCAGCCCCGGTCAGGATGATTTGCAGATCGTTTTTACGCAGTAGCGGAGTGAGAAAACCGTCGATCGTCGGACGAATATTGTCGATGTTTTTCAGTGAGCGCATCCAACTGACGGGCTGTTGACGTATCTCTTCTTCTGTCCAGGTTCCGGTCGCCGCGGCAGCAGGGGTATAGGTTTCTGACATAACGTAAGTCCTTAGTCTTGTGAATTCCACATCAGACGCTGGCTAATTGTCGCTATCTTTCGTTTCGTTTCACTTGTTCATGTAAATTATTGTTAAAATCTATATGAAAGTAATCGAAAGTTCAATAGAGCCAAATGAAATACAACGAAATTCGTAAGTATTGATGTGAAATATTTTCATATATTATTGATATATAGATATAATTTTACAATCAAGGATGAAGATATTGTCGGGATCGAAAGAAAAGGGTGTTGCGATGGATTTCTGGGTAGCCATACACATTATGGGTTGCATTCGGGTAAAAGAAAGGCGTTAATCGTTAAATCGAAATTAAACGAAAGCTTTAAGCAAAGGACTTCTTATAAGGAACACCGTTTTTTTGCACCTAAGCGGGCACCCGGTACCAGCGAAAGACGCGGGCAGATCATCCAGCGGATCGATACCATCATCGCCGATGATGGTATTCCGGCGGAAAGCCTGGAGGGATTGCGTAAAAGCGGTATTGAAGTGATTTTGGTCAGCGCGTAAATCTTGAAATGCCGGGACGTTGCATAAGCATAGCCCCGGCATTTCTGCTAAGGATTATCAGGTCACCGGCGCCGGGTTAAATACCGCCAGCTGATTGTGCAATCCCCACTGATCCGAGAAGGTCTTCTTGCGACCGCTGGCGACATCAAGAATAAATTCAAACAGCTTCAGCCCTACCTCTTCGATGGTTTCTTCACCGGTGGCGATGGTTCCCGCGTTGATATCCATTAAGTCGTACCAGCGGTTTGCCAGCTCGGTACGCGTCGCCATTTTTATGACCGGCACGGCGACCAGACCATACGGCGTACCGCGACCGGTAGTAAAAACCTGCACGGTGATCCCGGAAGCCACCTGTTGAGTACCGCAGACAAAGTCGCTCGCCGGCGTCGCGGCGTAAATCAGTCCGCGTTTGGTCGGGCGCTGCCCCGGAGAGAGCACTTCGGCAATCGCGCTCTTCCCGGATTTAGCGATAGAGCCCAGCGCTTTCTCGACGACGTTCGCCAGGCCGCCTTTCTTGTTGCCCGGGGAAGGGTTGGCGCTGCGGTCAGTTTTGCCCATATCGAGATAGTTATCGTACCAGGCCATCTCCGCCAGCAGGCGTTTACCGACTTCTTCGTTGATGGCACGCGGCGTCAGGAGATGGATTGCATCGCGCACTTCGGTGACTTCCGAGAACATAACGGTCGCCCCGCAGCGCACCAGCAGATCGGACGCATAACCCACCGCCGGGTTGGCGGTGACACCAGAAAAGGCATCGCTGCCGCCGCACTGCATGCCCACCACTAGCTCGGAGGCAGGGCAGGTTTCACGCTGGCGCTGGTTCAGTTTCTCCAGATGGCGCTCGGCGACCTGCAGAATGCCATCAACCATTGATTTAAAACCGACGTGTTTCTCATCCTGCAGACTGACAATACTGGCGCTATCCACCGGAATGCTCTTTACATCATCGGTGCCTTCCAGCAGGCGCTCCGGCTGAAGTTTTTCACAGCCGAGACCAATCACCATGACTTCACCACCGAAGTTTGGATTGAGTGCCAGGTTGTGAATGGTTCGGATAGGGATGACCGCCGCCGGGGCGTTAATCGCCACGCCGCAACCATAAAGGTGGTTCAGACCCACGACGCCATCGACGTTGGGATACCTCGGCAGCAGATCGCGTTCGATAATTTTCACCACATAATCCACAACCCCCGCTACGCAGTGCACACTGGTGCTAATGCCGAGCAGGTTTTTGGTGCCAACGCTACCATCGGCATTACGATACCCTTCGAAGGTATAGCCTTCCAGCGGCGGTAGCGGTGCCGGGACTTTGGTAGCCAGCGGCAAGGTATGCAGCGGTGGCGCTTTCGGCAGCTCGACCAGCGACTCGTCAATCCAACTGCCCTGTGGGATATCGCGTATCGCGTAGCCAATCACTTCGCCATAGCGGATGATTTCACCGTGTACAGGAATATCAACCAGCGCGACTTTGTGGCCTTGTGGAATATGTTCAACAAGCGTGAGCCCGTCCGGGAAACGCGTTCCAGACTTTAAACCTCGATCGTTAACAATAATCGCCACGTTATCCGTTTCGTCTACTTTTATATAAAACGCCGTTGACGATTCTTGTCCAATTTCAATGCCAGCCATTATTCAGTATTCTCCAGAAAGGTGTGAATAATAAATAAAACGTTTATTCAATTTCTGAGGTGAAGATTAGTGAAATAAAGAATGTCAGGTGTTTTAATTTTAAAGTGTGATCTAACTCACCCATTGCTGTGAGAGATAATTCGTTAAAGAGGGAAATCACTGGAACTGTGGATTAGCGCCCAGTGATTGTTGCATTTGCACAATAATAAAGATAATAAAATGTCGTTTACAGGTAGTATGCACAGTGTTTAGCGGCCGCAAGCTGATTATACTGAGTCATGGCTGCAATGCGCATTAATGAGTGAATCGATACTACTGATATGGTTTCTTCAATAAGCATGACATTAAAAATAAATAATGGAAGGTGTTTGGTTTCTGAGGAATAGTTTATGGGTACGCTTCTAACAATAAAGAACAATAAGCGTGGTATCAATGGGGGGCACCGGTCATTGTTAACTTTCCGGCAAGGTTTTGTGGATATGCTCCCGCAGGGCTGGTCTTCGTCGGATGTCCGGCGCTAATGGTGATGGTTTGCTATCTGTTTATTGTCGGCGACATCAAACGCATGGAACTGCAGAAATAATTAACGGTTAAGTGACAAGGTATAAACGATGAACAACGATATCTTCCCGAATAAATTTAAGGCGGCCCTGGCTGCGCATCAGGTTCAGATTGGCTGCTGGTCTGCGCTGGCCAGCCCGATTAGCACTGAAGTTTTAGGCCTGGCAGGATTCGACTGGCTGGTACTGGACGGCGAACATGCGCCGAACGACATCTCAACCTTTATTCCGCAGTTGATGGCGCTGAAAGGCAGTGCCAGCGCGCCGGTCGTCCGCGTGCCGACCAACGAGCCGGTGATCATTAAGCGTCTGCTGGATATCGGCTTTTATAACTTCCTGATCCCGTTCGTGGAAACTGAAGAACAAGCGGTTAACGCAGTCGCCTCAACCCGCTATCCGCCTGAAGGCATCCGTGGCGTATCCGTCTCACACCGCGCCAATATGTTTGGCACCGTGCCGGATTATTTCGCGCAGTCGAACAAAAACATCACCATCCTGGTGCAAATCGAAAGCCAGCAGGGTGTGGATAATGTTGATGCGATTGCCGCTACTCCGGGAGTTGACGGTATTTTTGTCGGCCCAAGCGATCTGGCCGCTGCTCTGGGCCATCTGGGTAATGCTTCCCATCCAGAAGTACAGAAAGCTATCCAGCATATTTTTGCGAGCGCGAAAAAGCACGGTAAGCCGAGCGGCATTCTGGCGCCGGTTGAAGCTGACGCGCGCCGCTATCTGGAATGGGGCGCGACCTTTGTTGCCGTTGGCAGCGACCTGGGTGTATTCCGTTCTGCCACGCAGAAGCTAGCTGATTCCTTTAAGAAATCTACCCAATAAATTTCGAGCTGCATCAAGGCGGCAACTAAGCAAATCCCCAGTCGCTTACATGAGTAAGCGACTGGGGGGAGCGACAAATCTGTCAGGAACAGATTTGAACGCCGCTTGCGGCGGCCCGTAAGGGCGAGGCCTATGGATGGGTCGAGTATTTGCCGCCAACGAAGAGGCAGCTTGAAAGGTGAAGGGTATAACCACCACCGAAACTAGAGAGATAAAGAAATGACAATGAAAGTTGGTTTTATTGGCCTCGGTATCATGGGTAAACCAATGAGTAAAAACCTCCTCAAGGCAGGTTACTCGTTGGTGGTTGCTGACCGTAACCCGGAAGCGATTGCCGAA
The DNA here is from genome assembly GCA_036498385.1 of Klebsiella sp. Classification (GTDB taxonomy): domain Bacteria; phylum Pseudomonadota; class Gammaproteobacteria; order Enterobacterales; family Enterobacteriaceae; genus Klebsiella. Next base: position 7,024 of record DASYFN010000093.1, read on the forward strand.
GTGATTGCCGCAGGTGCAGAA
>DASYFN010000094.1:0-38454 GCA_036498385.1 Klebsiella sp.
GCTGCCGCCTGCTCGTACAGTGATTGCACCTGCGCTTCATCGGTCACATCAACCTGTAATGACAGAATATCGGCCTGATAGCGCTGGCGTAAGGTTTCCGCCGTTTCATGAACGCGCTCGGCGTTAGAGACCATCACCAGATTCGCGCCGTCGCGAGCAAAGCGCTCAGCAATACCTGCACCTATACCGCGGCATGCGCCAGTGATAACGACCGTTTTGTTTTTAAAATTTCTGTGCATATTTTTCATCCCTTATAGAGGGCGGACGCAAGTGCGTCCGTCTGGGTAAAAAAGACGTTATTAACTGGCGGCTCCTGCCGCAGCCAGCTTCTCATCATGGCGACGCATCAGGATGACTTTGTTCTGTAATTTTTGCTGGAACTGGTCGACGACGACGGCGGTGACGATAACCACGCCCTTAATGACCATCTGCCAGAAATCACTGACCCCCATCATCACCATGCCGTCGGCAAGGAAGACGATAACGAACGCGCCGATGATTGATCCGGTAACCCTGCCACGACCGCCTGCCAGCGCGGTTCCGCCGAGCACGGTGGCACCGATGGCGTCCATTTCAAACATATTGCCGGTCATCGGGTGCGCGGTTTGCAACTGTGAAGCCACGATGAGACCAACGAATGCGGAGCACAGGCCGGAAAAGGCGTAGACGAAGATTTTTGCTTTGACGATAGGGACACCCGCCAGGCGAGCAGCGGATTCATTACCGCCGATAGCATAGATATAGCGGCCCAACGGGGTTTTGGTGGTCAGCCAGTAGCCCAGCAGCAGGAATCCGATCATCAGCCAGATAGGCAGATAAATCCCCATCAGCGTCCCGGAACCCAGCGTGGAGAAACCGGTGTTACCCAGCGCTTCCATCCCGTTAAGGTTGGGATAAGTGCTACCATCATTGAACAGCAGCGCCGAGCCCCTGGCGACATACATCATGCCTAGCGTGCAGATAAAGGGTGCCACACCGAAGCGGGTGATCACCGCGCCGTTAACAAAGCCGACAAGTACGCCGAAAAGCGCCACGCAGAGAATCACTTCAGGCACGTTGAAGAAGATGACGCTGCCGTTCCATAAGGGCAGGCCGTTGGTTAATAACGCCCCGGCAACCATGCCGCAGATGCCAGCGACGGCGCCGACGGAGAGGTCGATACCGCCCGTCAGGATAACCAGCGTCATGCCGATGGCCAGCAGGCCGGTGATGGCCACGTGCTGAGTCATAATCAGCAGGTTAGATGTGGTCAGGAAATTCGGTACCATCACGCTGAAGAACGCGATAACCAGCAGCAGAGCGATAAACGTTCTGGCCTTCAGCAGGTACATATAAATCATATATTTCTGGTTCATGATGGGTTCCAGCCTGATTAATCTTGAGGTGTTGAAGCCGCGATTAATTTTTCGCGGGTAACCGCATGACGCGGTAAATCGGCGGTAATCCGGCCATCGGCCATCACCAGAATGCGATCCGCCAGCGCCATGACTTCATCCAGTTCTGATGAAGAGAACATCACTGCCAGACCCTGGTGGGCCATTCTACCGATCAGGTGATAAACGTCGGTTTTGGCGCCGACGTCGATACCGCGAGTGGGCTCATCGAGAAACACCACCTCCGGCTTCGTCATCAGCGCCTTGCCGAGCACCACTTTTTGTTGGTTGCCGCCGCTTAAAGAGGTGACAGGCAGGTCGGGGTCGCTAACTTTGATTGCCAGTTCGCGAATCATCTCTTTGACGCAGGCGATTTCTTTTTGCGGATTCAGCCACTTCCACGCCCGGCGAAAACCCTGGAGGCTGAGATCAGATAAGGTCATATTCGATTGAATCGACATCATCTGCACTACGCCTTCGCCCTGGCGGTCTTCCGGAACCAGTGCCAGCCCTTTTTTCAACCGCATCTGGAATGGGGACTTTTCTATATTTTCACCGTTGAGGTGTATGTTACCGCTCTGGCAAGGCATCAGACCGATCAGGCCCTTGAATAGCTCTGTGCGCCCGGCGCCGAGCAGACCGTAAATACCGATCACTTCTCCCTTATTTAAGGTAAAGGTCACGTCGTTGAGCTTATAGCCGCCGCTGGGATGGAGCGCCGTTAAACCTTTAACGGCAAGTACTGCTTCGCCTTTCGGCGCGGGCTGGTAGTCGAAATGTTTTTTCTTATCGCCGACCATCTGTTCGATAATCCACGGAATATTGGCGTCGCTGACCCTACGCTCGCTGATAAAGCGTCCGTCGCGGAAAATAGTGATGTGGTCACCAATTTCCATGAGCTCTTCCAGACGATGAGAAATATAAATGATGGTGACGCCGCGACGTTTGAGCTGTTCAATGACGTTAAACAGGATTTTGACTTCCGACTGGCTGAGTGCAGAAGTCGGTTCATCCATGATTAATACGCGGGTATCTTTTGAAAGCGCGCGCGCAATCTCTACCAGTTGCTGATGACCAATACCTAATTCGCCGAGCTGTGTATAGGGATCGACATTAAGCTCCAGCCTTTCCAGTAATTTTTTGGCTAACTCATATTGATATTTTTCGTTAATCTTTCCTTTCTGAAAGAATTCGTTAGCCATAAAAATATTATCCATGACGTTCATATTCGGGAATAAATTTAATTCCTGAAAAATGATACTGATTCCCTGTTTTTCGGCCTGCTGAGTCGAACTAAGGGTAACCGGGATGCCATCAAGAATAATTTGACCGGAAGAGGGGGGTTCAACGCCAGCAAGCATTTTCATCATGGTGGATTTACCCGCACCATTTTCACCGATCAGAACGTTTACTTTATTTCGATAGACCCGGTAATTCACCTTATCTAAGGCCACAATGCCTGGATAAACGCGAGACAATTCGCGGGTTTCGATAATAACTTCAGTGTCGACTGGTTGGGAATTGACGAGTTCTTGCCGCTGCATGTTATTGTCCTCCCAAACGAACAATTTTGGCTGGCGTAATATCAGGAACGGTCTGCGGAATATCCCAGGCCGAGAATACGCCATATACCTGTACCGCTTCGCCGGTTTTAACCTGTGCCGCCTGGATCATTTTGACCGCGTGTTCGTTAATCACCCGGCTATACTCACCAAACAGAACTTGATCGTTAAAGTCCTGATAGCTGGCACCCTGATAGCCGTCGCGTAATAGTGTGCCGCGCAACGTCGGGCCAATTTGCACCACCACATTGCTGCCGCTGTTATCCTCAATCGTCATTTTTCCGCTGCGGGAAGCGGAATCAATTTTGCTGATATTGCCTTCGACTTTGACATAAAAAACGCACGGGTTTTCATCCTGCGCGCGATAGCCTAACGCTTTGCAGGCGCTATCAATATCTTTCGCCGCGCGCAGGGCGGTCATTAACTCGGCAACGGGGCGAGCCCTGGCGACAAGCTGAGGAACCAGTCGCTCTTGCCACGTCCGATCGATATCCGCCATATGCGGATTGGGCGGAGATTTAAGATCGGCCAGTTCCTGCTGAGAGACAATACGACAGCCTCCGAGAGCAAGAATGACCAGCATCAGCGAGATTTTTTTATACATAGCACTCTCCTGTGCGCCCCGGAAGGGGCGCAACAACCCGAAATCAGGATTTGATATTGAAGTCCTGAACTTTGTCAGCATTGTCCTGGGTGATCAGAATGCCGCGGAACATCACGCGCTGTTTCGCCGGTTTTTCACCTTTTTGCAGGTAGTTATCGAGGTCAGTTACCCCCTGAGCGGCGATGGCCTGGGCCTGGAGCATCACGGTAGCCTGCAGGGTGCCGGCTTTTACCGCGTCGCGTTCATCGTTGCTGCCATCAATACCGACAACCACAACATCGTTGCGGTTAGCGGCTTTCAGCGCGGCAATTGCGCCAAGCGCGACAGGACCATTGCCGCAAATCACGCCCTTCACATCAGGGTGCGCTTGCAAAATGCTGTCCATAATGCGTTTGCCATCGATTAACGTCCCTTTGGCATCCTGTTTGGCGACGCTGACCATATCCGGGTACTGGTCGATAACCTGGTGGAAAGATTTAGAACGGGTCACGCAGTTATTATCGGCAAGGTTACAGGTCAGTTCGGCATATTTGCCTTTCTCCGCCATTTTCTCGACAAATACGTTGGCGACTTCAGAACCGGCCTGGAAGTTATTGTGGGTAATTTGCTCCAGCGCGATATCATCGACAGGAATTTCACGGTTGATTAGAACCACAGGAATACCCGCTTTCTTCGCTTTTTCAATGGCGGCGACGCTGGCGGTCGAATCGGCATTATCCAGAATAATACCCTGAACTTTTTTACCGATGGCGGTATCAATAAGCTCATTCTGTTTTTTGACATCTTCGCCATGGGACAGAATAGTCGTTTGATATCCCAGTTCTTTGGCTTTTTCACTGGCCCCCCTGGCTTCAGAAGCGTAATAGGGGTTATCTAGCGAATTAACCATGATCATAATAGTGCCTTTTTCTGCCGCCTGGGCAGCAAAAGAAAAAGCGGTCAGGGTAGCAGCAGTTAAAAGCGTTAAACGTAATTTCATGACAATTTTCTCTCTTGGTTGTTATTGTCGGGTACGGTGAAACAACGTAAGGCCTGAGAATCAAATTTATGGGCCGGGGTCTCCTTTTGTTGATGATTAAGAGCCTATCCATTAGGGCTATTTTACTTGCCATTTTGAACCTGGGCAGTGCTCGAAATCCTCACGTACTACGTGTACGCTCCGGTTTCTCCGCGCTGTCCGTGTTCAAACTGCCTGCGCCAATAACGCCTACTGGGATAGGTTCTAAGGTTCGTCACACGCGCGATTCCCTGGTGGGCGTCAGGCGGACGTTGCCGGTTTCCATAATGTTCTGTTCACCGCATGGCGCCACTCCTGCCATCTCTTCTGCAGGCGTTGGTGGCGGGCCATATCCGGGATAAATTCGCTATGTGCAGTTAAGAAGGCTTTCAGGTCGGTCACCGATCCTGGATTCAGGGCTTTGCGGGCGAGCAGGGCTGCGCCAATCGCCGAAAGTTCGGCAACATCGCTGCGCATTACCGGACACCCGAGCAGGTCAGCCTGATACTGCATTAGCCAGTCGTTTTTGGTCGGACCACCGTCGACCATCAACGCCGCTAAGTGGAAGTCATCCTGCTGGCGCATAGCCACGACGACATCGGCGATTTGATAGGTAATGGATTCCAGCGCGGCGCGAATCAGATGAGCGCGCTTGACGCCGCGGCTCAGGCCGCAAATCACGCCGCGGGCGCTGTCATCCCACCACGGCGCGCCCAGGCCGGTTAACGCTGGCACAAAATAGACGCCCAAAGTAGAGTCTACGGAGGCGGGCAGGGTATTGAGTTCATGCGCCAGTTCGGCATCGGGAAGTTCGCTTAAGCCGGTACTATCCGTCATCCACGCAACGGCATCGCCGGTATGCGGGATATTACCTTCTAGTCCGTAGGTGATGCTGTCGCCGTCGTGCCAGGCGATGGTGGTGGCCAGCGCGTCGATATTGCACTGTGCGGATTTTACCGGCGCCATCACCGATGAGCCCGTGCCATAGGTGGCTTTAACACAACCGAGTTCGCCAAGCGCGTGGCCGAACAGCGCGGCGTGAGAATCCCCGACCATCGCCATCACGGGAATACCGTCCGGAATAGCGTTCAGCCCGCGAGTATAGCCAAATAATCCACTGGAAGGTTTAATCTCCGGCAGTGCGGCGCGAGGGATCTGGAACAGTGCCAGCATCTCGTCGTCCCACTGGCCGGTTTGCAGGTTCAGCAACTGGGTACGTGCGGCATTGGAGTGATCGCAGTGGAACGCTTCGCCCTGGGTTAAATTCCACAGCAGCCAGCTGTCGATAGTGCCGAGGCAGATTTCTCCGCGCTCTGCCAGTATGCGGCCATCAGGAATGGAACCCAGCAGCCAGCACATTTTCGAGGCCGAGAACAGTGGCGCAATCGGCAGGCCGGTAGTGGCTTTGATTTGCTGCTCTTTGTGGTTGCGGCGCAGTTCATCGCAAAATTCGGCGCTGCGGGTACACTGCCAGGTGATAGCGGCGTTGATCGGCTTACCGCTCTGGCGATACCAACCGATAGCGGTCTCGCGCTGGTTGCTGATGGCTAATGCAGCGACGTTTTCTGCGCCAACGTGTTCCACCGCTTTAGCGATAACACCCAGCGAAGCTTCAACCAGTGCTTCTCCCGACTGCTCGACCCAGCCTTCGCGGGGTGTTTGGATCGCCAGTGGCTGAGAGAATTTCACTACGACCTGGCCGCGGCTATCGAGCACGACAGCTTTGGCGTTCGTGGTTCCTTCGTCCAGTGCAATGATGAACTCTTTACGTGTTGCCTGCATTAGGTAGTCTCCCGAGTCACATTTCATCCTGGCGCGGAGGCGAAAAGTTAGGCATTCCTCTTTATCGCATTGCTTCCTGGCAGGCCATGATGTGACAATTCTTGTTCGCTTTTTAATTACTGAATATATATTCGATATTGATTATTTATTTGTTACCTTAGCCAGAAACTTCCCGTCGGGCTACAGGAAAAGTTATCAATTGTGCTGACAATCACACTTATCCGATCGGTGAAGCATCTGGATGTCGGTGAAAAAGAGAGAGAGGTTGTGGTTTTATCCTGTTGATATATAAATATTTATTATTGTCGCCTTTACGCTTTAAACAAAGCGTAAAGGCTGTGGAAAAGTGTTGGAGTAAGAAAGTTAACCCGCGATAAGCAGTCTTGCCGTTGGGTAGTCGGTAATTAAAACATCGATATAACCGCCCGAAAGCGCACCTTTGATAGCCGCTACCTTATCTTTGCCACCAGCAAGCGCCACCACGTTAGGGCACTTCTTCACTTTTTCCAGCGCCATACCGATCACAGGATCTTCATTATCGCGTAACACCGCTTTGCCGTTTTTATCGTAGTAGTGCAGGCAAATGTCGCCCACGGCACCGCGTTCCGCCAGCACCTGGAGCATATCTTCGTGGTAGTAGTTGCCGGAAGTCTTGAGCAGTTGTGAAGGCTCGAGAATGCCAATTCCGACAATGGCAATGTCGACTTCGTCGAAGCGGGCAATGACATCGGCAACATCTTTGCTGGCAACGAGGCGATTTTTCTCCTCAGTGGAACCTTCAATGCTCTGGGAGGGGAGTAACCAGGCTTCACAATTCAGATGCTGTGCCAGGGTTTGGGTAAGGATAGTGGCCTGCACGTTACCGTTTGGACCTACGCCGCCCAACAGTTGGATCACGCCGCTGGCCTTCAGATTTTGCGCGTGAACTTCATCAACCATCGCGCGGATAGTTGAACTCCACGAAGAGACGCCGATCAGGTCTTTCGGGCGCAATCGCGTTTCCAGATAGTGCGCCGCGGCGGAGCCGATGGCGCGCTTGATGGTGTGATCGCTGGCATCTTCTTCGGTATCCACGACGATGGCTTGTTTAATTCCGTAGCGATCCTCAAGGCCTTTTTCAAGATTGAGGAAAATATTTGATGGCTGAACAACGCTAATTTTGACCACGCCTTCTTTTTGGCAACGGGTGATCGCTCGGGAGATAAATGACTGAGAAAGCGAGAGAAGTTGAGCGATATCGGACTGCTTGCGTCCTTCAAGGTAGTAGAGCGTGGCAATCTTAACTAATAGCCGTTGTTCATCCTGCTTAGCCATATATTTCCCCGAAAATCATTTATGTGCAGCCATTATGTAGAGGCCATTATCATACGCGAAAAGGAAAGACATTTAAGTGTGATGGATATCTAACTTTCACCAATCCTCAAAATGAGCTATGGACAAAAACAGAACAGTAGCCGCATAATTGAATAAAGAGTCGCAATTGAATATATATTCATAACTATTTCAGGTCAACTAAAAAAATCCGGGTGAAGTCATCGCCGGTGATAAGGAGGCAGAATGTTCCTGAGTATGATGCAGCGGTGGAAACCTTGCGATGCGTTGCCGGGGGATGTCTGGTTTTTTTAGTCCCTGACGGAATAAATATTCCAAGTTGAAAATAAATTCAGAGGTATTAAATGAATCCCTATAGCTATGATGTTCAGACACTTGAACGTAAAGCCCGCGCCGTACGTCGCCATATCGTCAGATTGAATGCCAACAGCCCCGCTGGCGGGCACACCGGAGCCGACTTGTCTCAGGTTGAACTGATCACCGCGCTCTATTTCCGCATTCTGAACGTCGCGCCGGACCGCCTTGCTGATAACCAGCGCGATATTTACATCCAGTCGAAAGGCCATGCGGTGGGGTGCTACTACTGCGTACTGGCCGAGGCAGGCTTCTTCCCCGTTGAGTGGCTGGAAACCTATCAGCATGCAAATTCACATCTTCCGGGACACCCTGTTCGTCAGAAAACGCCGGGAATTGAGCTCAACACCGGCGCGCTGGGTCACGGATTACCTGTTGCGGTGGGGCTGGCGCTGGCAGCGAAGAAAAGCAACAGCTCCCGCCGCATCTTTTTAATTACCGGCGATGGCGAACTGGCTGAAGGCAGCAACTGGGAGGCTGCGCTGGCCGCAGCTCATTATGGTCTTGATAACCTCGTCATTATTAATGACAAGAACAATCTCCAGTTAGCTGGCCCGACGCGCGAAATTATGAATACCGATCCGCTGGCCGATAAATGGAAGGCCTTTGGGATGACGGTTACTGAATGCCAGGGTAATGACATGGCGTCGGTAGTGGCGACCCTGGAAGGGCTGAAGCAGGAAGGTAAACCGAACGTCGTTATCGCCAACACCATGAAAGGTGCCGGTATTTCCTTTATCCAGGGGCGCCCGGAATGGCACCACCGGGTACCGAAAGGCGAAGAAATTGCACTGGCACTGGAGGAACTGAAAGATGAGTAATGCAGAACACCTGGCGAGCGTGATGGTGCAGGCCTTTATTGACGCAGTCGACAGCGGCGTCGATCTGGTGCCGGTGGTGGCTGACTCAACATCAACGGCAAAAATCGCTCCGTTTATTAAACAGTTTCCCGGGCGTCTGGTGAATGTGGGCATCGCCGAGCAGAGCATGGTCGGTACGGCGGCGGGTCTGGCGCTGGGGGGCAAAGTTGCGGTCACCTGTAACGCTGCGCCGTTCCTGATTGCCCGCGCCAATGAACAGATTAAAGTTGACGTTTGCTATAACAATACCAATGTTAAGCTATTTGGCCTCAATGCGGGAGCCAGCTACGGTCCGTTGGCAAGCACTCACCACGCGATCGATGACCTGGCAGTGATGCGCGGTTTCGGCAATATCCAGATTTTTGCCCCTTCTTCACCGCGCGAATGTCGGCAGATTATCGATTATGCCATTGGTTATCAGGGTCCGGTCTATATTCGCCTGGACGGTAAAGCGCTGCCGGAACTGCACGATGAAAACTATCACTTTGTGCCGGGAGCGGTCGTCACGCTCCGTGAAGGTGAGGATATCGCGCTGGTGGCAACCGGATCTACGGTGCATGAAATCGTCGATGCCGCACAGATTCTGGCCGACGCAGGAATTAAGGCTAAAGTGGTGAGCGTCCCGTCCATTCGCCCTTGCGATACTGCCGCGTTGCTGGCGGCGCTGAAGCCGTGCCAGGCGGTGATGACGGTGGAAGAGCACAACGTCAACGGTGGGTTGGGTAGCATGGTGGCCGAAGTGCTGGCCGAAGCCGGCGCGGGGATCCCGCTCAAACGTCTGGGGATCCCTGATGGCGAGTATGCGGCGGCGGCGGATCGCGGCTGGCTGCGTAAACACCACGGCTTCGATGCAGTTTCTGTTGCTGAACTGGCGCAGAAAATGTGCTGATTTTACCTTAACATTATACTGATAGCCCGTGTGGGTAACCGCGCGGGTTTTGTTTTTACGAGGAGCAGAGAGTAAGGACGTATTCACCGGCCTTAATCCAGTGCAGCCGATACTCCCCGGCGGATAGCCGAAGAAGCAAACTTCCTTCCTTTATATACAGCAACTCAAAATCGCTAAAACCCACACCCGCCTGTACGTCAGGATGGCAGGCCTTAAATGCGCTCTCTTTAGCCGAAAACGCCAGCGTCAGCGCCAGTTCGGGCGCCAGGCCGCTGGCATCCAGCAGGCTTTTTTCCGCGCTATTGATAATGCCGCTTTCCAGCTCAGCCGCCAGGGCGGGAGACAAAATGCGCTCGATATCAATGCCGACCGGCCGGGCAGAGACCACCGCCAGTGCGCTGTGTTGGCAGTGGCTAATGCTACCGTACCATGGAGAGGGCCACAGGGGCTGACGCTGGTCGCCAATTGCCGGAACGTCTTTCTCTCCCACCTCCCGCAATGCATAAACTGCGGCGATACGTCCGGCAAGATGCTCGCTCTGCCGCTTACGCACGCTGTCGGCTAGCCGGGCGTGATGCGGGAGCCAGAGGAGATCTTCAGGCTGGAAGGTCGCCGGATCAAAATCCACCCGTTGCAACGCGTGACCGGCAAGTTGAATAATTGAGTGATGTATTTGCATAGCGCGATGTTAACAGATTCCCCCATCCGCCCTCCAGGGGAAGAGGGCGGGGGAACGGTCTGAACAATCAGAAGTGGGTATTAAGGCTCATATACCAGGTACGACCGGATTGGTTATAGGTATTAGCGCCAGCGCCGTACATATAGCCAGCGTCGCCTCCGGTAGTCTGGGCATTGCCGGCACGCCATTGGCGCTTATCGAAGATATTGTCCACGCCTGCCGTCAGACTGATGTTTTTGGTGGCATCCCAGGTGGTACTCAGGCCGACGATACTATACGGGCTGACTTCGTCTGTTTCAGATCCCACGGCTGGCTGACCTTTATAGTTGTATTTCTTCGGCTGCTGTTTACCGAACCAGGTAAACGTTGATTGTACGGAAATATCCTGCTGGATCTGCCAGCTCAGAGTGGAGTTCAGGGTATATTCTGGAATAATAGACAGGCGATCCCCGGTCTCCTTATTTTTACTCTGCAGCATATAAGTGATGTTATTGGTCCAGTTTACCGTCTCGCTGACCGGGATATTCAGGGTTCCTTCCAGACCCTCAACCACGGCTTTAGGTACGTTTTCCCACTGATAGATATCGGTTTTCACTTTACCGTTAGTGGTCTGCGAAATCGGTGCGTAGCCCGCTTCGATCTTATCGCGGTAATCATTGCGGAACCAGGTTACGCCCGCCAGCCAGCCATCACGTTTAAATTCAAGGCCAATCTCTTTGTTGATACTGGTTTCGGCTTTCAGGTTATCGTTGCCCATCATGTAACAACCGGTACCAGTACCGCTGGCGTAACAGCCCTGACCTTTACTATAAAGAATATAATTCGGGTTGGTCTGATACAGGCTCGGGGCTTTATAAGCGCGGGCGATCCCCATTTTCAGGGTAAAATCATCGCCCAACCCCTGGGACAGGTTTAGCGACGGGCTCCAGTTATTGCCGACGATGCTATGGTGATCGAAACGCAACGCCGGAGTCAGCATGGTGGTGTCGGTTAACTCCATGTTGTTTTCAGCAAACAGGGAGAAGATTTCAGCTTTAGAATAGGGGCTACGACCGGTGCTGTTATACCCGTCAATATTACCGCCCATAAAGGTTTGGGTGTTTGACGCGCGATCCTTCATTCGCTGCTGATTCCACTCGCTACCCAGCGTCAGGTTCTGGTTAACCAGCAGATCAACAGGGATGCTGACTTCGCTGTGCAGCATCACGTCAGACAGGTCGATATCGTTGAACTGGTTGCTGCTGAAGATCCCTTCGGTTCCACCCGCTAATCCCTCGCCTTTACGCGAGTTACGGGTATGTTCGTATTGCGCCCAGTTGCTGGTAGTCACACCGTTATCCCAGCCGCCGTTCCAGGTAACAGACCAGGTCTGGCGATAGAGACGGTTAGTCTCTTTACCGTAGTTCTCTTTCACCAGATCGTTGGAGTTGGTATTTTGCGTATCGCCAGCGTACAGATTCCCCTGACGGCTGTAGCCGGATTCAAATTCCAGCGATTGTAGCGGGGCGAAATCCCAGCGTACGACGCCGTTAATGTTTTTGTTTGTCACGCCTTCACGGCCAGCAGGCATGGTATCGGCATAGATACCGGTACGCTCGGACTGATGTCCGTCGTTGATATCCCATGCATCGGCCTGGGTTTTATCGAGGTTGCCGAACAGGCGGAAGCTGAAATCCCCACCCAGCGGGCCGTTGAGACTAAAGTTGGTGCGTTTAGTGGAACCTTCTGCTTTATGCTCCGGCATATTCATGTAGGTGTTCCATGAGCCGTGCCACTTCTCGCCGCCTTTTTTGGTGATGATATTGACCACGCCGCCCGCCGCGCCGTTGCCGTAGCGCGCGGCTGCAGGGCCGCGAATGACCTCAATGCGCTCGATCAACTCTGGCGGCACCCATGAGGTATCGCCGCGGGTATCGCGCTCGCCGCGCCAGCCCAGACGAACGGAGTTACGGCTGTTCACGGGTTTGCCATCAATCAGGATCAAGGTATTTTCCGGCCCCATGCCGCGAATATCAATCTGGCGATTGTTGCCGCGCTGGCCGCTGGTGGAGTTGCCGGTCAGGTTAACGCCGGGCATGGTACGGATAATTTCTGACACGTCGCGCGCAGGCGGACGTTTACGAATTTCATCAGCGGTAATGGTTGATACGCCGGGAGCCTGAAGATTCTGCACTGCGGCGGTGACAACCATCGTTTCATCCGCGGTTGTGGTTTTGCTATCAGAAGTGGTTTCCGCCGCGCTCAACGGAAAGGCCGCCCCGTAAATTCCCAGATTGACCAGCAAGGCCAGAGATTTGATCCTGTTATTCATTATAAATCCTGCTTTTCGTCGCCACCTTTCCCAAAGAGCCCTTCCCGGCGGGAGGAGAGGTGGTATCAATGTTGCCAGTAGAGGGCAAGAGCACTCCGTCGCTGACTAAGAGCCGAGCCATCAGGCCATCTTGCTTACCTGCCTGGGTGTGGCGCTATTCAGCCATCTCTGACATGTTTTATTTGAAAGACGCGCTTCCCACAGCGCGCTAATACGCTATTGCAAATGAAAATACTTATCAATAATATTATCAATAAATATTCGCTTATCAACGTATTTGTTGATAAAAGTCACAATAATCATAGGGTTGAAAAGGAATGCAAAAGACAGGAAGTGACGACTGGTGGCAGCATATCACCGGCCCGCAAATAAATGCCGTGGACGGCGAGTGTCAGATAACCTTCTGGTGGCGCGACCCGGCGGGCAACGAAATGTCTTCGGCAATCCAGCGGGTATGGATTTATATCACCGGCGTGACTGACCATCATAAAAACTCAGTGCCGCAAACGCTGCGGCGTATTCCCGGTACCGATGCCTGGTACTGGCAAACCACCCTCTCTTCCACCTGGCGCGGCAGCTACTGCTTTATTCCTTCCGCGCGCGACGACGACTTTTCCCCCCAGCTTTTTAACGACAACAGCCCGGACCGAGCGTTGCTGCGCGAAGGCTGGGGCAAGCTGCTGTCGCGTGCGATTTCCGATCCGCTAAATCCGCAAAGCTGGCAGGGCGGGCGTGGTCATGCCGTTTCTGCGCTGGAGCTTCCCGAAGCCCCTGAACAGCCGGGCTGGGGGCGGTATGATGAGCCTTATCAGCAGCCGGTCTGTATTGAGTGGCACAGCCAGCGTCTCGGCAACAGGCGACGGATATGGATTTACGCCACTGGCGATGCGCATCCGCAAGAGCGTCCGCTGGCGATCCTGCTTGATGGTCAATTCTGGGCCGAAAGCATGCCGGTATGGTCGCCGCTGGCGGGCTTAACCCGTGAAAAATGGCTCCCTCCGGCGGTTTATCTGCTGATTGATGCGATTGATAACCCGCACCGGGCCGCAGAGCTTCCCTGCAATGACGCGTTCTGGTTGGCGGTACAGGAAGAGCTGCTGCCATTGGTTTACCGGATAACACCTTTCAGCGATCGTGCTGACCGCACGGTGGTGGCGGGTCAGAGCTTTGGCGGCCTGGCCTCAATGTTCGCCGCGCTCTACTGGCCCCAGCGCTTTGGTTGCGTGCTCAGTCAGTCCGGCTCCTACTGGTGGCCGCATCACGACGGTGCGCAGACGGGCCAGCTGATTGACCGGCTAAGCCGCGGCGAATTACATCCGCAAGGGCTACGGATTTGGCTGGAAGCCGGCGTTCGCGAGCCGCTTATTTTTCACGCGAACCGGGGGCTGCTGCCGCACCTGGCGCAGCAGACGGTTTTCTGGCGTCAGGTTGACGGCGGGCATGATGCGCTTTGCTGGCGCGGCGGGCTGACGGCGGGACTCATCCAGTTGTGGCAGCCTTTATGCCGTGACGAGTAGCAAAGCGCGCTTTACGAGGAATTTGACATGCAATTCAGTAACCCCTTTGACAATCCGCAAGGGCAATTTTACATCCTGCGCAATGACCAGCAGCAGTACAGCCTTTGGCCGCTCCACTGCGCGCTGCCGGAAGGCTGGAGGGTAGAGAGTCCGCCGCAGTCGTTAGATGCGTGCAACGCCTGGCTGGCGGCGAACTGGTCAACTCTCACCCCCGCGCACCATGTGTCCTGAGGAGTCCATGATGACCACACGTTTACCGCTGGTTGCGGCGCAGCCGGGGATCTGGATGGCGGAACGCCTTTCGACGCTGCCAGGCGCATGGAGCGTTGCTCACTATGTAGAACTGCGTGGCGATATCGACCCGGTCCTGCTCGGACGGGCGATCGTCAGTGGACTATCGCAGGCTGACACCCTCAGCATGCGCTTCGCTGAAGATAACGGTGAAGCCTGGCAGTGGATCGATGAAAATTATGTTTTTGCCGCGCCGGACTATCAGGATCTGCGCGCAGCGAGCGACCCGCACGCTGCCGCGCTGGCGCTGATGGAGGTCGATCTCGGGCAGAATTTGCGCGTGGATGGCGGCAATTCGCTGGTCTGCCATCAGTTGTTGCGGGTGGGCGATAACCGCTGGTACTGGTATCAGCGTTACCACCATTTGCTGGTTGATGGCTTCAGCTTCCCGGCAATTACTCGCCAGATCGCCGCGATTTATCGCGCCTGGCAGCGCGGCGAAGAGCCGCCCGCCTCACCCTTTACTCCTTTTGCCGAAGTGGTGGAAGAGTACCAGCGCTATTACGGCAGCGATGCCTGGCAGCGTGACAAACAGTTCTGGCAGGAGCAGCGTCAAGCGTTGCCCTCACCGGCCTCCCTTTCGGACGCGCCGCTGGCGGGAAGGGCGACCAGTAGCGATATCTGGCGAATGAAGCTGGAGGTCGATGCTGGCGCCTTTAGCCGTCTGGCGGCAAGCGCGCCGCAGTGCCAGCGCGCGGATCTGGCGCTGGCGCTGACCGCCCTGTGGCTGGGACGGCTATGTAGCCGAACGGAGTACGCCGCGGGCTTTATTTTTATGCGCCGAATGGGTTCTGCTGCGTTAACCGCCACTGGACCCGTTCTCAACGTTCTGCCGCTGGCGGTCGTTATTGACGCCCGGGAAACGTTGCCCGAGCTGGCCACGCGTCTTGCCGGGCAGTTGAAGAAAATGCGCCGCCATCAGCGCTATGACGCCGAACAGATTGTCCGCGACAGCGGCAAGGCGGCGGGCGATGAGCCGCTGTTTGGCCCGGTGCTTAATATTAAAGTCTTTGATTACCAGCTTGATATTGATGGTGTGCAGGCAATTACCCATACCCTGGCCACGGGTCCGGTCAATGACCTGGAGTTGGCGTTGTTCCCGGATGAAACGGGCGGTCTGTCACTGGAAATTCTGGCCAATAAACAGCGTTACAATGAAGAGACGCTACGCGGGCATATCGCCCGGCTCTCCACGCTGCTGACGCAGTTTGCCGATAACCCGGCCCTGCACTGCGGCGAAGCGAATATGTTGTCGGCGGCGGAGCTTGAACGCCTGGCCCAGGTGAACGATACCGCGATCGATTTACCACTCACCACCCTGAGCGCGCTGGTGGCGAAGCAGGCGGCGAAAACCCCCAATGCCCCGGCGCTGGCGGACGCCAACTGGCAGTTTAGCTACTGCGAGATGCGCCAGCAGGTGATGGCGCTGGCCGCACTGCTGCATGCGCGCGGGGTCAAACCAGGGGATAGCGTGGCGGTTGCGCTGCCGCGTTCGGTGTTCCTGACCCTGGCGCTGCACGGCATTGTTGAAGCGGGAGCCGCGTGGCTGCCGCTGGATACCGGCTATCCCGACGATCGCCTGCGAATGATGCTGGAAGATGCACGTCCAGCGCTATTGATTACTTCTGAGGAACAGCTGGCGCGCTTTAGCGATATTCCCGGTCTGCAAAGCCTGTGCTACCAGCAGCCGCTGGCGGCGGATGATGCCGCGCCGCTGGCCCTCTCGCAGCCGGAGCATACTGCTTATATTATCTTTACCTCCGGCTCTACCGGTCGTCCGAAAGGGGTGATGGTCGGGCAAACCGCTATCGTTAACCGCCTGCTGTGGATGCAGGATCATTATCCGCTGACCGCCGATGATGTGGTGGCGCAGAAAACGCCGTGCAGTTTTGATGTCTCGGTATGGGAGTTCTGGTGGCCGTTTATTGCTGGCGCACAACTGGTGATGGCCGAGCCGGAAGCCCATCGCGACCCGCTGGCAATGCAGCAGTTTTTTGCTCGCTACGGCGTCACTACTACCCACTTTGTACCGTCGATGCTGGCGGCGTTCGTCGCCTCGCTGAATGCGGAAAACGTCGGATCCTGCAAAACCCTGCGCCGGGTATTCTGCAGCGGCGAAGCGCTGCCAGCGGCATTGAGCCGGGAATGGGAGCAGTTGACTCGTGTGCCGCTGCATAACCTGTACGGCCCGACGGAAGCAGCGGTTGACGTCAGCTGGTATCCGGCCTGCGGACCTGAACTGGCGGCGGTGACCGGCACCAGCGTGCCGATTGGCTGGCCAGTGTGGAATACCGGATTGCGCATTCTGGATGCGTCGATGCGTCCGGTACCGCCGGACGTGGCGGGGGACCTCTACCTGACCGGCATTCAGCTGGCGCAGGGCTATCTTGGGCGTCCCGATTTAACCGCCAGCCGCTTTATCGCTGATCCTTATGCACCGGGCGAACGCATGTACCGCACCGGAGATGTTGCCCGCTGGCTGGATAACGGCGCGGTCGAATATCTCGGGCGCAGCGACGACCAACTGAAAATTCGCGGCCAGCGGATTGAGCTGGGCGAAATTGACCGCGCGATGTCTGCGCTGCCGGATGTTGCGCAGGCGGTGGCTCACGCCTGCGTTTTCAACCAGGCGGCGGCCACTGGCGGCGATGCCCGTCAACTGGTGGGCTATCTGGTTGCTGAGTCCGGCTTGCCGCTGGATACCACGGCGCTAAAATTACGGCTTGGCGAACAACTGCCGCCGCATATGGTGCCGGTGGTGCTGATCCAATTGCCGGCGCTACCGCTGAGCGCTAACGGCAAGCTGGATCGTAAAGCGCTGCCGTTGCCGAGTCTAAGCCGTGAGAGCCGTGCTCGCCCGCCGGAACCGGGCATTGAAACCACCGTCGCCACGGCGTTCAGCCAGCTGCTCGGCTGTGAGGTGAACGATATCGACGCCGATTTCTTCGCCCTCGGTGGTCATTCGCTGCTGGCGATGCGCCTGGCGGCGCAACTGAGCCGCGAGCTGGAACGGCAGGTGACGCCGGGGCAGGTGATGGTTGCTTCTTCCGTCGGCAAGCTGAGCGCGTTGCTGGCATCGGATCTCAGCGATGAGCAGGCGCAACGGCTGGGTTTCGACGCTATCCTGCCGCTGCGCGAGAGCGACGGCCCGACGCTGTTCTGCTTCCATCCTGCCTCCGGCTTTGCCTGGCAGTTTAGTGTGCTGGCGCGTTATTTAAGCCCACGCTGGTCGATCGTCGGTATTCAGTCGCCGCGACCGCAGGGGCCAATGGCGACAGCTGCGGATCTGGATGCGGTTTGCGAACATCATCTACAAACCTTGCTTTCGCAGCAGCCGCACGGCCCCTATTATCTGTTTGGTTATTCGCTCGGCGGTACCCTGGCGCAGGGAATTGCCGCCCGTTTACGCCAGCGTGGCGAAGCGGTAGCCTTCCTGGGGCTGCTGGATACCTGGCCGCCGGAAACGCAGAACTGGGCAGAGAAAGAGGATAACGGCCTGGATCCTGAAGTGCTGGCGGAGATCACCCGTGAGCGCGAGGCGTTTCTTGCCGCTCAGCAGGGGCAGGCCTCCGGCGAGCTGTTCAGCGTTATCGAAGGCAACTATGCCGATGCGGTGCGCCTGCTGACCACCGCGCACAGCGCGAAGTTTGACGGTAAGGCGACGCTGTTCGTGGCGGAGCAAACCCGTCAGGCCGGAGTGGATCCGCAGGTGGTCTGGGGGCCGTGGATAGGGGAACTGGAGGTGTTCAGCCAGGATTGCGCCCATGTGGATATTATCTCCCCGCAGGCCTTTGAGGCGATAGGCCCGGTGGTCAGGGAGATATTGGGTTAGGGAGAGATGAACTCCCGGGTTGTGGCGTAAACGCCTTACCCGGGCTTTCTGCCAGCCTGGCTAAGCGCAGCGCGAGCCGGGAATATCTACTTTCGGCCCAGCGGCACCACCAGCGGGGTGTGAGCGACCGGATCTTCAATGATCGTACAGCGCAGACCGTAAATTTTCTCGATAAGCTCTGCGTTGACTATCTCCTTCGGCACGCCCTCCGCGACGATCCTGCCATTGCGCATGGCAATTAAATGAGTGGCGTAGCGGCAGGCCTGGTTCAGGTCATGCAGCACTGCCGCCAGGGTATAGCCTTTCTCCTGATTCAGCTCGCTCAGTAGCTCAAGCAGATCGATTTGATGGCTGATATCCAGCCAGGTGGTCGGCTCGTCGAGTAGCATAATCGCTGTCTCCTGGGCCAGCACCATGGCGATCCACGCCCGCTGGCGTTGGCCGCCGGAAAGGGTATCGACGCTTTGCAGAGCAAGGTCGGTGATCCCGGTGGCTTTCATCGCCTTGCTGACCGCTTCTTCATCCTCTTTGCGCCAGCGGGTAAACAGCGGCTGGTGCGGATAGCGTCCGCGGGCTACCAGCTCCTGAACCGTGATATCGCCCGGCGTGGTGGCGTTCTGCGTCAGCAGGCCGATCCGTTTAGCGACCTCTTTACTGGCGTAATGCTGGATCTGCTCGCCGTCGAGATAGATATGACCGCTGGTGGGTGTCATCAGGCGGCTCAGAGTGCGCAACAGCGTCGATTTACCGCAGCCGTTAGGGCCAATAATGGCGGTAAAGTGGCCGTCGGGGATGGTGACGTTCAGCGATTCAGCGATGGTCTTTTTGCCGTACGCCAGGGTCAACTGATCGCCGCGCAAACGGGAGGTTACAGCGGTCATTTCTTGCGGGACTCCTGAATTAACAACACGATGAGGTAGATGCCGCCAATGCTGACAGTCACGACGCCCACCGGTAACTGATAGGGCATAAACAGACGCTGCGCGGCATAGTCGGAGATTGCCAGTAGCAGGGCGCCGCACAGCGCCGCCTGAGCCAGCCCCCAGCGGGCAGTGCCGCTAAGACGGTGTGCGATATGTGGGGCCACCAGGGCGATAAATGAAATTGGCCCGGCGAGTGCGGTGGCGGCGGCGGTTAGCACCACCCCGACCAGCAGCATCAGCAGGCGCGAGCGCTCAACCCGTACGCCCAGCGCGCAGGCGGTATCGTCGCCCATCTCCAGCAGCCGCATGCGCCGCGCCAATAGCGCCCCGCAGACCAGCATCAGTAGAATCAGCGGTGCGGAGGGCCAGGTTTTTCCCCATGTCAGACCGTTAAGCGAACCGGCATACCACAGGCCAGCGGAGAGGGCTGTTTCCAGCGAAGCGCGCAGCAGCAGCCAGGTATTGAACGCAACCAGCATGGCGCGCACGCCGATACCGATAATAATCAGGCGAAAGGTTTCAATCCCGTTGCGCCATGCCAGCAGCCAGACCACCAGTGCGGTAAGGATCCCGCCAGCCATTGCCGCCACGGCGATGGCCGCCAGGTTCTGACCGAACATTACCATCGCCACCAGCACACCGCTCCAGGCCCCGGTGTTGAAGCCCATCACGTCAGGGCTGCCCAGTGGGTTGCGGGTCAGGGACTGAAAAATCGCGCCGCTGACGCCGAGCGCGGCGCCAATTAACAGCGCCATCAGCACTCGGGGCAGACGCCACTCGGTCACCACCATGACGATATTGCGTGGCGCATCCCCGAGCAGCGCGGAGATAACCTGCCCAACACTTAAGGGTACCAGGCCGGTGCCAAGCCCCCACAGGGAGACCAGCACGCTGGCAACCAGCAGCAGCAGACAGCTAAAAATCAGGCGACGAGAAGGCGCAATCACATTCCACCTCCGCGCGGCTGGCGTCGTACCAGCCAGATCAGAACCGGAGCGCCGATAAAGGCGCTTACCACCGAAACCCGCAGTTCGCCGGGTACCAGCAGACGGCCCAACACATCGGCAAACAGGAGCAGGGCAGGGGTGGCCAGCAGGGTTACCGGCAGCGACCAGCGATGGTCCGCTCCCACCAGCCAGCGGGCCATATGCGGCATCATCAGGCCGATAAAGGCAATTGGCCCGACCACCGCTGTCGCGCTGCCGCACAGAACGGTAATCGCCAGCAGGCCGACAAGTTGAGTACGGCCGACACGGCTGCCGAGCGCGGTCGCCGTATCGTTGCCGAGGCTCAGGCTGTTTAAGGCCCGGCTCAGCAGCAGCGTAACCAGACCGGCTATGAGCACCGGGATCAGCACGATTTTCAGAGTTTGCAGGGTGCGTACGTCGAGCGAACCCGCCTGCCAGAAGCGCAACTGGTCATAGACGTCGGGGTTAAGCAGAGCGATACCGCTGGATAGCCCTTCCAGTACCGCCGCCAGGGCGACGCCAGCGAGGGTCAGGCGGACCGGGCTAAGCTGACCGCCACCCTGGCTGCCGGTAAAGGCAACCAGCAGCGAGGCGGCGAACGCGCCGCAAAAGGCCATCAGCAGTTGCTCCTGCGGTGAGGAGATGCCAGACAGCGCTGCGCCCAGCACGATCGCGAAACTTGCGCCGGAGTTAACGCCAAGGATCCCCGGGTCAGCCAGCGGGTTGCGGGTCAGGGTCTGCATCAACGCTCCGGCGAGGCCCAGTGCGGCACCGGCCAGCAGTCCGGCAAGAGTACGCGGTAGCCGGGCATCAAGGATGATGGTGCAATCGGCGCTGTGGCAGGTACCGCTAAAAGCATCAGCGACCACGCTGAATGGCAGGGGTTTGGCGCCAATCAGCAGGCTGAGCGCAATAGCAGTGATTAAAACGATTAAAAGACCCGGCACGGCAAAGGCGCGCGCCGCAGTCGTGGAAGACGACATGGCTTACATTCCTGACTTGATAATGATAGTAATTATCGTTATCGATTCTATCCGGTTATGTTAGCATGTGCACC
This sequence comes from Klebsiella sp., assembly GCA_036498385.1. Classification (GTDB taxonomy): domain Bacteria; phylum Pseudomonadota; class Gammaproteobacteria; order Enterobacterales; family Enterobacteriaceae; genus Klebsiella. The sequence continues at coordinate 21,332 of DASYFN010000094.1, forward strand.
CATAAAAATGGTATGGAAAATAATAACAAGGCGCTGTTATGAACCGACAATCCAGGCTGCTGAATCTCAGCTTGCTGAAAACTCACCCGGCCTTTCGTGCCGTCTTTATCGCCCGCTTTATCTCTATCCTGTCGTTGGGCCTGTTGGGCGTGGCGATCCCGGTACAAATCCAGATGATGACCCACTCAACCTGGCAGGTAGGGCTGTCGGTCACCTTAACCGGCAGCTCAATGTTTGTCGGTCTGATGGTGGGTGGTGTACTGGCCGACCGCTATGAGCGCAAACGTCTGATCCTGCTGGCGCGCGGTACTTGCGGGATTGGCTTTATCGGTCTGTGCCTGAATGCCATGCTGGCGGAGCCTTCGTTAATCGCTATCTATCTGTTGGGCATCTGGGATGGTTTTTTTGCCTCATTAGGCGTGACCGCGCTGCTGGCGGCGACACCCGCATTAGTCGGGCGGGAAAACCTGATGCAGGCGGGGGCGATCACCATGCTGACGGTACGCCTGGGATCGGTGATTTCGCCGATGATTGGCGGTCTGCTGCTGGCCACCGGCGGTGTCGCCTGGAACTACGCTCTGGCGGCGATCGGGACCTTTATCACCACCTTGACGTTGCTGCGTTTACCCCTTCTGCCGTCGCCGTCGCAGCCGCGCGAACACCCGTTAACATCGCTGCAGGCAGGGCTGATATTTCTCTTCAATAGCCCGTTAATAGGCGGCATTGTACTGCTTGGCGGCCTGCTGACGATGGCCAGTGCAGTTCGCGTGCTCTATCCGGCGCTGGCCGGAAGCTGGCAGATGTCGGCATCGCAAATTGGTCTGCTGTATGCTGCGATCCCTCTGGGCGCGGCGTTCGGGGCATTGACCAGCGGACAACTTGCGCAGACGGCGAAGCCCGGCGTGCTGATGCTGGCGACCACCGTCGGCTCGTTTGTGGCGATTGCGCTGTTTAGCCTGATGCCGGTGTGGGAGCTGGGGGCGCTGTGCCTGGCGCTGTTTGGCTGGCTGAGCGCGGTAAGCTCGTTGCTGCAATATACGCTGATCCAGACCCAAACCCCGGAAAATATGCTCGGGCGAATCAACGGTCTGTGGACTGCGCAGAACGTGACCGGCGATGCGATTGGTGCGGCGCTACTTGGCGGCCTGGGCGTGATTCTGACGCCGGAGGCTTCGGCGAGCGTCAGCGGTTGGGCGCTGGTGATTGTTGGTGTGGTGCTGGTGGGGGTGTTACGCGAGCTGCGCTGCTTTCAGCGCCCGGAAACGTCAATGTAAAAAGCCCCGGATTGCTCCGGGGCGGTACCAGGAGGCGTGTTTTAACCGAAGAGCGTTGATAAGCGTTGCAGCACCAGCAGGGCGCTGTAGTAGTCAAGGCGGAAGGTTTCGGTCCCCAGCGGGTAAACGCGTTTACTTTCTACCGCTGGCAGATGCGACAGCAGTGGGTTAGCGTAAATCGCATCGGCATCTTTTTGGTCACCGGCGAACAGAAACAGGCTCTGGCCGTTAATGCCGGCGGCCAGATTCTCACCACCCAACTGCACGATATCATGACGTTTTCCCTGGCTCTGGCTGGCATGTAGTCCGGCGGGCAGAGTCGCAAGAGTAAAGCCCAATTGTTCGAGCATCTGCCCCTGGGCGGACTCTTTGGTCCAGATATTGGCGCTATGGGCCGCAGCGGTGTAAACCAGCGCGGTGACTGGTTGCGGCGGCAGCGTCATCTTCGCTTTGAGCGACGCCAGCTTTTTATCAAACTCAGCAATTCTCTCAGCGGCCTGTTTTTCATGGCCAGTAATATTTCCCAACTCGGTCAGCAGGGCCTGCCAGCTTTTATCATCGTAGTTAATGATAAGCGTCGGAGCGATGGTGGAAAGCTGGTCATAGAGCGCCATCGCTGAATCGCCGCCGGTGGCGCTAATCAGAATCAGGTCCGGCATTTGGGCAGCGACGGCTTCAGCGCTCGGCTCGCCAATATAGAGACGCGACAGCTTGCGCGCTTTCGCTACATCGCTCCATTGACGCAAAAATCCCTGGCCATCGGCAACGCGGTTATTGGGCGTGGTGGCTCCACTGGCCACCACTGGCGCGTCAATCGCCAGCAGCGAGCCGGTCAGCGTCACGCTGGTGGAGACGATGCGCTGTGGCTGGCTTGCCAGCGTGTGCGTGCTGCGGCTATCGGTTATCTGGCGCGGCCAGTCTGCTGCCGACGCTGAGCTAATTCCTAAAATCGCCAGACCGCTGGCGAGGAGAGTACGGCGGCAAAAGGTGGAGAAATTCACGAATTAGCATCCTTGATTAATTGGTAATAAATGCTTCTCATTTTCAGCTTTGCACGGCGTCGATGCAAGCTCAAGTAGCACAACATACTATCTGTACGGTTGACATAGAGCGCAATACCTTTTAGGTTAGCAAACCAAAATATAAACGATAATTATTCGCAATATCTTTATCATTTTTGGAGAATGATATGGAAATGTCTTTGGCTGAGGAAGTTCGGGAGAAAAAAATGACCCTGCTGCCGGAAAGCTTCTTCTTTATGTCGCCGTACCGCAGTTTCACCACAACTGGCTGCTTTAACCGATTCTCTCATCCCGCCGCTGATGGCGATAATCTGGATGGGGAATTTCAGCAAAAAATGGCGGTTGCGTTTAAAGCGGCGCGGGCTGCCGGAATTGATAAGCCGGTAATGGTCGGCGCCATTCCGTTTGATACCAGTGAACCCTCCGAGCTGTTTATCCCCGCGAGCTGGGAAGCGTTCTCCCGCACTGAAAAGCAGCACTCCGCGTGCTATGCGTCGGGGCAAGCGCCGGTGGATGTCGTTCAGCGCCGGGCGATCCCTGAACAGGACACTTTTATGGCGATGGTTGCGCGCGCGGCGGCTCTCACCGCGACCCCGGAAGTGGACAAAGTGGTCCTCTCGCGCCTGATTGATATCACCACCCGCGAACGGGTGGATAGCCGGGCGTTACTCGAGCGCCTGATCGCCCAGAATCCGGCCAGTTTTAATTTCCATGTGCCGCTCTCGGACGGTGGCGTGCTGCTGGGCGCCAGCCCGGAGTTACTGTTGCGTAAAGAAGGGGCGCGTTTTAACTCTCTGCCGTTGGCGGGTTCGGCCCGCCGTCAGCCGGACGATGTGCTGGACCGCGAAGCGGGGAATCGGCTACTGGCGTCAGAAAAAGACCGCCATGAACATGAGCTGGTGGCCCGGGCGATGAAGGCCATCCTGGCGCCGCGCAGCAGCGAACTCTCCCTGCCGGACTCTCCGCATCTGATCACGACGCCGACCCTGTGGCATCTGGCGACGCAGATTCAGGGTACTGCGCTGGCAAATGAGAATGCCATGTCGTTGGCCTGCCTGCTGCACCCGACTCCGGCACTAAGCGGCTTTCCGCATCAGGCGGCGAAACGCCTGATTAGCGAACTGGAGCCGTTCGACCGCCAGTTGTTCGGCGGCATTGTCGGCTGGTGCGATGACGAAGGCAACGGCGAGTGGGTGGTCACCATCCGCTGCGCACGCCTGCACCAGCGCACCCTGCGGTTATTTGCTGGCGCAGGGATCGTTCCGGCCTCTTCGCCGTTAGGCGAGTGGCGCGAAACCGGCGTCAAACTCACCACCATGCTGAACGTATTCGGCTTGCAATAAGGCACTATGATGATCGACTTTACCCGCTGGCCGGAAGAGTTTGCGGCCTGCTATCGGCAAAAAGGTTACTGGCAGGATCTGCCGCTAACCAATCTGATCACCCGTCATGCGGAAAACGACGCCCCCGCCATTATCGACGGCGACAAAAGCTACAGTTACCGTGAATTCAACCGCCTGGTGGATAACCTCGCTTCCTCACTGCAGCATCAGGGCCTGAAGCGTGGCGAAACGGCGCTGGTGCAGTTGGGCAATGTCGCGGAATTCTATATCACTTTTTTCGCACTGCTGCGTATCGGCGTTGCGCCGGTTAATGCGCTGTTCAGCCATCAGCGTAGCGAGCTGAATGCCTATGCCACGCAGATTGAACCCGCTTTGCTGATTGGCGACCGCCAACATGCGCTGTTTGCCAATGATGATTTTCTTAACGCTTTTGTTGCGCAGCATCCGTCGGTACGCGTGGCGCTGCTGCTGAACGACAGCGACGAGCAGAGCCTGACGGCGGCTATTGAGCGGCCTGGCGATAATTTTGTTGCCAGGCCGACGCCTGCTGACGAGGTGGCGTTTTTCCAGCTTTCCGGTGGCAGCACCGGTACGCCGAAGCTTATTCCTCGTACCCATAACGACTACGACTATAGCATTCGCCGCAGCAATGAGCTGTGTGGAGTGAGCGCCGAAACGCGCTATCTGAACGCGCTTCCCGCCGCCCACAACTACGCGATGAGCTCGCCGGGTTCATTAGGCGTGTTTCGCGCTGGCGGCGTGGTGGTGCTGGCGCACGACCCGAGCGCGACCCTGTGCTTCCCGCTGATCGAAAAGCACCAGATTAACCTGACCTCGCTGGTTCCGCCTGCGGTAAGTCTGTGGTTACAGGAGATCCATAACACCGGCAGCAATGCTCAGTTGCAATCGCTGCGGCTGTTGCAGGTTGGCGGGGCGCGCCTGTCCGCGACCCTCGCCGCGCGTATTCCGGCGGAAATCGGCTGTCAGCTCCAGCAGGTTTTCGGCATGGCGGAGGGGCTGGTGAACTATACCCGCCTTAACGACAGCCCGGAGCGCATTATCAATACCCAGGGCTGCCCAATGTGTCCGGATGACGAAGTATGGGTGGCCGATGTGGACGGTAATCCGCTGCCGTGCGGCGAAGTCGGGCGCCTGATGACCCGTGGCCCTTATACCTTCCGCGGGTATTACAAGAGCCCGCAGCATAATGCCGACGCCTTTGATGCCGATGGTTTCTATTGCTCTGGCGATCTGATTTCAATCGATGAAGATGGCTATATCACCGTGCAGGGGCGGGAAAAAGATCAGATCAACCGCGGCGGCGAGAAGATCGCGGCGGAAGAGATCGAGAACCTGTTGTTGCGCCATCCGGCGGTGATCCACGTCGCGCTGGTCAGCATGGAAGACAGCCTGCTGGGGGAAAAGAGCTGCGCGTATCTGGTGGTGAAAGAGCCCCTGCGCGCGGTGGCGGTACGCCGCTTCCTGCGGGAACAAGGGGTCGCTGAATTTAAACTTCCGGACCGTGTGGAGTGCGTTGATGCGCTACCGCTGACGCCGGTGGGCAAAGTCGATAAAAAACAATTACGTCAGTGGCTGGCTGAACGCAAGCTGGCCTGAAGGAGAAGACAGAATGGCAATTCCAAAATTACAGGCTTACGCGCTGCCGGAAGCCAGCGATATCCCGGCGAACAAAGTGAACTGGGCATTTGAGCCGTCCCGTGCCGCGCTGTTAATCCACGATATGCAGGAGTATTTCCTCAACTTCTGGGGCGAAAACAGCGCGATGATGGAGAAAGTGGTGGCCAATATCGCCGCCCTGCGCGATTTCTGCAAACAGAACAATATTCCGGTCTTTTTCACCGCCCAGCCGAAAGAGCAGAGCGACGAAGACCGCGCGCTGTTGAACGACATGTGGGGGCCGGGCCTGACCCGTTCACCGGAACAACAGCAGGTGATTGCCGCGCTTGCACCGGACGACAACGATACCGTGCTGGTGAAGTGGCGCTACAGCGCGTTCCATCGCTCGCCGCTGGAAGAGATGCTGAAAGATGCGGGGCGTGATCAACTGATCATCACCGGCGTGTATGCCCATATTGGCTGCATGACCACCGCCACCGACGCGTTTATGCGCGATATTAAGCCGTTCTTCGTTGCTGATGCGCTGGCCGATTTCAGCCGCGAGGAGCATCTGATGGCGCTCAACTACGTCGCGGGCCGCTCCGGTCGCGTGGTGATGACCGAAGAGCTATTGCCGCTGCCTGCGTCGAAAGCGGCGTTGCGCGCGCTGGTGCTGCCGCTGCTGGATGAATCTGACGAGCCGATGGACGACGAAAACCTTATTGATTACGGTCTGGACTCGGTGCGCATGATGGCGCTAGCCGCCCGCTGGCGTAAAATTCACGGCGATATAGACTTTGTCGTGTTGGCGAAAAACCCGACCATCGATGCCTGGTGGGCGCTGCTTTCCCGCGAGGTGAAATAATGAACGGACTCGATTTTCACGGCCAGACCGTGTGGATCACCGGGGCGGGCAAAGGTATCGGCTACGCGACCGCGCTGGCGTTCGTTGACGCCGGGGCAAAGGTAACCGGTTTTGACCTGGCTTTTGATGGCGACGATTATCCGTTCGCCACCGAGATGCTCAATGTCGCCGACGCGCAGCAGGTAGCGCAGGTATGCGGCTATCTGCTGGAAGGGATTGAGCGGCTGGATGTGCTGGTGAATGCGGCCGGTATTTTGCGTATGGGGGCAACCGATACGCTGAGCCTGCAAGACTGGCAGCAGACCTTCGCCGTCAACGTCGGCGGAGCATTTAACCTGTTCCAGCAGACGATGACGCAGTTTCGCCGCCAAAAAGGCGGGGCGATTGTGACCGTGGCTTCCGACGCGGCGCATACTCCGCGTATCGGCATGAGCGCCTACGGTGCGTCAAAAGCAGCACTGAAGAGCCTGGCGCTGACAGTCGGCCTTGAACTGGCGGGCTGCGGCGTACGCTGTAATCTGGTTTCTCCTGGCTCTACCGACACCGATATGCAGCGGGCGCTGTGGATCAGCGATGACGCTGAGCAGCAGCGCATTCGCGGCTTCGGCGAGCAGTTTAAGCTGGGGATCCCGCTGGGCAAAATCGCCCGTCCGCAGGAGATCGCGGATACGATATTGTTCCTCGCGTCCAGTCACGCCAGCCACATTACGCTGCAGGATATTGTGGTGGATGGCGGCTCGACGTTGGGGGCATAAATGGCCTGGAAACGTCAGTTGACGCTGGAGGAGCTCAACGCGACCAGCGCGAATACGATGGTGGCGCATCTGGGCATCGTCTATACCCGGCTGGAGGAGGGGGTGCTGGAGGCGGAAATGCCGGTCGACGCGCGAACCCATCAACCATTTGGGCTGCTGCATGGCGGCGCATCGGCGGCGCTGGCGGAAACTCTTGGCTCAATGGCCGGGTGGCTGATGACCGAAGAGGGGCATTGTGTGGTGGGGACCGAACTCAACGCGACCCATCACCGGGCGGTTTCCAGTGGCAAAGTGCGCGGCGAGTGCCGACCGCTGCACCTGGGGCGTCAGGGTCAAAGCTGGGAAATTACCGTATTCGACGAGCGAGGGCGACGCTGTTGCACTTGCCGTCTGGCAACGATGGTCCTCGGCTGAGGAGGCCTGTTCCCGGTTGGCGGCGTGAACGCCTTAGCCGTATATGGACAGGCGCGGCAAGCGCTGCCTCCGGGGAAACCACCTGCGACGCAGTCACAGAATATCCATCCCTGTTTTCATCCATTTTCCTGCCAGAAGTGATCTCGCCTGCAATGTGAGATAAATCCCTGGCATAAGGCGACATCTGCATCGTTTCAATGTTGTTAAAATTCACATTCTGTTCTAGAAACAACCTGTAACATTCTGATTACCTTATCTGTGGAACACAATGATGAATAATTCAGGGAAATACCTCATCTGGGCACTGCTATCCGTTATCGGAGCCTTTGCCCTGGGCTATATTGCGCTAAACCGGGGGGAACAGATTAACGCGTTGTGGATTGTCGTCGCGGCAGTCTGCGTCTATCTGATTGCCTATCGCTTCTATGGCCTGTATATCGCCAAAAATGTGCTGTCGGTTGACCCGACGCGCATGACCCCGGCGGTGCGTCACAACGACGGTCTCGATTACGTTCCGACCGACAAGAAAGTGCTGTTTGGTCACCATTTTGCGGCCATTGCCGGAGCGGGGCCGCTGGTTGGCCCGGTGCTGGCGGCGCAGATGGGTTACTTGCCGGGGATGATCTGGATCCTGGCGGGTGTGGTGCTGGCCGGGGCGGTACAGGACTTTATGGTGCTGTTCGTCTCCACCCGTCGCGACGGACGTTCGCTCGGCGAACTGGTGAAAGAGGAGATGGGGCCGGCTGCCGGGATACTGGCGCTGGTGGCCTGTTTTATGATCATGGTGATTATCCTCGCGGTGCTGGCGATGATCGTGGTAAAAGCGCTGACCCACAGCCCGTGGGGCACCTGGACCGTGGCCTTTACCATCCCGCTGGCGATATTTATGGGGATCTATATTCGCTATCTGCGCCCCGGGCGCATTGGTGAAGTGTCGGTGATTGGTCTGGTGATGCTGGTGTTCGCTATCATTTCCGGCGGTTGGGTGGCCGAAAGTGAGACCTGGGCGCCGTGGTTTGACTACACCGGCGTACAGCTCACCTGGATGCTGGTGGGCTACGGCTTTATTGCCGCCGTGTTGCCAGTATGGTTGTTGCTGGCTCCTCGCGACTACCTCTCTACCTTCCTGAAAATCGGCACCATCGTCGGCCTGGCTATCGGCATTCTGATTATGCGGCCGACGCTGACTATGCCGGCGCTGACCAAATTTATCGATGGCACCGGGCCGGTGTGGAGCGGCAACCTGTTCCCGTTCCTGTTTATCACCATCGCCTGCGGCGCGGTTTCCGGCTTCCACGCCCTGATCTCTTCCGGTACCACGCCGAAAATGCTGGCCAACGAAGGGCAGGCCTGCTTTATCGGCTACGGCGGGATGCTAATGGAGTCCTTTGTGGCGATTATGGCGCTGGTGGCGGCCTGTATTATCGACCCGGGCGTCTACTTCGCGATGAACAGCCCGATGGCGGTGCTGGCTCCGGCGGGCGTGACCGATGTGGTGGCGTCAGCGGCGCAGGTGGTAAGCAGTTGGGGCTTTACCGTGACGCCGGATACGCTTAATCAGATCGCTAATGAAGTGGGCGAGCAGTCAATTATCTCCCGCGCGGGCGGCGCACCGACGCTGGCGGTAGGCATGGCCTACATTCTGCACGGTTCGCTGGGCGGTCTGATGGACGTCTCCTTCTGGTATCACTTCGCGATTCTGTTTGAGGCACTGTTTATCCTGACCGCGGTGGATGCTGGTACTCGTGCGGCGCGTTTTATGCTGCAGGACCTGTTGGGGGTAATCAGTCCGGGGCTGAAGCAAACCAGCTCTCTGCCAGCGAACCTTCTCGCGACGGCGCTGTGTGTGCTGGCATGGGGCTACTTCCTGCATCAGGGCGTGGTTGACCCGCTTGGCGGCATCAACACGCTGTGGCCGCTGTTTGGTATTGCTAACCAGATGCTGGCAGGAATGGCGCTGATGCTCTGCGCAGTGGTATTGTTTAAGATGAAGCGCCAGCGTTATGCGTGGGTAGCCCTGCTGCCGACCTCCTGGCTGTTGGTGTGTACCTTAACTGCGGGCTGGCAGAAGTCGTTCAGCACCGATACTAAGGTCGGGTTCCTGGCGATTGCCAATAAGTTCCAGGCGATGATCGACAGCGGCAACATTCCGCCGCAGTTCACTGAATCGCAACTGGCGCAACTGGTGTTTAATAACCGTCTGGACGCCGGTCTGACCATCTTCTTTATGGTGGTGGTGGTGGTACTGGCTTTGTTCTCGATTAAGACCGCGCTGGCGGCGCTGAAAGAGGACAAACCGACCACGAAAGAGACCCCATATCAGGCGATGCCTGCTGATGCAGATAACCTGGTGACTCAGGCCAAACGCGCCCACTAAGGCGTGACTTTATCGCCCTCCTTTGTGAGAAGGGGGGCGATTATGAGAGTTGAAAATGTTTGATACCCTTTCAAAAGCAGGAAAATATTTAGGTCAGGCGGCGAAAATGATGATCGGCGTCCCGGATTACGACAACTATGTGGAGCATATTCGCGCGACCCATCCCGAACAAACGCCGATGACCTACGAAGAGTTTTTCCGCGAGCGTCAGGACGCGCGCTACGGCGGTAAAGGCGGCGCGAAGTGCTGTTAACCCTCTTTTGGCAGATACAGACTGATCTGCTCTTGCGTACAGCCGTATATTGCCGCCAGCTTTTCGCGGGTGCGCTTTTGCGGGCGGGAGTCGATAGCTTCTAGCTGGGAAACCGCAGACTGGCTAATGCCGAGCTTGTCGGCTACCTCCTGTTGCGACAGGCCGCGCAAAATACGCCAGGCCGCCTGCAGGCTGACTTTCTCTTTATCCATGATGTCGCAGACGTCACCCGGCAGCATCACGTTGTCGTAGATATCGTGTTCTACAGGAATATCTTCAAGATCCGCTTCCGTTTCATCATCCAGCTCGGCTAGCTGCAAACACATCTGGAAGTATTCGTCGTAGGGGATCACCGCGTACTGTGCTTTCCCTTCAGCATCCTTAATTATCTGAACAGCCATATGGCATATTCTCCTCATGCAAATAGGTTGTTGAGGTTCTGCGCTTTACGGATACGATAAACAGATCGCTAAGCGTCAGTCCCTGACGTGTGAAAATGACCCGATAATCCCCCACCCGAAGGCGGTAATGATTCTCTGGTTTAGATAACTTTCTGACATCGGGCCGAGGAGCCGTACGGTCACCTAAATCCGCTAGTCTGCTTTTGATTCGTTGCTGATAGCGATAATCGATATTTGCCAGTTCCTTTTTTGCCACTTTTGACCAAATGAGCATGCTATGTACCTCCACTGTACACCTTGGTTGAATATAAGGAAATAATAAGTTTATTAGGAAACCTATGATTTTCTTATACCGCTACGATAGCGCAGGGTCAGCATCTTACGAAGACAGAAAGCTCGGCTTTGCGAGGCGGCTCGAAAGCGCCTCTGCCGGGCGGCAGAGGCGAATAAAACGGGGGAATTATCCAGCGAAACGTTCGACCTTTTCAAACGCCGCGCGCAGGGTTTTGGCGTTCAGTTCAACCGGCAGAAAATGGATGGACTCCACCGGGCGCAGGGTATGGGCAATCACCTTATCCAGCGCTTCGCGGTCGTTGATATCCACTTCCAGCGCCGCCAGCGTGGTTGGCAGGTTAAAACGCTGGTACGCCTGCACCAGTTGCGTCAGCACTTCGTCCTGGTCGAGCAGGGCGCTCTGTACCAGAATCCCGTAGGCGACTTTGGTTCCGTGAAGATACTTTTCAGTCTGCGGCAGCACTGTCAGGCCGTTGTGCACCGCATGAGCGGCGGCGACGCGGGTATAGCGCTCGCCTAATCCACCAACCATACCGCCGCCAGCGATAATCGCATCCACCACATCGCGGAAAGCCTGGGTAAGCTCGCCGCGTTGCTGGTCGGCCAGCGCGGTTTCGCTGCTTTCCAGCAGCACATCGCGGATCGCCAGCGCGCCGTTGATACCGAGGCGCACGGTGAGCGGCAGCGTCTCCGGCTGCGGGGCCAGCACCACCGCTTCATACCACTTCGCCAGCGTATCGCCGATGCCCGCCAGCAGATATTCTGCTGGCGCGTTAAGGATAATTTGCGGCTCCACCAGTACGAGGAAGTTGGCATCGTCGAAAATTTCAAACTGCAGCGCCTGACCGGCATCGTTATACCACACCGACAGCGGCGTCCACGCCGCGCAGGTGGCGGCGATGGTGGGGATGGCCACCACCGGCAGCCCGAGGCGGCGGGCCAGCGCCTTCGCGGTATCGAGCAGCGCGCCGCCGCCCACGCCAATCACCACCGAGCGATCGTTGCCGGACTCGAGGGCCAGTTCGTTGACATCGCTTTCACTACAGTGGCCTTTAAATAAGATTTTTTTCGCACCGGGAGTGTTAAACCCTTCCGGCAGAAAAGCTTCTGCGCCAGCGATAGCCCGCTCGCCGTATACCCACACTGCGCGTGAAAGCTGTTCTTCGGTATAAAAATCATGCAGCCGGGCAAGGCTACCAGGATGGGAATAGTAGTTGGCGGGGCCAGGGACCACGCGGATATCGCTGTGACTCATCAATGCTGTCCTTATTTTGTTTAGCTAACCCGATGTTATATTTAGACATCCAGATGGCTAATATTATTTCGCTTCATCTTATGCCTTTTATGCATTTGTCAGTCAAGGGCTGCTGTGAAAAATTCGTTAAATCAGAAGATTAATCGACAGGGTGCAGGGGATGACTGGCAATCGCCTTGAGATGCAAAATATTAGCCTGGCCTTTTCTGGCTTCCGGGCGCTGAGCAACGTGGCTTTCACCCTGAAAGGGGGATCGGTGCATGCGCTGACCGGTGCCAACGGCGCGGGTAAGTCCACGCTAATGGCGGTGCTGTGCGGTACGCACGCCCATTACGAAGGTGAGGTGGTGATTAACAACCAACGGGTGAGCATTCGTTCTCCGCGCGATGCCAGGCAACTGGGCATTCATCTGGTGCAGCAGGAGGTTGACGTTGCGCTGGTACCGGGCCTGAGCATCGCGGAAAACATTATGCTCGACAGGCTGGCTGAACCGGGGCTGGCTTTTCGCTGGGGGCGGCTGCGCCAGTTGGCGCGCGAGGCGCTGGCCCAGCTTGACGTCAGCCTCGACGTGCGTCGCTCAATTGATAGTTGCACGCTGGCGGAAAAGCAGCAAATCCTGCTGGCCCGCGCGCTGTCGCATCATTGCCGCTTTCTTATCCTCGATGAACCCACTGCACCACTGGATCAAAATGAAAGCGAACGCCTGTTTACGGTGGTTCGTCGTCTGCAGCAGCAGGGTATTGGCGTGGTATTCATCTCACACCGAATTCATGAATTGAAAGCGATTTGCGACACCCTGACGGTGCTGCGCGATGGTCGCTTGATTGAGAGCGGACCAATGGCTGAGCTGAGCGGCGAGCAGATCGTCGAGAAGATGCTCGGCCATGAGCTGAGCGATATCTTCCCGCCGAAGCGTCCGCCGCATAGTGACGAGGTGTTGCTGCAGGTTGAAGGGCTGCACGACGAAGGGCTGCTGCAGGATATCTCGTTGCGCCTGCGCAAGGGGGAAATTCTTGGTATCGCCGGGCTGGCGGGAGCGGGGAAAACGGAACTGTGCAAGGCGCTGTTTGGCGCCAGCAAAAGCCGTCTGACGCGCGGCGAACTGAACAGCCAGCCATGGCGACCGCGTAACCCGGCTGACTCGGTGGCGCGTGGCCTGGCGCTGGTGCCGGAAGAGCGGCGTAAAGAGGGTATTTTTATCGAAGAGCCGGTGGCGATGAATCTGGCGGTCAGCGCCGATAATAGCTTTTCCCGCTGGAGCCTGTTTGGTCATCGTCAGGTCTGGCGCTGGGCGGAAGAGGTGATTGCCCGCGTGGGTATTCGTACTTCTGGTCCAGCGCAAACCTTGCGCCGTCTCTCCGGCGGCAATCAACAGAAAGTAGCGATTGGCAAATGGCTGCGCGGCAACGCCAACGTACTGCTTTTCGATGAACCGACCAAAGGCGTCGACATAAAAGCCAAAACGGATTTATTCAATCTGATTGACGGCCTGGCGCGAGAAGGCAAAGGGGTAATTTACGCCTCAGGTGAATTCTCTGAGCTGGTCGGCCTGTGCGATCGCATCTGCGTGTTGTGGGACGGGCGCATCGTGGCGGAAATTCCGGGCGTTGAGGCCCGGGAGGAGAACATTCTTTATTACTCCACCGGAGGAGCAGCAGCGTGAGTAAGGCCCTGACAGTTAACGCGACGGTATCTGGCCGTCAGCGATTTTTCGATTTTCTCTACAAATGGGGCATGTTGCTGACCGTCGTCCTGCTGATCGCCGTTTTTGGCCTGGCGTCGGACAACTTCCTCGACCCGTTTAACATCATCAACATCCTGCGCTCCATCGCCATCGTGACGGTGATCGCCATCGGCGTATCGATATCGCTGACCATCGGCGGTTTCGATTTGTCCGTGGGCTCCACCGCCTCGCTGGCTAATGCGCTGGTGATTTCGCTGTTTGTCTGGCACGGCTTCGGCACCACCGGGGCGATCCTTATCACCCTGGCGCTCTGTACCTTAGTAGGGCTGTTCAACGCTTTTCTTATCGTGATCCTGCGTATTCCCGACATGCTGGCGACGCTTGCCAGCCTGTTCGTGATTCAGGGCGTGGCGATGACTTACAGCTACGGCGGGTCGATCACCGAAAATATGGTGCTGCCGAGCGGCGATATGGCGGAAGGAGTTATTCCGGCGGCGTTCGGTTCGCTGGGGCAGGTGCCGACGATAGTTATCATTATGCTGGTGGTGACCGTTATCGCCCAGTTGGCGCTCTCTTTTACCACCCACGGGCGGCGGATGTACGCCATCGGCGGCAACCCGGAAGCGGCGCGCCTCTCCGGCCTGCGTATTACGCGTTACAAAGTAGCGGCCTATGTGATTGCCTCTCTGCTGGCGGGTCTTGGCGGCATTCTGCTCGCTTCGCGCATCGGCTCATCGCAGGTTAACGCCGGTGGCGGCTATCTGATGGATGCGGTGGCGGCGGCATGGATCGGTTTTTCGCTGGCTGGCTCCGGTAAACCGAATGCGCTCGGCACGCTGGTGGGAGCGGTGATTCTGGGTGTGCTCTCCAACGGCCTGGTGATGCTCTCGGTGCCATATTACGCGATGGACATTATTAAAGGTCTGGTGCTGGCTGGCGCGCTCGCACTGACCTATTTTCAGCGCCGCACCTAATATTTGACAGGGTAATCACTATGAAAAAGATAACGCTTTCACTCATCGCATTGGGGTTGTTCAACGCTGCGGCGGCCTTTGCTGAAACCCCGACACCGCTTCCGCCAGCGATTGCCGAACACAGCGGGCCGATTCGCATCGCGGTGATCCGCAATCTGGGTTCCGACGATAACACCACTCAGTTTGTCTCCGGGGCGATCCAGGAGGGAAAAAAGCTCGGGTTTAAAATCAGCACCTTCCTCAGCAACGGTGATGATGCCAGATTCCAGGACTTCGTTAACCAGGCGATTAGCCAGAAATACGACGGCATTATTCTTTCTCAGGGACGCGATCCCTACGCCACCGCGCTGGTGAAAAAAGCGGTGGACGCCGGGATCAAAGTGTCGGTTTTCGATACCGCGGTAAACGGCACGATCCCGGGGGTTACCGTCACCCAACAGGATGACGCTTCGCTGACTGAGCTCTCCTTTGGCCAACTGGTGAAAGACTTCAACGGCAAAGCCAACATCGTCAAACTGTGGGTCGCAGGCTTTCCGCCGATGGAGCGCCGCCAGGCGGCCTACCAGACGCTGCTTAAACAAAACCCCGGTATCAAAGAGCTGGAATCCATCGGCGCCGTCTCTTCCGATGTGCAGGGCGATACCGCCAACAAGGTCGGCGCGATCTTAGCCAAATATCCGAAAGGCAAAATTGATGCTATCTGGGGAACCTGGGACGCTTTCAGCCAGGGCGCGTATAAGGCTCTGAAAGAGAATGGCCGCACCGAGATCAAACTCTACAGCATCGACATTTCTAATCAGGATCTGCAACTGATGCGTGAATCCGGCAGCCCGTGGAAAATCAGCGTAGCGGTAGATCCGAAGCTTATTGGTGCCACCAACGTACGCCTGATCGCCAATAAGATTGCTGGTGAACCGACCCCTGCGACTTACGACTTTAAAGCGGCGGCGATTCCGCAGGCGCTGCTGGCGGCGCAGCCAGGGGCGGTTAACGTCGCCTCGCTGGGTAAAATTATCCCCGGCTGGGGCCAGACCGAAGACTTTATCGCCCCGTGGTTCGCCACTCTCGAAGCAAAGAATAAATAACAACTGCCCGGTAGCGCTGCGCTTACCGGGCAACAGGAGGTTGCGTGACTGCGTTACCCACAGCAGAATACAGCCGCAACATGCGGCTGATTGGGCATAGCGATCAGGGGGGGCGCCCGGACGGCGTCCAACTGATGGTACATCGTGGTTTTGCGTATGTCGGCCATATGGTATCGCAGGGCTTTTCCGTGGTGGACGTGCGCGACCCTAAAAATCCGCAAACGGTCAACTACATCGCCGCGCCGCCCGGTACCTGGAACGTCCATTTACAGGCGCACGACGATTTGCTGCTGGTGATCAACGCCCGGGATCTGTTTGCCGATGCCCGCTTCGCCGACGAGAAGGTTTACTACACCCGTTCGGTGGGCGAGACGGTCAGCGACGTACGGGATAAGGGCTGGAGCGCCGGGCTACGGATTTTTGATATTTCGATTGCGGATAAACCCCGTGAAATCAGCTTCCTGTCGCTTAACGGCATCGGTATTCATCGGATCTGGTACGTCGGCGGACGCTGGGCCTACGTTTCCGCACTGATTGACGGCTTTAGCGACTACATTTTCCTGACTATCGATTTGGCCGACCCGCGTAAGCCGGAAGTCGCCGGGCGTTGGTGGCTGCCGGGGATGAACCAGGCGGCGGGGGAGACCGCGCAGTGGCCGGAAGGCAAGCGCTATGCCCTGCATCATGCGATTATCGCCGGCGACACCGCCTACGGCAGCTGGCGCGACGGCGGCCTGACCCTGCTCGATGTGCAGGACCGCACTCAGCCGAAGTTGATTAGCCACCGTAACTGGAGCCCGCCGTTTGGCGGCGGCACCCACACCGCGCTGCCGCTCCCGGATCGGGATCTGCTGGTGGTGCTCGATGAAGCGGTGCTGGATAACCAGCAGGATGGTGAGAAGCTGATCTGGCTGTTCGACATTCGCGACCCGACGAATCCGGTGAGTATCGCGACTTTCCCGCAGCCGGACGAAGCTGACTATGTGGCGAAAGGGGCGCACTTTGGCCCGCATAACCTGCATGAGAATCGTCCCGGCAGCTTTGTCAGCTCAACGCTGATTTTCGCCACTTATCAGAACGCGGGCGTTCGCGCTTACGATATTTCCAACCCTTATCGACCGGTGGAAACCGGGGCGCTGGTGCCCGCCGCGCCGGCGAAAATGATGGATACCCGCCCCGGTCGCCCGCGGGTGATCCAGTCCTGCGACGTGTTCGTCGACGCGCAGGGAATTATTTACAGCACCGACTATAACGGCGGGCTGTCGGTGATTGAGTATCTGGGGTAGGAGATTGTGGGTTGTTGCCTTCCCGGGTTGCGGCGTAAACGCCTTACCCGGGCTACCGGATCGCAGACGGTGGTGAGCCCGTAGCCCGATGTGATGGACACCTCCCACCTTACGGCATCAACGTGCCAGACTGAGGTGTTAAACTTCAGAGTCCCGGAGGAGGTGTCCATCATGAATATTAAACGTATTGGTCTCGACCTGGCGAAAAATATCTTCCAGATACA
>DASYFN010000095.1:0-14553 GCA_036498385.1 Klebsiella sp.
GCCAGGCATCAAATTAAGTCATAAACCGGTGTATAAATCCGGTGGTTACAGAAGTATTCGGTGGAGCGGTAGTTCAGTCGGTTAGAATACCTGCCTGTCACGCAGGGGGTCGCGGGTTCGAGTCCCGTCCGTTCCGCCACTTATTAAAAAATTAAGCCTGCAGACTAAGCAGGCTTAATGATAAGGAAATTTAGGGGCGTAGCTCAGTTGGTAGAGCACCGGTCTCCAAAACCGGGTGTCGCGAGTTCGAGTCTCTCCGCCCCTGCCATATAATAATCCTTTGCTCAGGCAAAGGATTTTTTTTCTTTAAATTTCCCTCCGCTTATCCTCCGTCCCTGGAGGAGTGAGCCTATCCCAATATGTTGTGCTTCAGGATCTCGCGAATCTGTGCTTGTTTATCGCTGTTTTGTAGCCAAATCGCATAGAGGGGCCTTGAAAGCGTCGCACTGTCGGTCACCGTATGCAGGTTATTTTTCTCCTGTGCCCAGTGTACTGGCAACCATGTACACCCCTTAAGCGCGCCGAGCTGCTGGTACGCTAATTCAGCAGAACTGGTAGTCAGCAGAGGAATATCATCATTTCCAATCAATCCAGCTTCATTTTGCTGGAAATCGGGACCCCATTCCAGGCGTAAATAGTTCAATTCATTGGTGTATTTAGCGGGTGATGCGCAGTAAAGCGCTAACGTAAAATTACCGAGTAACTGGCTGCTTAGTTCATCCATCTTCGGCGATTCTGTCGTGATCAGGAGATCAAGTTGGCGTTCATGGAGTTGTTTGACCAGCGATTGCCTCTGCGCAATCCGCGCCTCAAATTGTAGGTTATAGGGTTCTGTGTAGAGCTTCCCTAGCCATTCGTTGAGCAGGCACTCCCAGAGAGAAGCGCTGGCACCGATCGAAAATTCGTTATGCCGGGAAGCATTTGCAACCTCCTTGCGCGCAGCTTGCCAGGTATTCATCAGGGTTTCAGCATAGGGCAGCAGTTTCTCTCCGGCTGAAGTCAGACGGATATTATTGCGATGGCGGGTAAAAAGATTCACCCCCAGTTGGTTCTCCAGTTGACGAATACGAAAGCTAACTGCTGACTGCGTCAGATAAAGCGCCTCTGCGGCTCGGCCAAAGTGGCGAGTTCTGCTCACCTCAAGGAAAGTCTTGAGCAATTCCGTATCCACACTCTTCTCCGCAAAATTATTTGTCGTGATGATTTAAATGTTTTGTTTGACGCTCTGTCAAGCGTAACTAATACTCCGCGCCATAATTAGCTCGGCCAAAGAATCAGGAGCGTGTAGGATGGCGGAAAGCTTTACGACAACTAATCGTTTTTTCGACAATAAAAATTATCCGCGCGGGTTTTCCCGTCATGGAGATTTCACCATCAAAGAGGCGCAACTGCTGGAACGTCATGGTTATGCCTTTAATGAACTCGAACTAGGTAAACGCGAGCCTGTCACCGATGATGAAAAACAGTTTGTTTCGGTATGCCGTGGTGAACGTGAGCCCGCAACGGAAGCAGAACGCGTCTGGATTAAGTACATGGGGCGCATTAAGCGTCCGAAGCGTTTCCATACCCTGTCAGGCGGCAAGCCGCAGGTGGAAGGTACGGAAGATTACACAGAAAGCGATGATTAAGGAAAGGGCGTAAGGCCTTCAGACTACTGACAAAGTCCTGGTCGTAAGGCCGGGACTTTGATCTAATAAGGACAGAATATTTTATGGACTGATCACCATGCTTAGAGAACCTTCCCCGTAGCAATGCCAGTTTGAAACCATCACCCTTGACGAACTCGTTCCTGAAGACCATCTGGTGCGTAAAATAGATGCCGGCTGGTTAAAGATATCCCGAGCAATAACGTCTACCGCTGGCTCCTGCGCATGGGGCTGACGGAGAAGGTCACGGATGCCTCCACTCTCAGTCAGAACCGTATCCGCCGCTTTAACGACAGCGATGTCTTTCAGCTCATTCTTGACCATATCGTGGAGCAGGCGTTTGAGCGCAGGATGACCAGTGGCCGGGTGTTGTACACCGACAGCACCCACCTGAAAGCTGGTGCCAGTCCCTTTTTACGCCATCATTTTTTGTAGATGGCTCAACATTCTGTCTATTGCCCGATAGCCGAGAGCCTCCTGCAAATGATGGCGTTCGATGTGATCGGCTGCTTCGATATCGGCAATGGTCCTGGAAACCTTAAGCAGGCGCTGCCAGGCACGAATTGAAAGCCCAAGCTGTGTTAGAGTCTGCTCCAGCCAGATAGCGTCATCTTTATGAAGTTGGCACCAGATTTTCATTTCATCATTTTCCAGATGTGCATTCAGTTTTTCCTGTCGTGATAGTTGTCTTTCGCGTGCGGCCAAAACACGTTGGCGTACACAGACGCTACTTTCCTCTTCGTTTGTTCCTTGACTTAGCACCCCCGGTGGCGGAAGTGGAATCTCCAGGGAGAGATCGAACCGGTCGAGAAACGGGCCAGATAAACGACCCAGGTAGCGTAGAGTTTGTTCTGGTGATGCGCGATTATGCTGGCCATGATAGTGCCCTGTCGGGCTGGGGTTCATGGCTGCAATAAGCTGGAAACGGGCTGGATAATCGATTTTGGCGCGCGTGCGAGAGATATGGATGACCCCTGACTCAATCGGTTCTCGTAACGCATCCAGTACCCTACGTTGGAATTCGGGTAATTCATCCAGGAACAGGACGCCGTTATGGGCGAGGGAAATCTCTCCTGGCGCTGGAATTGAACCACCACCCACCATGGCTGTCAGGGAGGCACTATGATGCGGAGCGCGAAATGGCCTGCGACGCCAATTTTTCATTGCATGGCTGGAATCGACCAGACTAAGTATTGCCGCGCTTTCCAGTGCTTCCTGGTTACTCAATGGTGGCAGCAGTCCTGGTAATCGACTGGCGAGCATCGTTTTTCCTGTGCCGGGCGGACCTATCATCAGCAGGTTGTGACCACCTGTGGCGATAATTTCCAGCGCTCGTTTCCCCTGCTGCTGGCCAATAACATCACCCAGGTCAACTGATGTATCATACGAATACTCTCCTTCTGATATTGGGTGAGTTAGGGGATTCCGTCCTTCGAGAAAGGCGCAGACTTCCTGAAGATGGGCGGCGATAAGGCAGTCACTGCCGCCGATTAATCCAACCTCTGGAGAGTTTTCGTTAGAGACAACAATCTTCCGACCCGCTTTTATTGCCTCCATGGCACTGGATATGGCTCCAGGAACGCCACGTAAAGCGCCTGTAAGTGCCAACTCGCCGACAAACTCATATTGATTTAGCCTGGTAGCATTTAGCTGCTCTGAGGCCACCAGAAGCGCGAGAGCGATAGGTAAATCATATCTCCCACCTTCTTTTGGCAGATCGGCAGGCGCCAGATTGATGGTGATTTTTTTCCCCGGATAAGCGTAGCCGCTGTTGATAATCGCACTACGTACCCGGTCACGAGCTTCTCTAACCGTTGTTTCAGGCAACCCTACCATTGTCAGGCCTGGGAGTCCGTTGCTGATATGAACTTCAATCGTGATAAGCGGGGCGCCGATCCCGAGAGCGGCGCGGGTGTAAACAATGGCGAGTGACATAAAACCTCCTGAGAGCCGGGATTATGTCGGGGATTTTTTGTCGAGTAATTTAGCAATATTAAATTTTACGTGCTTGCTTCCAGCCAATTCTCCGTCGATTGCCACTTTGCGCTCGTTTTGGATACTGACTCGTAAAGCTCCTTCGTCAGCCAGCGATATGAGAAAGTGCAGTGGAGCGCTCCATAAATTTAAATATTTTCATTTTATATTTTTCCCATTAAAAACAACCGGCTTTTCGTAAATCGTTAGCAAGGTAAGAAATAGGATCATAAAAAAATCTTGTGTTTAACGCTATGTCTGTGGTACCTCTTTAGGCATTCCTTCGAACATGAAGCCAGAAAGAACATAAAATGACAGCCCTTCTACGAGTGATTAGCCTGGTCGTGATTAGCGTGGTGGTGATTATTATCTCACCGTGCGGGGCCGTGCCTGGAAGAGGAAAGGTTTAAAAACAAGCCTTAACGAACTAAGACCCCCGCACCGAAAGGTCCGGGGGTTTTTTTATAACTTAAAAACAGAAAAGAGGAGCAGATGATGGTTTGTAGCATAAAACTCTGTTTCTCTCGATCTACGACGGGGAAGTAACTATGAATGGAGCGCAGTGGGTAGTACATGCTTTGCGAGCACAGGGGGTCGATACCGTTTTTGGCTATCCGGGTGGAGCAATTATGCCGGTTTACGATGCATTGTATGACGGCGGCGTGGAGCACTTACTGTGCCGGCATGAACAAGGCGCGGCTCTGGCGGCTATCGGCTATGCCAGAGCTACCGGCAAAACGGGCGTGTGTATCGCTACTTCAGGGCCTGGCGCAACCAATCTGATCACCGGCCTCGCCGACGCACTGCTTGATTCCGTTCCCGTTGTTGCTATCACCGGACAGGTTGCCGCCCCGTTCATTGGCACTGATGCCTTCCAGGAGGTAGATGTTCTCGGATTATCGCTGGCTTGTACCAAGCATAGTTTCCTGGTGCAGTCGCTGGAAGAGTTGCCACGCATCATTGCCGAAGCTTTCCATGTGGCAAACTCAGGGCGTCCCGGCCCCGTGCTGGTAGATATTCCAAAAGACATCCAACTGGCTCAGGGCGATCTCGACCCGCATTTTTCCATGGTAGCCGATGATATTGATTTCCCCTATGCGGATATAGAATGCGCTTTGCAAATGCTGACTCAGTCGCAGAAGCCGATGGTATACGTTGGCGGCGGCGTGGGTATGGCGCAGGCAGTACCAGCACTACGCGAATTTCTTGCCGTAACGCAAATGCCAGCGACTTCCACCCTGAAAGGGCTGGGTGCGGTGGCGGCGGATTATCCCTACTATCTGGGTATGCTGGGGATGCACGGTACCAAAGCGGCCAACCTGATGGTACAGGAATGTGACCTGTTGATCGCGATAGGCGCCCGTTTTGATGATCGGGTGACCGGCAAGCTGAATACGTTTGCCCCGCATGCCAAAGTTATCCATATGGATATCGATCCGGCTGAACTGAACAAGCTGCGTCAGGCACATATCGGCCTGACGGGCGATTTGAATGTGATGCTACCAGCGTTGCAACAGCCGCTGTCTATTGACGCCTGGCGTCAACGTAATGCGCAACTGCGTGCCGAGCATGCCTGGTGCTACGATCATCCGGGTGACGCTATCTATGCACCGTTACTGCTGAAGCTGCTTTCCGAGCGTAAACCAGCAGATTGCGTCGTGACAACCGATGTGGGCCAGCATCAGATGTGGTCAGGGCAGCATATGACTTATACGCGCCCGGAGAATTTCATCACCTCCAGCGGATTAGGGACCATGGGCTTCGGCTTGCCCGCAGCGGTAGGCGCGCAGGTGGCCCGCCCTGATGATATGGTGATCTGTATCTCCGGTGACGGCTCTTTCATGATGAACGTGCAGGAGCTGGGCACCGTAAAACGCAAGCAACTGCCGTTGAAGATAGTCTTACTGGACAACCAGCGCTTAGGAATGGTTCGACAATGGCAGCAGTTGTTTTTCCAGGAACGTTATAGCGAAACTACCCTTACCGATAACCCCGATTTTCTTACTCTGGCCAGCGCCTTCGGCATCCCTGGTCAACACATCACCCGTAAAGACCAGGTTGAAGCGGCACTCGACACTATGCTTTCGAGCCAGGGGCCTTACCTGCTTCATGTCTCAATCGACGAACTTGAGAACGTCTGGCCGTTGGTGCCGCCCGGTGCCAGTAATGCAGAAATGCTGGAGAAATTATCATGATGCAACATCAGGTCGTCTTGCAGGCGCGCTTTAGCCCCGAAACGTTAGAACGAGTGCTGCGCGTAGTGCGCCATCGTGGGTTCCGGATTTGCGCGATGAATATGGAAACCGCCGCCGATGCCCGGAATATTAATATTGAACTGACCGTTGCCAGCCAGCGGCCCGTCGAATTACTGTTTAGTCAATTAAGCAAACTGGTGGACGTCGCCTGTGTCGAGATCCAGCAACCTACATCACAACAAATCCGCGCCTGAGCGCAAAGGAAGAACAATGACGACGAAAAAAGCTGACTACATTTGGTTTAATGGCGAGATGGTTCCGTGGGGTGAGGCGAAAGTCCATGTGATGTCCCATGCATTGCACTACGGGACTTCCGTATTTGAAGGCATCCGGTGCTACGATTCTCACAAAGGACCAGTGGTGTTCCGTCATCGTGAACATATGCAGCGCCTGCGTGATTCAGCTAAAATTTATCGTTTCCCGGTTTCTCAGAGCGTTGATGAGCTGATGGAAGCCTGCCGTGAAGTGATTCGTAAAAACAATCTGACCAGTGCCTATATTCGCCCGTTAGTCTTCGTCGGCGATGTTGGCATGGGCGTTAACCCGCCTCCGGGCTATAACACTGACGTGATCATCGCGGCGTTCCCGTGGGGAGCCTACCTGGGTGCCGAAGCCCTGGATCAGGGGATCGATGCGATGGTTTCTTCCTGGAATCGCGCAGCGCCGAACACTATCCCTACTGCGGCTAAAGCTGGCGGTAACTATCTCTCTTCTCTGCTGGTCGGCAGCGAAGCGCGCCGCCATGGCTACCAGGAGGGTATCGCGCTGGACGTGAACGGCTACGTCTCTGAAGGCGCAGGTGAAAACCTGTTTGAAGTGAAGGATGGCGTGTTATTTACCCCACCATTCACCTCTTCCGCGCTGCCGGGCATTACCCGCGACGCAATCATCAAGCTGGCGAAAGATTTGGGACTGGAAGTGCGCGAACAGGTATTGTCCCGCGAGTCCCTGTACCTGGCTGACGAAGTCTTTATGTCCGGTACTGCTGCAGAGATCACGCCGGTACGCAGCGTTGATGGTATTCAGGTTGGCGAAGGTCGCTGTGGCCCGGTCACCAAGCGCATTCAACAAGCATTCTTTGGCCTCTTCACCGGTGAAACCGAGGATAAATGGGGCTGGTTGGATCAGGTTAATCAATAAGCATAAAAAATGGGGCGACACGCAACGTCCCATTTAACAGAAACTGGGAGTAACTAAAGCATGCCTAAGTACCGTTCCGCCACAACCACTCATGGCCGCAATATGGCGGGTGCCCGCGCGCTGTGGCGCGCCACTGGAATGACCGACGATGATTTTGGTAAGCCAATTATCGCCGTTGTGAACTCTTTCACCCAGTTCGTGCCGGGCCACGTTCACCTGCGCGATCTCGGTAAGCTGGTTGCCGAACAAATCGAAGCCGCTGGCGGCGTCGCCAAAGAATTTAACACCATTGCGGTGGATGATGGGATCGCCATGGGGCATGGGGGTATGCTTTATTCACTGCCATCTCGTGAACTGATCGCCGACTCGGTGGAGTATATGGTTAATGCTCATTGTGCCGACGCAATGGTCTGTATCTCCAACTGCGACAAAATCACCCCAGGGATGTTAATGGCGTCTCTGCGTCTGAATATTCCGGTAATTTTTGTTTCTGGCGGCCCAATGGAAGCCGGGAAAACCAAGCTTTCCGATCAAATCATTAAACTCGACCTGGTCGATGCGATGATTCAAGGGGCTGATCCGAAAGTCTCCGATGATCAGAGCAATCAGGTTGAACGCTCCGCCTGTCCGACTTGCGGCTCTTGTTCAGGGATGTTTACCGCCAACTCCATGAATTGCCTGACCGAAGCGCTGGGTCTGTCGCAGCCAGGTAATGGCTCATTGCTGGCGACGCACACCGATCGCAAGCAGCTGTTCCTCAATGCCGGTTCACGTATTGTTGAGCTGACTAAACGTTATTACGAGCAGGACGATGCCTCTGCGCTGCCGCGTAATATCGCCAGTAAAGCGGCGTTTGAAAACGCCATGACGCTGGATATCGCCATGGGAGGTTCCACCAATACCGTACTGCATCTGCTGGCGGCGGCGCAGGAAGCGGAAATCGACTTCACCATGAGCGATATCGATAAACTTTCCCGTAAAGTGCCGCAACTGTGTAAGGTCGCGCCAAGTACGCAGAAATATCATATGGAAGATGTGCACCGTGCGGGTGGCGTATTGGGTATTTTAGGCGAACTGGACCGTGCCGGGCTGCTGAACCGCGACGTGAAAAACGTGCTTGGCTTGTCCCTGCCGCAGACGCTGGAGCAGTACGATATCACTGTCACGCAGGATGAAGCGGTTAAAAAGATGTTCCGCGCTGGCCCTGCTGGTGTCCGCACAACGCAGGCTTTCTCTCAGAATTGCCGTTGGGATACTCTGGATGACGATCGCGCAGAAGGCTGTATCCGCTCGCTGGAACATGCTTACAGCAAGGACGGCGGTCTGGCTGTTCTGTATGGCAACTTTGCCGAGAACGGCTGTATCGTGAAAACCGCTGGCGTTGACGACAGCATCCTGAAATTTACCGGCCCGGCTAAGGTATACGAAAGCCAGGATGAGGCGGTGGATGCGATCCTCGGCGGTAAGGTTGTCGCCGGTGATGTGGTGGTCATCCGCTACGAAGGGCCGAAAGGCGGTCCGGGTATGCAGGAGATGCTTTATCCGACTACCTTCCTGAAATCAATGGGCCTGGGTAAAGCCTGTGCGCTGATTACCGACGGTCGCTTCTCCGGCGGTACGTCGGGTCTCTCCATTGGTCACGTTTCGCCGGAAGCCGCCAGCGGCGGCAATATCGCGATCATTGAAGATGGCGACATGATTGCTATCGATATCCCGAACCGCGGTATTCAACTGCAGTTGAGCGATGCCGAGATTGCGGCGCGCCGTGAAGCCCAGGAAGCTCGTGGTGATAAAGCATGGTCACCGAAAGATCGTGAGCGTCAGGTTTCCTTCGCTCTTCGCGCCTATGCCAGCCTGGCGACCAGCGCCGACAAAGGCGCGGTGCGTGATAAATCGAAACTTGGGGGTTAATGATGGCCGAGTCGCAACCCCTGTCCGCCGCCCCCGAGGGGGCGGAATACCTCAGAGCGGTACTGCGTGCGCCGGTATATGAAGCCGTGCAGATTACGCCGTTGCAAAAAATGGAAAAGCTCTCGTCGCGCCTCGATAACATTGTGCTGGTGAAGCGTGAAGACCGCCAGCCGGTGCATAGTTTTAAGCTGCGCGGGGCGTACGCGATGATGGCGGGGCTAACGGAAGAGCAAAAATCACATGGCGTGATTACCGCTTCGGCAGGTAACCACGCGCAGGGTGTGGCTTTCTCGGCTTCTCGCCTGGGAGTGAAGGCGCTGATCGTCATGCCAATCGCAACAGCGGATATCAAAGTGGATGCGGTTCGCGGCTTCGGTGGTGAAGTGCTGCTGTACGGCGCGAACTTCGATGAAGCAAAAGCAAAAGCTATCGAGCTGGCGCAGCAGCAAGGGTTCACTTGGGTACCACCTTTCGACCATCCGATGGTGATTGCCGGGCAGGGGACGCTGGCGCTGGAACTGCTACAGCAGGATGCCCATATCGACCGCATTTTTGTGCCGGTCGGCGGCGGTGGTCTTGCGGCGGGTGTGGCGGTGTTAATCAAACAGCTGATGCCGCAGATCAAAATCATTGCGGTTGAGGCAGAGGATTCTGCCTGCCTGAAAGCCGCGCTGGATGCAGGTCATCCGGTTGATTTACCTCGCGTCGGGCTATTTGCCGAAGGGGTGGCGGTTAAACGCATCGGCGATGAGACTTTTCGTTTGTGTCAGGAGTATCTCGACGACATCGTTACCGTCGATAGTGATGCAATCTGTGCGGCGATGAAAGACCTGTTTGAAGATGTACGTGCGGTGGCTGAACCTTCCGGCGCGCTGGCGCTGGCGGGGATGAAAAAATACATCGCGCAGCATAATATTCGCGGCGAACGCCTGGCGCACGTGCTTTCCGGCGCGAACGTCAACTTCCACGGCCTGCGTTACGTTTCCGAACGCTGTGAGCTGGGGGAACAGCGCGAAGCGCTACTGGCGGTGACCATTCCGGAAGAGAAAGGCAGTTTCCTCAAATTCTGCCAACTGCTGGGCGGCCGTGCGGTGACTGAGTTCAACTACCGCTTCGCAGATAAGAAAAATGCCTGCATTTTTGTCGGTGTGCGCCTGAACCGAGGTCTGGAAGAGCGCAGGGAAATCCTTAACCTGCTTAACGATGGCGGCTATAGCGTGGTGGATCTCTCAGACGATGAAATGGCCAAACTTCACGTGCGCTATATGGTCGGTGGGCGTCCGTCGCAGCCGCTGCAGGAGCGTTTATTCAGCTTCGAGTTTCCGGAATCTCCCGGCGCCCTGCTGAAGTTCCTGCATACACTGGGTACCTACTGGAACATCTCTCTGTTTCACTATCGCAGTCACGGTACCGATTATGGTCGCGTGCTGGCGGCATTCGAACTGGGCGATCACGAGCCTGATTTCGAAACTCGTTTGCATGAGCTGGGCTACGACTGCCACGACGAAAGCAATAATCCGGCATTCCGTTTTTTCCTTGCGTAGCGATTGCATCCCCCTTCTGTATTAGAAGGGGGATTATTTTAAGTTGAACTAAAATACACGCAGATTAAGATAGCATTAATTAATCCTATTCCTGGATGTCTTATAGAAACTATTGCCTTTGTTGTTATCAGGATGTTTTTTGCTGTGCTCAACTGCCAATGCTGATGAAATAGCGCGAGATGATCTTTCAGCGAATATTATTTGCCAGCAGAAAGACATGTCTGATGAAATGACTTTTGTAAACTCCTGTCAATATAAAGATATGGGATTGTTACAAGCTTACTCTGTTTATCTTTCTAAGATGCTATCGGATGCGCGAAAAGATTTTATTAAAAACCCACAGCCTGGCCAAAAAAACATATTGATAATCTGGGTAATACGATGTCTGTAGACTATAAATGGCAGGGTGTTCATAACATGGTTAAGTGAGGCAAGCAGATGGCGGGGCGCTTTCAGGGATTTGCACAAGAAGGGCTTAATTTTTTGCAACAGGTACGTATCGAGAACGATAAAACCTGGTTTGAAGAGCACCGTTTTATTTATGAGCGCAGCATACTCACGCCGTTTCGCGCGCTGGTGGATGATTTAGCTCCCGCGATGCTGGAGATAGACTCGCAACTGGAGACCCGCTCCGCTATTGGCAAAACCTTGTCGTGCATTCATCGCGATACTCGCTTTTCGCACGATAAATCCCTTTATCGCAGCCGGATGTGGCTGACCTTTAAGCGTTCAACTAAAAACTGGACGGATGCCCCGGCGTATTTCTTTGAAATCAGCCCGGATACGTTGCGTTACGGGCTGGGCTACTACAGTGCCAGTAAACCGACGATGGATCTGTTTCGCCATACGTTGAAACGGCGCCCGGAACAGTTTCTGGAAGTCGCTGGCTGCTGTCGGGCACCATTCGAGCTGGTGGGTGAGAGCTATAAGCGGCTGTTGGCCAAAGAGCTCGAATCGACCATTTCAGACTGGTATCACCGTAAATCTTTCGCGGTGATGACGACGGATAGCGATGTGGAAAAACTCTTCAACGCCGATCTGGTCAAGCTGCTGGCGGATGGATTCCGCCAGTTGGAGCCGCTGTATAAATGGTTAATGACGGTAGAATCGATGAAACAGATCGATCCCACCGATTTATAAATTAAGCGCCACAAGGATGTGATATGAGATTTCTCCTGATAATTTGTATGGCGTGTTTCTTTTTAAGCGGTTGCGCCAGCGTGGTCGCCAGGGTGTTCGGTGAAAATTATAGCTATTATCATGGCACGCAATTTGACGCAGAAAATGCGTTTGATAAACCGCTTTCCCCCATCCTTCTGATAGATCTTCCTTTTTCTTTTGTTATGGATACGCTTCTGTTACCCGTTGATTTAATTTATTCACCCTATTGCGGGGTCCTTTCCTCTGCTCGCGCTCCGGGCAATGAGAAACCACAGTGCATAGATAAGTGATAAGACTTGCGTTACTTCATCATTGTCTCCCGTACATATTTATCCAGCTTCTTTGATTCATAAAAATTTATGCATTGCGCCAGCACGTTATTGGCGGTTTGGGCATGGTCGGGGTGTAACGACATGGTTAACTGGTCAAACTTTTTCGTCTCGTTGATGACGAATTTCTGAAATGCATTCCAGACGCCAGCATTTGATAAAGCATAACTTTCGACCATGAATGACGCATCCTGTGAGGGAGCCGAACGCACGCCCTCTGGCGTTCTGGCTTTGTAATTCGCAACCAGGCATTGCTTCAGCGCCAGATGTTTTACATCAAGAACGGTAATGCCCTTTGGTTTAGCCTGGACGGTAAAACATAAAGTAACAGCTATTGTTAACAACAACGTCCCTGAACGCAGGTTATCTCCTTATTTAATTTGAACAATTTCCCAGAATGCATTAATCAGTGGCTCATGCAGCCGCTTTTTTTGTACGCAGACGCCCAGCTCGAAAGGCGTTTTCTCGTCGCTACGTTCCAGAATCATGACGCGGTTACGCACTGGTTCCGGGCTATTTTCCAGCACCACTTCGGGTATCAGCGCCACGCCGCAGCCAAGTGCCACCATAGAGACCATTGCCTCGTGCCCGCCCACTGTGGCGTAAATTGACGGATTACTGATTTTATGGCGGCGAAACCACAGCTCAATGCGGCGGCGCACCGGCCCCTGATCGGCCATGATAAACGGCACTGTTGCCCAGTCGGGCTTATCCACTGAGACCTGGTTGCGAACCGGGCAAGGCAGCGCCGGGGCGATCAGCACCACCGCCAGATTCTCCAGCATGGAGAATGCCACCGCGGCGGGCAGCGTTTCTGGTTTCCCGGCAATCGCCAAATCGGCTTCACCCGTCACCACTTTCTCCATCGCATCAGCGGCATCGCCGGTAGTGAGCTTTATTTCCACTGAGGGATGCTCGGCGCGAAAACGGTCAAGAATCGGCGGCAGATGGCTGTAAGCGGCGGTCACCGAACAGAAGATATGCAGTTCGCCCGACAGCGACGGACCTTGCTGATCAATGGTGTGGCGCAGTTGCTGATACTGCAACAGCGTCTGCTGGGCAAAGGTACGGAGCTCTTCTCCCGCCTCGGTAAGCGTTACCGTGCGGTTATCGCGAACAAACAGCGGCTGTCCGAGGTCTTCTTCCAGACGCTGAATTTGCCGGGAAAGGGTGGAGGGGCTGACGTGCATCGCCCGGGCGCTGCGGCCAAAATGGCGACTTTCAGCCAGATGCAGGAAGGTTTTCAGATCGCGTAAATCCACAGGGTGCGCTCCACGATTTTACATTGCAGATATTGCAACGTGACGTTGTGAATATATCAATTTGCGCAATAAATTTCCTGTTGTAATGTGGGTACATTCTCGCTGAAACGCGAACCGAACAAAATAAGACACACAACATCACGAGGTATCACCATGGCTAACTACTTTAATACACTGAACCTGCGCCAGCAGCTGGCGCAACTGGGCAAATGTCGCTTTATGGGCCGCGACGAATTCGCCGATGGCGCAAGCTACCTTCAGGGTAAAAAAGTGGTCATCGTCGGCTGTGGCGCTCAGGGCCTGAACCAGGGCCTGAACATGCGCGACTCCGGTCTGGATATCTCCTACGCGCTGCGTAAAGAAGCGATCGCCGAGAAGCGCGCATCATGGCGTAAAGCAACCGAAAACGGTTTCAAAGTGGGTAGCTACGAAGAACTGATCCCGCAGGCTGACCTGGTGGTTAACCTGACTCCGGACAAACAGCACTCTGATGTTGTACGTTCTGTTCAACCGCTGATGAAAGATGGCGCGGCGCTGGGCTACTCTCACGGCTTCAACATCGTGGAAGTTGGCGAGCAGATCCGTAAAGATATCACCGTCGTGATGGTTGCGCCGAAGTGCCCGGGTACCGAAGTGCGTGAAGAATACAAACGTGGTTTCGGCGTACCGACCCTGATCGCGGTTCACCCGGAAAATGATCCGAAAGGCGAAGGCATGGCAATTGCTAAAGCCTGGGCTGCGGCCACCGGCGGTCACCGTGCGGGCGTCCTGGAATCATCCTTCGTTGCGGAAGTCAAATCCGACCTGATGGGCGAGCAGACCATCCTGTGCGGTATGCTGCAGGCAGGCTCTCTGCTGTGCTTCGACAAGCTGGTGGAAGAGGGTACCGATCCGGCATATGCCGAGAAACTGATTCAGTTCGGCTGGGAAACCATCACCGAAGCGCTGAAGCAGGGCGGTATCACCCTGATGATGGATCGTCTGTCTAACCCGGCTAAGTTGCGTGCTTACGCGCTGTCCGAACAGTTGAAAGAGATCATGGCGCCGCTGTTCCAGAAACATATGGATGACATCATCTCCGGTGAATTCTCCTCCGGTATGATGGCTGACTGGGCCAACGACGATAAGAAACTGCTGACCTGGCGTGAAGAGACTGGTAAAACGGCTTTCGAAACCGCACCACAGTTTGAAGGTAAAATCGGCGAGCAGGAGTACTTTGATAAAGGCGTTCTGATGATCGCAATGGTGAAAGCGGGTGTTGAGCTGGCGTTTGAAACCATGGTTGATTCCGGCATCATCGAAGAGTCCGCTTACTACGAATCACTGCACGA
>DASYFN010000096.1:0-32710 GCA_036498385.1 Klebsiella sp.
GGATGAAGCTGATCGTAGATCTGCTGCCAGGCGGTAATTGTCAGGGCATGCTCATAAACATCAGTGGTTTGCCGCTGGTGGACATTATCCACCTCCACCTGCGGCGTCAGTTTAACGTCTTCGGGTAATGCTTCATGATAAAGATGGTGCAGGTTGACCGGTTTTGTCTTTTTCATGATCTCTTGAACCGGGAGCGCTTTCGCGTTCCCGGCACCTCCGACTGGTTAATTTTTTAAGCGATAGCGACTACTGCGTTTACGCAACGCTCCGGCAGAAAAGAGCTGCTCCAGCGCCTTTCTGGCTTCCTCAAGCGACCAGCCGAAATGCGCGGCCACCTCCCCTGCCGTCATTCCCTGACGCGTCAAAGCCAGCAGCGCCAGTAAGGGCTCTGATGATGCCGCTATCACCGGCGGTTCCGGCGCTTCCGGCTGCCGTTGAAAGCCGCCGATCAGCCACTGGGTATCCCTTTCCGGGCGGCCAATCTCCCGACGGCTGATAACGCGCCCCGTGCGCTGCGCCGCAGCGCTGCCGGCATCCAGTGCCGCCCGGCAAGCCGCCAGGTCGCCTTCCACCACCAGCGTCAGCCTGCCGGGGTCGAGGACCTCATGACTGAGCAGTCGCACGTTGGCCGCCTTCAGCATGGCATCCGCCGCGTCAACGGCGGCGACCATACCGTCCACTTCCAGTAATCCCAGGGCGTTGATCATCGCTTCCCCCTTACGCGCGCTGGACTGGATGACGGGCAATATCCAGAACGGCATCGGTGAAGGCATTGCAGGCGGCTTTACAGGCGGCCTGGCTTCCCGTCAAAAACGCGGCCGAATAGTTGGTCTCCGACGGCGGCGCCACCCAGGTCACCAGTTGCACGTCGGCCGATTTCATGGCCGCATCAATGCCGAAGGTCGCCTCCAGCGGCGGCGCCACCAGATAAGCGATCGGATCGCCCAGCGCGATGCCTGAGGAAGACGAGAGATAAGAGCCAGTACGCGACACTACGTGCGCCAGGAACGCCGTATCTTCGGCGTCGTTGGCCCACTGAAACGCCGCCCCGCTTTCGATATGCGCCACCATCGCATCGAGACCGGCGCGAACTTCCGCCGGGTTCGGGCCGCCCAGCATAATCAGCACTTCACCTGCGGTTGGCGACGGGCCGTGGGCCGCACCGGCATACAGGGAGCGACCGTAGACCACTTCGACCATCGCCTGTTTTGTCGCTTCGTCAGCGGCAATATAAGTCACATCATCCGAATCTGCCGTGATGAGTCCGAGGCTACGTATATGCGATGGTAATTTAAGCTCGCGGGCAAAGCCGTCATTCACTGAAGCAATCACGCGCATAGCCGTCACCGAAGGGCGAATTAAATCTAATGCAGGCATGATGCCTCCTTAACGAGTCATGTTGATGCCGGAAGCCTTCTGCTCCAGCATGCGTTTGGCCAAATCGACGATCACCGCCGCGGCTTCTACCGGCGGCGTGCCGCCCTGGTGAATATTAGAAATACAGGTCCGGTCCGCTTCGACGGTGGTCGCCACGCGCGGCGAATACACGGCGTAACAGGAGAGGCTTTCTGACTGTCCCAGCCCCGGACGTTCGCCTACCAGCAGGATGACCACCTTCGCACCGAG
This sequence comes from Klebsiella sp., assembly GCA_036498385.1. Lineage (GTDB taxonomy): Bacteria > Pseudomonadota > Gammaproteobacteria > Enterobacterales > Enterobacteriaceae > Klebsiella. The sequence goes on from DASYFN010000096.1 coordinate 1,627, forward strand.
AATTTCACCAATCTGATCTTCGATTTTGACCCGCCCGTAGCGAACGAAGAACGGCGTACCGACCTTCAACCCGGCCTGTTTCAGGCCCGCCAGCAGCGGCGGCAGGATCTCTTCATAGTTGACAGTAATCGCGTCCGTGGAGAGGCCATCGGAAACCACCACCTGAACGTCAGGGTTCACCACGCACTGCGTCTTCAGCGCGTCAATCGCTTCCGGACTCAGGCGACGCCCCATATCCGGGCGCGTCAGGTAGAGATTCTTGTCGCTAATCTCGGAGCGCACCTCCAGCAAGCCCTGGGTTTTCACCCACTCTTCCGGCACCTCTTTCAGCACCGTATCCTTCGAGCGCGAATGGTCGGCGAGGAAGCGCAGCAGTGCGAGGGTGCGCGGACGTGGACCGGCACGGCCGGTACATACACGCGCCGCCGTGCTGCGCTTCAGTTCGGTCAGCACTTCCTCACGATGCGGCTGCTGCACGCCAATCCAGCCTTTGGCCTCTGGCGAACCTAAATCCAGCGCGCAACTTTCCGCTGTGACGTCGCCCAGGCTGGCGCACTTCGCCCCCCCTGCCTGAGGCGCTGCCGTTTGCGGTTGTCCCATTGAGGCCATCACGCTACGTACAATTTCTTCAATCTGCTTTTGATCCATCATGTGACACCCCCGCGTCATCAAAAGAACAGTGACGGATCGCCCGCCCGTTTGGTCAGACGACCGTTTGCCATAATGCCCATGGTTTCCAGCCAGCGTTCGAATTCCGGCGACGGCCGTAAATTCAGCAGTTGACGGACGGTGGCGGTATCGTGGAACGCGGTGGTCTGATAGTTGAGCATGATGTCGTCGCCGAGCGGCATGCCCATGATGTAGTTGCAGCCGGCGGTGGCGAGCAGAATCATCAGGTTTTCATTGAGGTTCTGATCGGCGTCGGCATGGTTGGTGTAGCAGCAGTCGCAGCCCATCGAGATGCCGCTCAGCTTACCCATAAAGTGATCTTCCAGACCGGCGCGAATAATCTGCCGATCGTTATAGAGATACTCCGGCCCGATAAACCCCACCACGGTATTGACGAGGAATGGATCATAGTGCCGCGCCAGGCCGTAGTTGCGCGCCTCCATCGTCACCTGGTCGGCGCCGAAGTTCGCGCCAGCCGACAGCGCCGAGCCCTGCCCGGTTTCAAAGTACAGGCAGTTCTCTCCGGCAATGCGGTTGAATTCAGCGCCGACCGCCCGCGCTTCATCAAGCATCGCCAGCTCCACGCCGAACTCTTTTAACCCCTTTTCGCTGCCGCAGATGCTCTGGAAGATCAATCCGCCTGGCGCGCCGCGACGTATGGCTTCAATCTGGGTGGTCACGTGCGCCAGCACGCAGCCCTGAGTCGGAATATTGAATTTGTCAATAACGCCGTAGACGGTATCGAGGACGCGGGTCAGGTTCTCCACGTCATCGGTCACCGGGTTAACGCCAATCACCGCATCGCCTGCGCCGAAAGAGAGCCCTTCGTAGATTTGCGCGGCAATGCTCTGCACGTCGTCACGGGTATCGTTCGGCTGCAGGCGGCAGCTAAAGGTTCCCGGCAGGCCGATGGTGGTGTTGGCTTTTTTAATCACCGGCATTTTCTTCGCACCGTAGATCAGATCGGCGTTGGAACATACCTTCGCCACCGCCGCCACCACTTCTGAGGTCAGCCCTTTGCGCACAAACGCGATATCATCGCTGGTGACGTCATCGTTCAGCACGTATTCACGCAGATCGCTGATGGTCCAGTTTTTAATCCGTTGATAAGCCGTCTCATTGACGTCGTCCTGAATCAGACGCGTTACGCAGTCCTCCTCATAAGGAACCACCGGGTGATTACGAATATCGGCGACCGTCATATCGCTGAGCACCTGCTTCGCCGCCACGCGCTGCTGCGAACTTTCCGCCGCCACGCCCGCCAGCACATCCCCCGAACGCAGTTCGTTGGCCTTCGCCAGCACTTCTTTTACATCCTTAAACTGATAAACATTGCCGAACAATGTGGTCTTTAGTTTCATAAGTCGTTCCCTCAGGAAGGAAATGCGAGTGATTTCACCGTCACCGGCACAACCGATCCGCCAAAAAGAGGCGTACCAATGTCGATATAGTCCCCCGCCCGTACGCTCACCTCATCGATGACCGCCAGCGGAGGTTGTTGTAGCTGCGGGCGCAGCAGCATGCCCAGTGCTTTGCCAAAGTCCTGCTCGGCCACCACCAGCAGAGGATGTGGATTGGGAAAACGAGTGAGAAAAGCCAATAACGAGTCAATAATCGCCAGCAAGGTGGCGTAGCGCACCGGCAGCGCAGCAGGAAGCGCCAGCACGTAAGCGTCGGTTTTAGGATCCAGATCGAGCTGTATCAGCGCCTGCTGCCAGCCGTTTACCAGATCCGCTCCTTCGCGCGGGATCGCCACCGGTAGATTGCGCAGTGGCAGCGCAACCCCCTCCAGCCAGATGGTGCTACCAGAGAGCGAAAGCGTGTGCGCGCCGGCGCCAATCACCGTGGCGCGCACGGTTTGCGCCGGGAACTGCACGTTCATCTCACGCAGGCGCGGATGTTCGTGCAGCGCCATCGCCAGTAGCGGCCCGATATCCGCAAAGCAGAACGGGTCGGCGGGCTGGTTGCGGTAGCACTCGCCCACCCCGCCGGAAAGGGTAATCACCTCAGGCAGAGCGCCTGCGGGCAGCAGGTCGGTTTGCATCAGCTTTTGCGCCAACGGAGAGAGTGTGCCGTCGATAACCTCGACAATCAGCTCCGCCATTCGGCGCGCCACCTGCGCCAGTTGCCCGGCGGTCAGCGACAGGGCATGGGTATCGGAGCCAAAAACCTCATCGACAATCATCTGTCCCGGCTGATGCACGTGGACCACGCGCCCCTGACCATTGGTCTCCAGCAGACGACCGCCGACGTTGAGGCAGGCGGTGCCGCTGACTTTTCCGGCCTCAAACAGGGCATAGTTAGAAGTGCCGCCGCCGATATCAATGTTGAGAACCCGACACAGGCGCTGCTCCGACAGGGTTTGCGCCCCGGAGCCGTGACCGGCAATCACCGACTCCAGATGCGGCCCGGCGCTGGCAACCACAAAGTCGCCCAGCGACTGCGAAAGCGCCATGACGGCCGGACGGGCGTTGTGGGTTTTCGCGCTTTCGCCGGTAATAATGATCGCCCCGGAGTCCACTGATTCGGGGACGATGCCTGCGGCCTGATACTGGGCCAGAATCAGCGCCTTGAGTTCAGCCTCCTTCAACCCGCCCTGCTTATCGACAGGTGTAAAGAAGACCGGGCTTTGCCAGCTAATTTCGCGTTTGATGAATTCGTAGCGCGGCACCTGCGACACCGTCGCGCGGTTAACCAGCTCAAGACGCGAGAAGATCACCTGAGTGGTGGTGGTACCGATATCGATACCGACGCTCAGTAGCTGGCGAGTCTTCACGATTGCGCCTCCGCCTCGGTTTTCTCTGCCGCCAGTACGTTTTCATCTTTTGGCACTAATAGCATCGCCACGCCAATCGCAGTGACACCGCCGATCAGCTTGCCGACAATCATCGGGAAGATCATCGCGTTCATATTGGCGGCGGCGAAGCCTAAGTGATCGCCCAGCGCGAAAGCGGCAGAGACGGAGAAGGCACAGTTAATAACTTTGCCGCGAGTGTCCATCTGCTTCATCATGCCGAACATCGGGATATTGTTGGCCAACGTCGCCACCATGCCGCCTGCTGCCATATTGTTGATTTTCAGCAAATTACCGACGCTCATCAGCGGCTTTTCAAACCAACGGGTCAGCAGTAGCACCATCGGGTAAGCGCCGAGCAAGACGCAGGAGATCGAGCCAATCACTTCGATAGCGCGCATCACCTCGCCGGGCTGATCGCCGGGAGCCATAAAGATCGGATCAAGCCCCGGGATCAGATCCCAGCCAAGCAGAAACTTGATGACCGCCGCCGCCAGGCCGATGGTGATCAGCGCCACCAGAAATTTGGCGAAGATCTGAAAGCCGTTGATCATTTTTTCCGGGATAAACTTCAGCCCCAGCGCCACCAGCACCGCGACGATAAGCACCGGGATCATATTCATCAGGATCAGCGCGAAGGTGAACTCTATCGGCTGACCGTTAATCTCCACGCCGGAATACATCGCCACCAGGCCGCCCGCGATGCAGCCGATCGGAATCGTGACGATCCCGGCCAGTACGCCCAGCGCCAGATAGCGGCGGTCGGAGGGTTCGATAATCCCGAGCGCGACTGGAATGGAGAACACCAGCGTCGGCCCCATCATCGCCCCGAGGATCAGACCGGAATAGAGCCACGCCGCCACATCACCGCCCGCCAGCTCTTTGGCGAGGAAAAAGCCGCCCATATCGCAGGCCAGCAGCGTTCCGGCGAACATCGACGGGTTGGCGCCGAGCATTTCATACAGCGGAATAATCACCGGCCCGAGCAGGTGCGCCAGTACCGGCGCCAGCGCGGTCATCCCGACCATCGCCAGGCCCAGCGCGCCCATCGCCATAAAGCCCTCTTCGAACTGGCCGCCGGATCCCTCGATACTTTTGCCAAACTTACCGAGAAAGCGCGCCGAACCGCCAAACTGCGACAGGATCCTGTCCACGGCGGCAATCAGCATAAAGAACATCATGATGTACATGATGATTTCGTTAATTCCCATAGCCTTTACTCCCTGTCATTTATGATTCGTAGATACTGTGAACGCCTTACCGGGCTACGGAATAGCAGACGGCTGTGATCCTGTAGCCCGGCTAAGCGCAGCGCGAGCCGGGAAAGCCACAGCCACACGCCCCGGGAAAATCCGCATCATTGCGCCGCCGTATACAGCTCGATAATCTGCTCCTGGCTGGCGGTTCGCGGATTGGTGCGCAGACAAATGTCCTCCTGCGCCGCCTGCGCCCATGCGTTGAAATGTTCGGGCATCGCGCCGGCACCAGAGAGTCGTTTGCTGAGACCAACTTCAGCGATCAGTTCACCTACGGCGGCGATAGCCTCGTGGTCATCGGTTTTTTTACCGGTTAGCGCCCGACCGATTTGGCTAAACCGAGCGCGACACACCATACGGTTAAATGCCATTACCGTCGGCAGCAGCATGGCGTTGGCCTGGCCATGAGGAATATGCAGCGCCGCGCCAGGCTGATGCGCCATCGCATGGCATAAGCCCAGACCGGCGCTGGAAAAAGCCATCCCCGCCATACAGGAAGCCAGCAGCATGCTTTCGCGTGCGGCGAGGTCGTGTCCGTAGCCAACGGCCTTCGGTAGCGACTGACCAATCATCGCCATAGCGCCAAGCGCCAGACTATCGGTGAAGGGCGTCGCGTTGAGGGCGCTGTATGCCTCAATGGCGTGGGTCAGTGCGTCAATGCCGGTCATCGCCGTCACCTGTGCTGGAACGCCTTCGGTCAGGGCGGCGTCGAGGATCGCCACATCCGGCATCAGAGAAGCGTGCGCCAGCACCTGTTTGCGCCTGCTGACTGCATCGATAATCACCGTCACGTTGGTGGTTTCTGAACCGGTTCCGGCGGTGGTCGGTACCGCAATCAGCGGCAGACGCGGGTGCAGTACGCTGCTTTCCGTTATCGCGCTAAGCGTCTGCTCAGGGTTAGCGCCCAGTAGCGCGACCGCTTTCGCCGCATCCAGCACCGAACCGCCGCCAAAAGCCACCACGCCATCACACTTCGATTCGCGCAGTTGCGCCACTGCCGCACAGACGTCGGTAATGCATGGCTCCCCGGGCGGAGACAGCCAGACGGTCATCGCCACACACTTCATCGCCAGGCTGCGCTCAAGCCAGGCGGTCATTCCCGCCTGATGCAGGAAACTGTCGACCATCACAAACAGATGACTTACGCCGCGTGATTGCGCTGCCTGCCCGCAGGCGCTAAGCGCGCCAAGGCCGCATAGCGTCACCGGCGGCACGCTGAAAGTTTTCACCCGCTGTAGATTCAGGGTATCGAACGCCTGAAAGAGCGCTGTCTGCAGTTCAGCTTGCATAGATCCCCTCCGCTTTCGCTCTCCCGCTGTTGGCTATCGCCAGCGGAGTCATAAACAGGCTATGCTGCGGTAAATGCACCTGTAATTCCGGGAAGCGCTTGCGAAATAGCGCGTCCACGCCCGGCTGCATACAGGAGCCACCCGCCAGCCATAAATCGGCAATTCCTTGTCCTGCAATATGGCGACCGACGATCTCCGCCATTTTTTCGTACACCGGCTTCACCACCGGCCAGATCTCCTGTACGTTGCTGCGCTTGTACTGCTCCGCCTCTTCCAGAGGGATGCGGCGGTTACCCGCCAGGGTCAAAGAGATATGGTGGCCGCCGGTCGCTTCATCGGCGGAGTACGTCACCTTGCCGCGCTTAACGATGGCGATCCCGGTGGTGCCGCCGCCGATATCCACCACGCCGGCATTATCGAGTTGCAGCAGATCCGCCACGGCGGTCGGTTCATCAAGCACATGACTCACCTCCAACCCGGCGGACTCCAGCACGTTGATCGAAATACGCGGGTCGGTGCCCGGCGGGAACGAAGTCGCCGCATGAGTGAAGCGGCAGCCGAGTTGCTGTTCGAGAGCGTCGAGATGGCGGCGCACGATGGTGACGGCACCGAAGAAATCCCAGACGATGCCGTCACGCACGACATCAGCCCAGTCCAGACACACCGCCACCGGCTGCCCTTCGCTGTCGACAACCATCGACACCACGTCGCAGGTGCCTAAATCCACGCCCAGCCACAGCGGTGATTCACTGGCGGCAGGCGTCTGATTACACAGGGCGGCCGCTTTTTGCAGTCTGGGGGTGAGCCAACGTTGTTCGTCGTGAGCCATGAGTCATCCCTTATACAATTCGGAAGGCATCCACCAGCACACAGCGGCGCAGACGCACAAAGGTACGTGCGCTGGTCACCCCTTCCCCGGTTGGCGTGGTGATGGTCATGGAGGTCCAGCCTTCCCCACCCAGCCCGAGTCCGGCGATACATGGCCCGTTTTTGACGAAAATGCTGGTATCAACGGCGTTCGCCATCTGGTTCATGTTGTCGATATTGCGCGAGTGCATCGCCGCCGTATGGTGACAGCCGCCTTCCAGTTGCACTGCCAGCGTGATGGCTTCTTCGACGCTGGTAACCCGCACTACCGGCAGCACTGGCATCATCAATTCGGTCACGGCAAACGGATGACTGGCCGGGGTTTCCACGAACAGCAGGCGCGTCTGCTCCGGGACCTTCAGACCGATGGCGGCAGCAATTTTGCCTGCGTCACGACCAACCCAGTCTCGGCTGACGGTACCTTTGCCGCGTTCATCGATATTCTTCAGCAGCATTGGCTGAAGCTGCTCGGCCTGAGCGGCGCTGAGCTTCACCGCATGCTGGCCTTCCATCAGGCGCATCAGCTCATCGGCAACACTCTCGACCACAATCAGCACCTTTTCGTCGGCGCAGATGATGTTGTTATCAAACGAGGCACCTTTGACGATGGCGCGCGCGGCGTGCGGCAGGTCGGCAGTCTCATCGACCACCACTGGCGGATTACCTGCCCCGGCAGCAATCAACCGTTTATTGGTATGCTTGCGCGCGGACTCCACCACGGCTTCGCCGCCAGTCACCACCAGCAGACCGATACCTGGATACTTAAACAGCCGCTGGGCGGTTTCGATATCCGGGTTCGCTACGGTGACCAGCAGATTAGCCGGGCCTCCCGCAGCAATCACTGCCTGATTAAGCAGCATAATCGCCCGCTGAGAGACCTTTTTCGCCGCCGGATGCGGGGCGAACACCACACTGTTGCCCGCGGCAATCAGGCTAATGGCGTTATTAATCACCGTCGCCGCCGGGTTGGTGGATGGGGTGACCGAGGCCACCACGCCCCACGGTGCGTTTTCAATTAGCGTCAGGCCGTTATCGCCGGTCAGCACCTGCGGAGAGAGGCAATCCACGCCCGGCGTGCCGCGCGCCTGCGCCACGTTTTTGGCAACTTTATCTTCAACGCGTCCCATGCCGGTTTCGCTGACAGCAAGCTCCGCTAATTCTCTGGCATGTTTTTCGCCCGCTTCACGAATGGCGTGAATCGCCAGCTGGCGCATCGCCACGCTTTTCAGCCCCAGTTGGGCCACCTTTGCTGCCGCGACGGCGTCGTCAAGGGAGGCAAAGACGCCCATTTCATGAACGGCACTGTCCGGCTTGCTGCTGTCTTTCATTTTCAGCAGTACTGCTTGCACCACCTGTTCAATATCCTGTTGATTCATGATGTTCAGTCCTATTTATGGAAAATCACCTGACCGCCAGCCACCGCTTCATCGACGATACCGATGACGCATAAATCGACAGGAGATGTTTCACCGCGGTGTGCCTGTCGCGCCGAACTTCCACCAACCAGCAGCACCCATTCGCCAGTACCTGCGCCAATACTGTCGATGGCGACGGCGCACTGCCCGTCAGGCTTACCTGCGGCATCAATCATCTCCACCATCAGCAACTTGTCGTGCGCCAGCCCCTGATGACGGACAGTACAGACAATTTGTCCCGTGACGACTGCCAGTTTCATACCCGCCTCCATGGATTGCGTGGTGAGTCGTAGGCCTGATAAGCACAACGCCATCAGGCAATAGCGCGCGTTAATGCCGGATGGCAACGCATACGCGTCTTATCCGGCCTGGAATTAAATGTTGCTGTCGCCTTTGAAACTAATCGGGAACACCTCTTCCAGATCGCCGTGCGGGCGCGGAATGACGTGTACCGAGACCAGTTCGCCAATACGCTGCGCCGCTGCGGCACCCGCATCAGTAGCCGCTTTGCACGCCGCCACATCGCCGCGCACCATCGCGGTAACCAGACCGCCGCCAATCTGCTTCACGCCAACCAGCTTCACGCGTGCGGCTTTTACCATCGCGTCAGAGGCCTCAATCAGTGCAACCAGGCCCCGGGTTTCAATCATTCCTAATGCTTCCATTGTGTTTTCCTCTCGTGGGGTCCAGAACGGGACCGTTTATACAACCAGTGTTTGCGAGGGGTTTACCCGGCTCGCGTCAGTCTGGCGCGGCACGGCTGCCACTAACGCCAGTTCGATAATTTCCTGCACGCTACAGCCTCGGGAGAGGTCGTGAAGCGGTGCGGCAAGCCCCTGAATCAGCGGCCCGACCGCGCGGTAGCCGCCCAGGCGCTGGGCGATTTTGTAGCCAATATTGCCCGCCTCCAGCGACGGGAAAACCATCACGTTGGCGCGCCCCTGCAGCGGACTGGCGGGCGCTTTTTGCGCGGCGACGTCTGGTACGAACGCGGCGTCAAACTGCAGTTCGCCATCGACCATCAGTTGCGGAGCGCGCTGACGCACGATCTCTGTGGCCTGCTGTACGTTGGCGACATTGGGATGACGGGCGCTGCCATGAGTGGAAAATGACAGCATCGCCACGCGCGCCTCCTCACCAGTGGTGGCTTGCCATGTCTCAGCGCTGGCGATGGCGATATCCGCCAGTTGTGCCGCCGTCGGCTGCGGCACCACGCTGCAATCGGCGAACCCTAACGCCGGTCCGAAGTACTGCGGCAACATCAGAAAGATCGACGACAGCGTTTTGCAGCCAGGCTGAAGACCAATAATGCGTAATCCGGCGCGCAGCACATTCGCCGTCGAGGAGAGATTGCCGGCAATACACACGTCGGCCTGACCCGCGTTGACCATGGCGGCGGCGAACATCAATGGGTCGTTGAGTTTTTCCTCCGCGTCCGGTGGCGTTTTTTCTCCGGCACGGGCAAGCCAGCGCCGGGTAAATGCTTCGCGCATTTGCTGGTTGCTGTGCGGATCGATGATCTGAATACCGTCCATCGGTACGCGGTGGCTGAGAGCAAACTGGCGCAGAGCAAAGGGACTGGTGATCAAAATCGGCCTTGCCAACCTCTGCTGTTGCAGGTAGTGCGCCGCTTTGAGGACACGAATATCCAGCGCGTCCGGAAAAATAACCCGAGCGGGAGAACGCAAAGCAAGTTGACGAGCGCGTTCAATCATCATGGCTCCCCTCCCAGACGCTGTTGGATCTGGCTGACGGTCAGCGGATGTTTTGCCACGCTTAAAATCATCATTACGTAGACGGCACTGGAGAGGCGGTTCAGCGCCTGCAGGATGTCCGGGCGTGAGACCTCAAAACTGCGGGTAATAAAAACCTGCGCGGCGACCGTTTCCGTTTCACGAACTTTGGTGCGCAGCAGATTGAGCAAGGCGGCATCACGGCCGTGGCTGGCTTCCGGCACCAGATGGTCGTGGTTGAGATAGCGCAGAGGCTGGTGGGAAATCCGATGCAACTCATCCTCATTCAGCCCGACGATGGACTGCGCCGCCAGCGGTTCATCCAGAGCGTCGGCGCGCATAATGTTGCCCAGCCGCGAGCGGATATCCGCCAGCCACGGCTGCCAGGGCTCCGCCAGTTCGATTTGCAGCCATACCGCCAGGGCGATAGCGCCGTCGAGCGCGGCGCGAAAACCCAGCCGCGGATCACTTTTGGCGACCATCTTGTCCGCCGTCAGATGGGTCAGAGTGTCTGGTTTTTTGTCTACTGGCTGACGACACAGCTCGCAGCAGGCCTGCGGGTGTCTGTCGCTGCTGGTTAAACCGTGTACCGGCTGTAGCTGCTGCTCTTCGTCATCAACAAACAAGCTTCCCTGCTCATCGATAAACTTGATGCGTAGTCGGCGGCTTTCCAGCAGTTCCCGGGCCGATGGCGTCAGACGCGCGTCGGCGGGCAGATGAATTTCCGCCCCTTCGCTGAGTGTATGGTTCGCTCTGAGCCAGGCTTCGGTGATAAAATCTTTCATAGCGATTGCCAGTTCGCAGGCCAGGCGACGTACAGAAAACGCACCGTCGACGGGGTGCCGAACTCAATGCTGGAGCCTTTCGGGATAAACATCACATCCCCGGCTTTGGCAACCATGGTTTCACCTTCATGACGCACATGGAGCTCACCCTCCAGCACCATGTCGACCTCGTCATAGTTCAGCGTCCACGGGAAAAAAGCGTTTTCCCACTGCATAAACCCGGCTGCCATGCTGCTGCCGTCCTGCTCGGTAATTAAGTCCGTTAAGCCGACGCAGTGCGGTTCAGCGCCGTCAAAGTGGCCGAATTGCACGCTGCTGCCGTCAATGACTTTTACGCCGCCTTTACCGGTGACCGCCTTAAAACTGGGCCGCATAGCGTCAAGCCTCAACGATTGTTTCTCCTTCATCACTTTGTCCATCAGTTGCGCCACCAGACTCTCGGTAAATTGCCCTTCCGGCAGTTGCGCGATAATGGTTTCGCGAATGCGCTGGTTTTCAGTTTTTTCATCTACCGCCGGTGCCGCCGCTTCTGGCGCGGATCCATCGCACTCTTTAATGGCGACGCCCAGCAGCTCCGCAACTTCGCGGGCTTCCGGGGTGATGATGCTGGCGCGCAGCACAACCGATATTTCCTCTTCGCCTCGCGCGTGGGCCGCACGAATATCGTTAGCTGTGATAAGTTTCTTCACCTGCCCCTTCCTCCTTTTGGCTGAGCTCACTCAGGTAATTCACCAGATGCTCTACGCTTTGCGGGTCGTGACTGTTGAGCTCGAAAATTGGCTCCTGAAAACCCATCCCGTACAGCAGTTGCCGCACTGCGACGACATCGGCGTCCGGCATGTCCATTTTGCTAATCGCGGCGATATGACGTTTATTCGCGCCAATATCCAGTAGCCCGGCGGGTAAGCGACTTTCGGTATCATTTGCCGCGTGGACATAAATCAGCGTATCGACATCCTGCAACGTGGTAATTAATGCGTGGTGCCAGCGTGGATGGCTGAAATATTCCCCTGGGGTGTCGATGTCACCTTTTTCATTAAATTCCACAGCCTGCGTTTTTCTCGCGAGGGAATAATTTCCCTGCAACGCATTCAATAGCGTTGTTTTTCCCGCGCCCACCGTACCGACAAATGCAATACGTTTCATTGCCGCCTCTAATTAGCTTTTGGTTAACTCGCAGAGGGTATAATTTAATAATCGGCCGAGCCCAGTTACCGTCTGAAGCAGTGCCTCTTCAACCGCCCCAACTGAGCCGTAAATCACCAGCGCACCGCTAAACCGGTCGAGAAAACCGATATGCACATCGGCGGCCTTCATCGCTAAATCACCGGCGATCATGGCGGTTTCTCCAGGGGTTAAAGTCATAATGCCGATCGCGCCGGCTTCGGGAACGCCGATCTTTTTCGCCAGTTCTGCACCGGGATGCGCAATCAGATGTGCCAGCGTAACCTGCTTACCGGGTACAAACTCCTGAATAATGCGTTCTTTATTCATGGCCACCGCTCCGCTAAAACTTGCGCTTATCGTGACAACTTCTGGCGGGAGTAAATAACAAAATTCGGCAAATGGATTTGAAAGGTGAGATAGATCACTTATACCCGGCATATTTAAAATTGCCGGGGGAATGTATAAAAGAAATAAAAAAAGCGCGGGAATATTCCCGCGCCTGAATTAATTAAATGAAAATTACAGCGGCTGAGTTTGCGCTTCAACAACCGCCAACGCGACCATATTCACGATACGCCGTACCGAAGCAATTGGCGTCAGAATATGTACTGGCTTCGCTATGCCCATCAACACCGGTCCGACGGTGACGCCTTCGGAGCTGGAGACGCGAAGTAAGTTGTAACTAATACGCGCCGCTTCCATATTCGGCATCACCAGGATATTCGCCGAACCTTTTAGTGGGCTGTCCGGCATCCGCTCATGACGAATGCTTTCCACCAGCGCGGCATCGCCGTGCATTTCGCCATCGATCATCAACTCCGGCGCCTGCGCCTTCACCAACTCCAGCGCCTGGCGCATTTTGCTGGCAGACGGGCAGTCAGAGGAGCCAAAGTTCGAGTGCGACAGCAGCGCTACCCGTGGTTCAATGCCGAAACGACGAACGGTTTCCGCCGCCATCAGGGTGATTTCGGCAATTTGCTCCGGCGACGGGTCGTGATTGACATAGGTGTCGGCGATAAAAGTGTTGCCGCTCGGCAGCAGCAGTGCGTTCATCGCCCCGCCCGCATGGACCCCCTCGCGGTAGCCAAACAGCGGTTGAATCACGCTGTAGTGCTCATGATAGTCACCGATGGTGCCGCAGATCATCGCATCTGCTTCTCCACGCTGCACCATGATCGCGCCGATGACCGTGGTGTTGCTGATCACCGCTCGCTGCGCCTGCTCCTGAGTGATCCCGCGGCGCTTCATCAGGTTGTAATATTCGTTCCAGTACTCTTTAAAGCGCGGATCGGATTCGTTATTCACAATTTCAAAATCAACCCCAGCGTTGATCTGCAATCCCAGCTTCTGGATGCGCATTTCAATGACGCCTGGGCGACCGATCAGAATCGGCTTCGCCAGCCCAAGAGAGACCAGTTCCTGAGTCGCGTGCAGTACGCGGGTATCTTCACCTTCCGCCAGTACCACACGCTTCGGCTCTTTGCGCGCCTGCGAGAAAATCGGCTTCATAAACAGGTTCGTTTTGTAGACGAACTCGCTGAGTTTCTCAATGTAGGCATCAAAATCGGCGATCGGGCGGGTCGCTACGCCGGAGTCCATCGCCGCCTTCGCCACCGCTGGCGCAATCTTGACAATCAGCCGCGGGTCGAACGGTTTCGGAATGATATATTCCGCGCCGAAGCTCAGATCCTGATCACCGTAGGCTGAGGCCACGACTTCGCTCTGTTCAGCGTGAGCCAGTTCGGCAATCGCGTGCACCGCCGCCAGTTTCATCTCTTCGTTAATCGCCGTTGCGCCGACATCCAGCGCCCCACGGAAGATGAACGGGAAACACAGCACGTTGTTCACCTGGTTCGGATAGTCGGAGCGACCGGTACAGATAATGGCGTCGGAGCGCACCTCTTTCGCCAGCGGCGGCAGAATTTCCGGCTCCGGGTTGGCCAGCGCCAGAATCATCGGCGCGCGGGCCATTTTCTTCACCATCTCCTGAGTCAGCACTTTCGGGCCCGAGCAGCCGAGGAAAATGTCTGCCCCATCAATCACGTCATCCAGCGTGCGTTTACCGCTGTCCTCTACCGCATAGGCCGCTTTCGTCTCCGCCATATTCGGCTCACGGTCTTTATAGATAACGCCTTTCGAGTCGCAGACTACGATGTTGTGCTTCTGCATCCCCAGCGCCACCAGCAGGTTCATACAGGCAATGGCCGCAGCACCCGCGCCGGAGACCACCATCCGCACGTCGGAGATATTTTTCTCCACCACCCGCAGACCGTTAAGAATCGCCGCGGTGCTGATAATCGCCGTACCATGCTGATCGTCGTGGAAAACCGGAATATTCATACGCTCGCGCAGCTTTTGCTCAATGTAGAAGCACTCAGGCGCTTTGATGTCTTCGAGGTTGATGCCGCCGAAGGTCGGCTCCAGCGCCGCGACGACATTGATAAATTTGTCCGGGTCCAGTTCATCAACTTCAATATCGAACACATCGATACCGGCGAATTTTTTAAACAGAACGCCTTTGCCTTCCATCACTGGCTTACCGGCGAGAGCGCCGATATTTCCCAGGCCCAGTACAGCCGTGCCGTTGGAAACCACCGCGACAAGGTTGCCGCGCGCGGTATATTTATAGGCTGCCAACGGGTCTTTCTCTATTTCCAGACATGGCGCGGCGACGCCCGGCGAGTAGGCCAGGGCCAGATCGCGTTGGGTTGCCAGCGGTTTTGTCGGAGAGACCTGGATTTTTCCGGGGACCGGGAATTCGTGGAAATCAAGGGCGCTTTGTTTTAACTGCTCATCCATTTTATCGTTCCTTTCACGTATCGATCGTAGGGGGTGAAACATAATGGCATACCTGGTGTTCACCCTAAAGGGCCACCTAGTATCGCGCCAGACGGCTTCGCAAACTTTGAACACCGCCAAACTCTCACCATAACAAAGTTATATTTGTTATCGATTTATAAGGTTTATGTAACTTAGTTTCAGAAGCAATGATAGCCCCATCTGCTATGCTTTTTAGTTATGCAACTCATCATCCTCTCTATCCTAAACCAATAAAAACTCATGCAACGTATTGTTTCAGGAGAACATTATGTCCCGTAGAGAACTAGCCAACGCCATCCGCGCCCTGAGTATGGATGCAGTCCAGAAAGCCAACTCCGGCCACCCCGGCGCACCAATGGGCATGGCCGATATCGCCGAGGTGCTATGGAACGATTTCCTTAAGCACAATCCTGAAGACCCCCAGTGGTACGATCGCGACCGCTTTATTCTCTCCAACGGTCACGCTTCAATGCTGCTCTATAGCCTGCTGCATCTGACAGGTTATGACCTGTCGATTGAAGAGTTGAAAAATTTCCGTCAATTGCATTCAAAAACGCCGGGACACCCGGAGATTGGCTATACGCCAGGGGTGGAAACCACTACCGGACCTCTGGGGCAAGGGCTCGCGAATGCGGTGGGTCTGGCTATCGCCGAGCGCACGCTGGCGGCGCAGTTTAATCAACCGGAACACGAAATTGTCGATCACTTCACTTACGTGTTTATGGGCGATGGCTGCCTGATGGAGGGGATTTCTCATGAAGTGTGCTCCCTGGCAGGTACGTTAGGACTGGGTAAGCTGATCGGCTTTTACGACCACAACGGCATTTCCATTGATGGTGAAACCAAAGGCTGGTTTACCGATGACACAGCAAAACGCTTTGAGGCCTACCACTGGCATGTGGTGCATGAAATTGACGGCCACGACCCCGAAGCCGTGAAGAAAGCGATTCTGGAAGCGCAGAGCGTGAAGGATAAACCCTCGCTGATTATTTGCCGTACAGTGATAGGCTTTGGTTCACCGAATAAAGCCGGGAAAGAAGAGGCGCACGGCGCCGCGCTGGGAGAACAGGAAGTGGCGCTGGCACGTCAACAACTCGGCTGGCATCATCCGGCGTTTGACATTCCCAAAGAGATCTACCGGGCCTGGGACGCACGTGAAAAAGGACAAAAAGCGCAGAATAGCTGGCAGAAGAAGTTTGCCGCTTATCAGCAGGCCCATCCGCAACTGGCGGCGGAGTTTACGCGTCGCATGAGCGGCGGCCTGCCTGATTCGTGGGAGGAAACGACGCGGAAATATATCGCTGAACTGCAGGCTAATCCGGCGAAAATCGCTACCCGTAAGGCTTCGCAAAATGCGCTTGATGCCTACGGCCCGCATCTGCCTGAACTGCTGGGCGGCTCCGCGGACCTCGCGCCAAGTAACCTGACCATCTGGAAAGGTTCGACTTCGCTTAAAGAAGATCCGGCGGGTAACTATATTCACTACGGCGTACGTGAATTCGGGATGACGGCCATTGCCAACGGCATCGCTCACCACGGCGGGTTTGTCCCTTATACCGCCACCTTCCTGATGTTCGTCGAATATGCCCGCAATGCGGCGCGTATGGCGGCGCTGATGAAAGCACGGCAAATCATGGTCTATACCCACGACTCCATCGGTCTCGGCGAAGATGGCCCGACTCACCAGGCAGTAGAACAGCTGGCCAGCCTGCGCCTGACGCCAAACTTCAGTACCTGGCGGCCGTGTGATCAGGTGGAAGCCGCAGTGGCGTGGAAACTGGCGGTAGAGCGTCATAGCGGGCCGACGGCGCTGATCCTCTCCAGACAAAATCTGACGCAGATGGCGCGCACTCCGGAACAGGTACAGAATATTGCGCGCGGCGGCTACGTGCTGAAGGACGCCGGCGGCAAGCCGGATTTGATCCTGATAGCCACTGGTTCAGAAGTCGAGATAACCGTACTGGCAGCGGAAAAGCTGCTGGCCAAAGGGGTGAACGTGCGCGTGGTCTCCCTGCCATCGACCGACATATTTGATGCCCAGGATGAGGCGTATCGGGAGTCCGTCCTGCCATCCGACGTCAGCGCCCGCGTCGCCGTTGAGGCCGGCATCGCCGACTACTGGTATAAGTATGTAGGGCTAAAAGGAAAAATCGTCGGCATGACCGGCTACGGCGAGTCGGCCCCGGCTGATAAGCTCTTTCCTTACTTCGGCTTTACCGTTGAGCATATCGTCAGCGTAGGGACCGAGGTACAGAACGGGTAACCCAGAGTGTGGGCCAGGCATCTGGCCCCTGCCAGTTATCGCACTGCGGCTGCTGCGCGTAGCGTACCAGGCTAAACTGCTGACCGTCATAGCGCCAGCGCGTTTGTGTCCCGCAGTCGCCGGACGCGCGCCCTTTATCCAGCGTCACCAGCTCCTGACGTCGATCGTCATAGCTGGCGTTCACCAGCTCGATGTCGCGCGAAACATCGCCGGGCGGCTGGAAGGGCAGTGTGAGTCGTACCGGCTGAGCAATATACGGTCGCTGGCGCGAAACCAGCCAGGCCAGCCAAATCGTGTTGTAGGCGCCCGCTTCGCAACTGGTCATTAGCAGAACTTTGTCGTCGGTCAGCGCGGCAATCCGCACCTCGCGGCGAAACGGATCCAGCGAACAGGCGCTACTGTTCATGCGCTCGTTGCCGTAATCCATCAGATCGTTAAGTTCATCACGGCTGAGGGGCGACTGCGCCATATCGATTTTCGCCACTGACCGCAGCGCCGGCGCAGGCGGTACGCTGAGCGGCGGCTCTTCCCCCTTCTCCACCCACGCGGTTTCGCTACCTACGCGCTTTTGCCGGTTATCGATAAACAACAGGGCGGCTTTCAACCCTTGCAAAGAGATAGCCTGGAGCCCATTTTCAAGAGTGATAGCCTTTGCTGTCTGTACCTGCTGCAGGAATGCATCAATAGTGACGCTATCGTCGGTTTTAAGCAGTTTGTCGGTAATCTGCCAGTGTTTATCGCCAAGGGCCAGGGGCTTGCTGTCGAGCTGAAGGCGCGGCGCAATCGGCGCCAGCGCCGCGACCGGGTTGCCCACGCCGCCGAGCTCAATACGCAGGCTAGCGCTGCTCGCCGCCCCGGCGCTGCGAGTGAGGGTCATGACCAGACCATGATGCAGCCCGACATTGCGGGCCACGCAGAAGTTCTGATTGTTGCAGGTCACCTGCCAGTCGCTGTAGAGCTGTTGCGCCGGTGCCGCTCGCACCAGCGATGTCGGCAGTACCCCAAACAGCAGAAACAACATAACCCGATGCAACATGAGCGGCATAACCCCGGAGAAAAACCCTAAACAGCGGCTATGTTTACCATTGGTGAGGTTTCACTCAATCGGATTTATCAGAGATCCCGTGTCATCAGCCCGGAGATTTGCAAATATTGCAGCAGGATCACCGCTTTGCCATCGCGGATTTCCCCGTTCGCCATCATCTCCAGTGCCCGGTGAAAAGGAAGCTCCAGCACTTCAATCTCTTCATCATCAACGCCGCCACCGTCGTTGGCCCTCTGGGTATCGCTGTATTCGGCAATAAAGAAATGGATAAGCTCGGTGACGCCGCCGGGGGACATATATAGCTCAAACAGTTTACGCACTTCGCCGATTTCGAAGCCAGTCTCTTCTATGGCCTCTTTACGCACGCACGCTTCCGGCTCATCGTTGTCCAGCAGCCCGGCGCAGGTCTCAATCAGCATACCGTCTTCGTTACCGTTTACCCAGGTCGCGACGCGGAACTGGCGCACCAGCACCACGCTCTGCTTACAGCAGTTATACAACATGATGGTGGCGCCGTTACCGCGGTCATAGACCTCACGCTTATGGCGCACCACCCTGCCGTCGCTGCGCGTCAGCTCATAGGTCATATTGCGTAAAACGAACCAGTTTTCGGAGAGAATTTTATCTTTGATAACGTTGATATTGAGTGACATACGGGCCCCGCAACGTGAAATGACGTTGCCATACTACGCTGCGGAACCCGCTTTGTCGTTAGTGAAGCGGAATCGATTTAACGCCGAGGAAGTCCATAATCCCCTGCGCCGCGTGGCGCCCTTCCGCCATTGCGGTCACCACCAGATCGGCGCCACGTACCGCATCGCCGCCGGCAAATACTTTGCTATGGGTAGTCTGGTAGCGATAGCGGCTTTCAACATTGGCTTTAATTCGGCCACGACTGTCGAGCTTAACGCCGACGGATTCCAGCCACGGCATACCGTGCGGATGGAAACCAAAAGCCATGATCACCGCATCAGCGGGCATGACGAACTCGCTCCCCGGGATGGGTGACGGGCTGCGACGACCCTGAGCATCCGGCGCGCCAAGCTGGGTGCGCAGGAAGCGCACACCATTGACGCGCCCCTCTTCATCCAGTTCCAGAGTGACCGGCTGGACATTAAATTCAAATAGCGCCCCCTCTTCGCGCGCGTTTTTAACCTCTTTCTTCGAACCGGGCATATTGGCTTCATCGCGACGATAGGCGCAGGTTACCTGCTTCGCGCCATGGCGCAGCGCAGTACGCACACAGTCCATCGCCGTATCGCCGCCGCCGAGCACCACGACGTTCAGCCCCACGGTGTTGACGTAAGGCTCTTCCGGCAGTTCCAGAAGCCCCATCACCTGTTTAGTGTTGGCGATCAGGAACGGCAGCGCATCGTATACGCCGGGCGCGTCTTCATTGGGTAGATCCGCTTTCATGGAGCGATAGGTTCCGGTACCAATAAATACCGCATCGTAATCGTCAAGCAGCGTGGTCAGCGGGATATCTTTGCCTATCTCACAGTTAAGCTCAAAACGCACCCCCATCTGGGTGAAAATTTCACGCCGCCGGGCAAGCAGAGATTTATCCAGCTTAAAGGCCGGGATACCAAAGGTCAGCAGACCACCGATTTCCGGATGGCGGTCAAACACAACCGGGCGCACACCGTTGCGCACCAGACGGTCGGCACAGGCTAGCCCCGCAGGCCCCGCGCCGATAATCGCCACTCGCTTGCCGCTTTCAACGACCCGTGAAAGATCCGGCCGCCAGCCGTTGGCCAGCGCCTGATCGGAAATATAGCGTTCAATATTGCCGATAGTCACTGAACCATGCTCATCCCGCAGCGTACAGGCCCCTTCGCACAGACGATCCTGCGGGCAGACGCGGCCGGTAATTTCCGGCAGGCAGTTGGTCTGATGAGAAAGCTCAACGGCGGCGGCGATATCCCCTTCTTTCACCCGCGCGATCCACTGCGGAATGTGGTTATGCAGCGGACAGGTCCATTCACAAATGCTGTGTTCGCCGCACTCCAGACAGCGTTCCGCCTCGCGGTTGGCCTGTCCGGCGCTGAACGGGAGATAAATTTCGCCAAAGTGAGTCTTACGCGCTTCAGCAGATAGCTTATCGGGTTCGCCACGCGGCGGCGTCGCGTCCATTCGGGCGACTTTTCCGGCGGAACACGGCGACACCACCGCGCTGGAGTGACCCAGACGCGCCGCGCGCTGACGCCGCTGTTTCGCCAGATTCAGCAGCGTGCTGTCCGTCGCCAGTTGCAGCGCATCGGCCGGACAGTTTTGCACACAGGCTGGCCCCTCTTCGCGACCATTGCACAAATCACATTTGTGCGCCGTCGCTTTGACTCCGCCCTCTTTCTGTATGGGAGTCAGGACGATTTGCATCACGCCAAACGGGCAGGCAACCATACAAGATTTACAGCCGATGCATTTCGCCTGATTCACCTGAACGCTGCCGTTAAGCTGGCTGATTGCATCATTTGGACAACTGCGGGCGCATGGCGCCCCCTCACAATGGTGACATGTTACGGCGTTACGTTTTTGTTCGCTTTTGATAACCGTAATACGCGGCAGAAAACGCTGCGAGGTCAATACATGCTGCTCATCGTTATGCGCCATGACACAGGCAACTTCACAAGCCCTGCATCCGATGCACTTATGACTATCGCTTAAAATAAAGTGGTTCATAACATCCTTCTGCCTTCGTGGTGAATAACCCCTCAATTCGCATGCCTATCTATTACCCGACAAGGTGGTGCAGGAACAATGTGCATTTGCACAGGTTGCCGATTTTTTGGTGATAACTCGAGGTAGATCAATTTTTTTGATTTAAATGAAATTACGTTTTATTTAGCTAAGCAATAATGGGTTGCGTTTGTGCTACTGTGGTGACACGCAGAAAGGGGAACGTCGACAGAGAGAAGGACGGTTCTTTACGCTGCCATAAAAGGCACATGATAAATTACACTATCTCCTTATTTTCTCCACGATTGCCAGAAAGCTTGCCGCTAGAGTGTCACAGGCTGTGCAATACAAAAAAATGTGCAAAATGAGGTCCTGATTCTGATGGCGAATTTTTTTATCGATCGCCCCATTTTTGCGTGGGTTCTGGCAATTCTTTTATGCCTGACCGGTACGCTCGCAATTTTGTCGCTTCCCGTTGAGCAATATCCCGACCTTGCCCCACCGAATGTGCGTATCACAGCAAACTATCCAGGCGCCTCAGCCCAAACGCTGGAAAATACCGTTACCCAGGTTATCGAGCAAAATATGACCGGCCTCGATAATCTGATGTACATGTCATCGCAGAGTAGTGGCAGCGGACAAGCAAGCGTGATGCTGAGCTTTACCGCCGGTACCGACCCGGACGAAGCCGTCCAGCAGGTGCAAAACCAGCTGCAATCGGCGATGCGCAAACTCCCGCAGGCCGTACAAAACCAGGGCGTAACGGTACGCAAAACCGGGGATACCAATATTCTGACGATCGCCTTCGTTTCTACCGATGGCAGTATGGATAAACAGGATATCGCTGACTACGTCGCCAGTAATATTCAGGATCCGCTGAGCCGGGTGAACGGCGTCGGTGATATTGACGCCTACGGTTCCCAGTACTCAATGCGTATCTGGCTCGATCCGGCCAGACTTAACAGCTTTCAGATGACGGCAAAAGACGTCACCAATGCTATTTCGTCGCAGAACGCGCAGATCGCTGTCGGCCAGTTGGGCGGCACGCCGTCGGTAGATAAGCAGGCGCTGAACGCGACGATTAATTCGCAATCGCTGTTACAAACCCCGCAGCAGTTCCGCGATATCACTCTGCGAGTTAATCAGGACGGTTCGGAAGTCACCCTTGGCGATGTCGCCACTGTCGAGATGGGGGCGGAAAAATACGATTATCTCAGCCGCTACAACCGCCAGGCGGCATCCGGTCTGGGGGTTAAGCTGGCCTCTGGCGCAAACGAAATGGCAACCGCCGAACGCGTCATCGATCGCCTGAATGAGCTGTCGCAATATTTCCCGCACGGTCTGGAATATAAAGTCGCTTACGAAACCACCTCTTTCGTTAAAGCGTCGATTACCGATGTCGTGAAAACGCTGCTTGAAGCCATCGCGCTGGTGTTCCTGGTGATGTATCTGTTCCTGCAGAATTTCCGCGCCACATTGATTCCTACCATCGCCGTACCGGTGGTGCTGATGGGTACCTTTGCCGTCCTCTACGCCTGCGGCTACAGCATCAACACCTTGACCATGTTCGCGGTGGTGCTGGCGATAGGCCTGCTGGTGGACGATGCCATCGTGGTGGTGGAAAACGTCGAACGTATCATGAGCGAAGAAGGCCTCTCGCCGCGTGAAGCGACGCGAAAATCGATGGGGCAGATTCAGGGCGCGCTGGTCGGTATCGCCATGGTGCTATCAGCGGTATTTGTGCCGATGGCCTTCTTCGGCGGCACCACCGGCGCGATCTATCGCCAGTTCTCGATTACCATCGTCTCGGCGATGGTGCTGTCGGTTCTGGTGGCGATGATCCTGACGCCAGCGCTGTGCGCCACGCTGCTAAAACCGGTTCATAAAGGAGAAACCCACGGACAACGGGGCTTCTTCGGCTGGTTTAACCGCATGTTTCACCGCAATGCCAGCCGCTACGAATCCGCCGTCGGCAAAATTCTTCATCGTTCGCTGCGCTGGATAATGATCTACGTCCTGCTGCTGGGCGGGATGGTATTTCTGTTCCTGCATCTCCCGACATCCTTCCTGCCGCTGGAAGATCGCGGGATGTTTACCACCTCGGTGCAATTGCCAGGCGGTTCCACCCAGCAACAAACCCTGAAGGTGGTACAGCAGGCGGAAGACTATTTTCTGAAAAATGAGAAACAAAACGTCGAATCGGTATTCGCGACCATCGGCTCCGGCCCCGGCGGCAACGGTCAGAACGTGGCGCGTATGTTCGTACGCCTGAAGGACTGGGACCAACGCGATCCCACAACCGGCTCATCTTTCGCCATCATCGAACGCGCAACCAAAGCGCTTAACAAAATTAAGGAAGCTCGCGTCTTTGCCAGCAGCCCGCCAGCGATCAGCGGGCTGGGCAGTTCCGCCGGTTTCGATATGGAGCTGGAGGACCATGCGGGCAACGGGCATGAAGCGCTAATGGCCGCCCGCGATACCCTGCTGGAACTGGCTGCCGGGAATAACCATCTGACCCGCGTTCGCCATAATGGCCTCGACGATAGCCCGCAGTTACAGGTGGATATTGATCAGCGTAAAGCGCAGGCGCTGGGCGTCTCTATTGATGATATCAACAACACGCTGCAGACCGCGTGGGGTTCAAGTTACGTCAACGACTTTATGGACCGGGGCCGCGTGAAGAAGGTCTATGTTCAGGCGGCAGCGCCGTATCGCATGCTGCCGGACGATATCAATCTGTGGTATGTGCGCAACAGTAGCGGCACGATGGTGCCCTTCTCTGCCTTCGCCACCTCGCGCTGGGAGACCGGCTCGCCGCGTCTGGAGCGCTACAACGGCTACTCAGCGGTAGAAATCGTCGGTGAAGCCGCGCCGGGCGTTAGTACTGGTACCGCCATGACGCTTATGGAGGAACTGGCCCAGCAGTTGCCGAGCGGCTTTGGCCTCGAATGGACGGCGATGTCTTATCAGGAGCGCCTCTCCGGGGCGCAGGCTCCGGCGCTGTACGCCATTTCGCTGCTGGTGGTGTTCCTCTGCCTGGCGGCGCTGTACGAAAGCTGGTCGGTGCCGTTCTCGGTGATGCTGGTGGTGCCGCTGGGGGTTATCGGCGCACTGCTGGCAACCTGGATGCGCGGTCTGGAAAACGATGTCTATTTCCAGGTGGGCCTGCTGACGGTTATCGGCCTGTCGGCGAAGAACGCCATTCTTATCGTCGAATTTGCCAATGAGCTGAATCAGAAAGGTGAAGACTTACTGACCGCGACGCTCTCCGCCTGCCGCCAGCGCCTGCGGCCAATCCTGATGACCTCGCTGGCGTTTATCTTCGGCGTACTACCGATGGCCACGAGTACTGGCGCAGGTTCCGCAAGCCAGCATGCCGTTGGCACCGGAGTCATGGGCGGGATGATCTCCGCCACGGTACTGACTATCTTCTTCGTGCCGCTATTCTTCGTGCTGGTACGCCGCCGCTTCCCGCTCAAGGAACGGCCGCAATAATCAGGACATGTCCTGACGATGTTTTCGCCAACAGAAAAGGCGACCCGAGGTGTCGCCTTTTGATGTGGTCGCTTCAACTGCATTATTATTCTGCCCGTGGAATCGCCATGCTTTTATTGCGGAAAGTTATTTACGAAGCATACCTTCGATAAAATCTTTCCAGTTCCCCAGTTCATGTTCAATCATAATAGCCTCTCTTATTATTATGGGTGATTTTATACCAATCCATTGATGGTTAAAAGCTTGTTTATGCTATCGCTCTGATGACTATAACGACCTCCTGCCAAATACCCCTTCATTCGCAAGTACTATGAGCCTAATTTGTGCAATTTAATGTGACCAGCAGCAACATTTAGCAACGTTTGCCCATCAGCCCATGCCACTTGAAGTATGACGGGTATAAGCACTCAAAAAACAGACAGCATGTAAGCCTGAATAAATATCAGGGAAAAAACGATATTTATTAAAGTAATTCACGTATTATTTATTCAGGGCTTATATATTCGGAAGATTCTTAGCCAATCATTTAATTCAACGGAAAAGGTTTAATCATGCTTACCATGTACGGGATAAAAAACTGCGACACCATAAAAAAGGCCCGCCGCTGGCTGGAAGCGCATCAGATAGAATATCGCTTTCATGATTACCGCGCCGATGGTCTGAACCGCGAATTATTAGACCTCTTTATTGCCGAGCTCGGCTGGGAAGCGCTGCTTAACACCCGTGGCACCACCTGGCGCAAGCTGGACGAAATGGCCCGCGCTGGTATCAATAACGCTGATGCCGCGGCGAAACTTATGCTGGAAATGCCAGCAATTATCAAACGCCCATTGCTCTGCGCGCCAGGTCAGCCTATGCTGCTGGGTTTCAGTGAATCAAGTTATCAGCAGTTTAACGAGGTGTAGTCTATGTCTTGCCCGGTCATTGAGCTGGCTCAGCAGCTTATTCGCCGCCCTTCCCTCAGCCCCGATGATGCGGGATGCCAGGCGTTAATGATTGAACGTCTGCGTGCGATTGGCTTTACCGTTGAACCGATGGATTTCGGGGATACTCAAAACTTCTGGGCCTGGCGCGGGCGCGGGGAAACGCTGGCGTTTGCCGGTCATACCGATATCGTCCCGCCGGGCGACGCCGATCGCTGGATTAATCCCCCCTTTGAACCCACCATTCGCGACGGCATGCTATTTGGCCGCGGCTCGGCGGATATGAAAGGTTCTCTTGCTGCTATGGTAGTTGCCGCTGAGCGCTTTGTCGCTCAGTATCCGGACCATGAAGGCCGTCTGGCATTCCTGATCACCTCGGATGAAGAGGCCAGTGCTAAAAACGGCACCGTTAAGGTTGTTGAAGCGCTGATGGCGCGCAACGAGCGCCTGGATTATTGCCTGGTCGGCGAACCCTCCAGCACCCAAGTTGTCGGCGATGTGGTGAAAAACGGCCGTCGCGGCTCGCTGACCTGCAACCTGACTATTCACGGCGTGCAGGGACACGTGGCCTATCCGCATCTCGCCGATAATCCGGTACACCGCGCTGCGCCAATGCTGGCGGAGCTGGTGAATATCGAGTGGGATAAAGGCAACGAATTCTTTCCACCGACCAGTATGCAGATCGCCAACGTGCAGGCCGGGACCGGCAGCAACAACGTGATCCCCGGCGATATGTTCGTACAGTTCAACTTCCGCTTTAGCACCGAGCTGACCGACGAAATGATTAAAGCGCGCGTCGTGGCGCTGCTGGAGAAGTACGCGCTGCGCTACAGCGTCGACTGGTGGCTCTCCGGCCAGCCGTTCCTGACCCGCCGAGGTAAGCTGGTAGATGCGGTGGTTAACGCTATTGAGCACTATAATGAAATAAAACCGCAGTTGCTGACTAACGGCGGCACTTCCGATGGGCGTTTTATCGCACGCATGGGCGCGCAGGTGGTTGAGCTGGGGCCAGTCAATGCCACCATCCATAAAATAAATGAGTGTGTGAATGCTGCCGACCTCCAGTTGCTGGCACGGATGTACCAACGCATCATGGAGCAACTGGTCGCCTGACGGCATCAATAGATAAGAGGTAGAGCGCATGGATTGGCTATCGAAATACTGGTGGATCCTGGTATTGGTATTTTTAGTGGGCGTGATGATCAACGTGATTAAGGATCTTACCCGCGTCGACCACAAAAAATTTCTCAACAATAAGCCGGATCTGCCACCGCATCGCGACTTTAACGATAAGTGGGACGACGATGACGACTGGCCGAAGAACGACCAGCCGAAGAAGTAAGCATTTTGTTCGGTACGTATTCTATACCAGCCGCGCCTTCAGGAACTGAACCGCCTCCCGCAGGCTCTGCCCGGTACTCTTCATCTGCCAGTCAATGACTGAGCCCGACGCCCCACAGCCGAAGCAGTGCCACTGCTCCCTGGACGGCGTGATGGCGCAGGAAGGCGTTTTCTCCGTATAGAACGGACACAGGCAGACGTAGCTGTCCGGCCCCTGGCGCTTCAGCTTATGGCCCTGCGACTGTACCAGCGACAGCAGGCTGAGGTTTTTCTTCAGGTACTCCAGCTCGTACTTCGGGATGCGGGCCATCACTCAACTCCTGTAAAAAGCACGTCAAGACCATTTTTATGTTTTATTAAAATACAGCATGATGTATATTCAATAAGTGTTGTTTTTTCGGGGAGGTAATATTGTGCGCACGACATCTCACTGGTATCTGCTCACTATGTCATTACCTGTTCGGTTAAGCGCATTACGTAAGGACTGGAAGTAGTGGCAGATGCCGCTTTTCCGGCTGACGGATGGAACTCATCATAAGCGCCCGCCAGCCGTGCTTTCAGGAACTGGACCGCCTCACGCAGACTCTGATCGGTAGTCTTCATCTGCCAGTCAATAACCGAGCTTCACCACAGCCGAAGCAGTGCCACAACTCCCTGGATGGCGTGATGGCGCAGGAAGACGTTTTCTCAGTATGGAACGGGCACAGGCAGACGTAGCTGTCCGGCCCCTGACGTTCAGCTTATGGTCCTGCGACTGTACCAGCGACAGCAGGCTGAGATGTTTCTTCAGATACTCCAGCTCGTACTTCGGGATGCGGCCATCACTCACCTCCTGTAAAAAAAACACGACAGGCCATTTATATGTTTTATTATAGAACATCATGATGTATATTTAGCAAGTGTTGTTTTTTCGGGGAGGTAATATTATGCGCACGACATCTCACTGGTATCTGCTCACTATGTCATTACCTGTTCGGTTAAGCGCATTACGTAAGGAACTTGGTCTGTCCCAGCAGGCGATGGCGGACGCCATAGGTCTGCACGTTAACAGTTGGAAGAAGTACGAGAGCGGGCAGGCGATGCCTTCCCTGGATGCACTGAAGAAGATAGCCACCACGCTGCATGTCAGTACCGACTACCTGCTGTTTGATGAACATGAACGTGGGCCGGACGACTCACTGGCATTGCAGTTTGAAGCTGTCAGTCAGTTGCCGGAGCACGAACAGGCGATAGTCCGGGAAGTGCTGGAGAGCATGATCATCAAGTACCAGTCACGGCGCTGGGACTCATCAAGAAAGACGGTTAAAGAAGAGTAACCGGAAGGGATTTAGCGCGGTGAGAACGGGCGGCAACCCGTTAACACCGCTCACCACAACCAACTATACGAGGTAGTTAATTATGGCTGCGCAAGATTGTATTGCAGATTCAACCATTTCCAAAGCACAGCGGCGGTTAAAGGTGGGTTATACCAGTATTCGCCATGCAGATCGTAATAACATAACCACCAGATACAGCCACTGCCCCACCCTTAACCTTAAGGGCAACTGGCTTGAAGAGGCCGGGTTTGCGACCGGTGCGTCGGTGACCGTCACCGTTGAGTACGGGCTGCTGATAATACGGCCGCTGGCTGAGTGACAGATAAAATGATCCCGCCAGATAAGGGCGGGATTTCAGAGTGTTATTCCGGATCGGAGGGCGGAGATTTGCGAGCTTTACGTTCATCTATTTTGGCAAAAAGCCATGATCTGAAAGCTGCG
Organism: Klebsiella sp.; assembly: GCA_036498385.1. Taxonomy (GTDB): domain Bacteria; phylum Pseudomonadota; class Gammaproteobacteria; order Enterobacterales; family Enterobacteriaceae; genus Klebsiella. The sequence goes on from DASYFN010000096.1 coordinate 29,922, forward strand.
GCTGTTCCTGCAATAACACTTGCAACTAGAACATATTTAACATCTGACTGCTCAACAGCAACTCTATGACTAATAATTAACTGTACAATTACCAATGCCAGAGAGAAAAAAATTAAGCAGCAAAAAGTTATATACACAATGCTTAGAAGCAATAACCATACTGTGGGCTTATTTTTTCTTATCATTTTTATTAACTTCATCCTTAACGGCGTTACTTATAAACTCTCCGCCTATTGCACCAATAATATCGCCAATAGGGGCTGAACCCGCACCTAATACAGGGTCAAATAAAGGTGGTGCAACTATGCCAACTATTGTACCAAACACCCATCCGGTACCTGTACCAACTAAAGAACCTTTATTTAACCCATCATTAAATATAGAGCCACCTATAGCAATTCCAGCGTTCTGCCAGATACCACGCCCCGGAGCCAGCGCACCTGTAACTCCAGCAGATATACTCCCTTTATAATCCCAGCTTTTGTTTTCATTACCCGGCTGGCTCAGGTCAAACCACTGATAAGTACCGTTCGCAATTTCTGCAATTAATGCACCGCCCACAACTTTACCTGCCGATGCTGCCGGGCCAATATACCAGGCACCGGTTATCAGAGCACCATCAACATAGCCATCAACTATCACTTTAGTGATATTTACACCATCAGGCATATCACCTTTCGCCAACTTATCCAGGCCTGCCTGTTTATCTTCCGCTGACATACCGCTGTCTTCCGCATACTGATTCCAGGACTGTGCAGCAGCTCCATAGTCAATCAGTCCTTTCGGCAGACTTTCCCATCCACTGAGCGAGTTATTCTCAACAACAATCCCCACAGCAAAGACTGAGATTGTTGTGAATCTCACTCAGGGTCTGACGGAGGTTTTTTACGTGCGTTAAACTTATCTATCAGATCAAATACTATTGTGGCCAGTGTAATCGCAGAACCAGCTATACACCCAAACACTACAGATCGGATTATTTGTCCATCCGGTATTAAGAAATATCCATCTTTCAGGAAAATAATCAACGACACGCCTACACCAAGAAGAACGCAAACTGCGATACAAAAAAAGCAAGAATATATTAGTAGCTTGATGTAAGTAATCATTTATCACCTCCAATTTCTCTTTCAGAGGTATCTTGCTTATTTGGATTGTTTATCAGTTCTTTTGTGTATCCACCTAAAAACTCAGAGCCCATTGAACCGACTGCATCAAAAATAAACCCCGGAGCTTCTTTTCCAGTTACCGAACTTACAAATCCAGGAGCATACTCGCTAAAATTACCACCCAGCCAAGCTCCGGCGGCAGCACTGCTAAGAGAAACAGTATTTGGTCCATCGGTGAAAAATGCGCTGCCAGTCGCTATGCCAACGTTCTGCCAGACTGTTCTTCCCGGAGCAAGCATCCCCGAAATCCCGGAGCTGACGCTGCTCTTGTAATCCCAGCTTTTGTTTTCATTGCCCGGACGGCTCAGGTCAAACCATTGATAGCTTCCATTGGCTATCTCAGCGATAACTCCGCCAGCAATCACTTTACCGACTGATGCTGCTGGTCCCAGATACCAAGCCCCTGCGATCATTACACCATCCTGGTAGCCTTCAACAATAGCTTTAGTGATATTGGCACCTTCTGGTAATTCACCTGTTACAAGCTTATCAGAAGCATACTTAATTTCCTCTGGTGTTGCCGGATTCAGTATTTTGCCATTTTCATCGATAAGATTGGTATTATTTACCAGCGAACCCTGAGCTTGGACATTATTCTGGAAGCCAGTGCCAAACCCGTCCAGGCCAGACAGCGAGTTATTCTCAACGTAAAATCCCGGCCTGTTTAGGGCCGGGATTTGCGTTTGATTAACCTTTACAGCGACTGAGTGCTAACCGTAGCCCTGCGCCGATTTCAGAAGGTGAACTGTCTGCTGGAAGTACAACATAATCAGCTTCACTGATCTTGCCACCGCTCCAAGCTTCCAGCTTTTCATGGAATGAAGGACGTATGGTTATGACATTATTTGTCAGATGGACACCACATTTTTTCATATTTTTAAACAGTGCACGTTTGCTTTTATAACCGTATTTTTCCATCAACATTGCTGTCCATGCGGCATATTGCTCTTTGCCTTTTTCAAGATCAAAAAATTCCACACGATCGGCAAGTTCGGTTAGTGTCCGGCTATCAAACAATGCTTGTAAGATCTCCTCCCCCAAACTTTTATCATCAATATGAGGTAACAATAAATGGGATGGGAACAAGGGATCTCTTCCCGTCATACCTAATCCTGAGTAAGTTTCAATATTCAAAAACTCATTGGTAACAAAGGCATTAGCCCAATAGTCTTGATCTTTATTAAATTTCATCATTTCACCTGTGTTACCGTTACTTTTATACCCTGAGCTTTACCATATTCGATGGCCCGGTTTATTTCTGTCCATTGGGTTTTAGTCGTATTAGCAGGAACAGCGAGTTGTATCTCTTTTTTAGAGATCATTGATGAAGTTAATTCTCTGCCAGAGAGTGCATACTCTTTGAATTTTGCAGCCGCATCAATATTCCCTTTGAGCGAGTTATACACCTGATTCGGATTAGCCAGCTTTGCCATTGTCTGAGTATCCATTGATTTAGCACTCACCGCTGTTTTGGTCGCGCCATCATAGTAATCAAAGGTTTTGAAGTTCTGCGGTAGGCGGGCATCGGCAGGCAATGAAGCTCCAACATAATCCTCCCACGGCATTCCTTGCTTCATATTGCCCTGGCCCCATTTCATACCGACTTCGGCGGCACTGACG